>CADEEH010000145.1 GCA_902826305.1 uncultured Burkholderiales bacterium
CACCTGGAACTCGGCGAAGCTGCTCAGCCAGTAACGCCAGACCGGCGCATCGAGCGACGGGTTCTCGCTGGTCATCGGGTAGGCGACCGACATGATCACCTGGTCCTTCGTCATGCCGACCATCACCTTGGCCGCCTTCACGGCCGCCTGCACTGCCGGCGGCCAGCTCGCGAGCTTGACCTTCGGGTCCTCGGTGACGATGTAGCGCTGCGCGAACGCGCCGAGTTCGAGGTCCCGGCTGTAGTCGTTGCCGATCGACTGCTTCTGGCCGCTCATGTCGATGTGCACCCGGTAACGGCCGTAGCCGGTGACCTTCGCCGGCGTGCCCGCGGGGATCATCTTCTTGTGGCTTTCGGCGTAGTTGGCATCGGTGATCCAGGAACCGTCGGTGCGCAGGTTGCAGCAGGTGAATCCTTCGGGTTGCGGCTGGGCGGCCGCGACGAGCGGAAGCGAGACCATCGAGGCGGCGAGCAGGGCGCCGAACGGGCTGCGGGGCAGGGTGGACGTGGACATGCGGCACCTCCGGTGGACAGGGCGAGCGGATACTTCCACGCTCGACGGTCATCGTCAAGGCGAGTGTCGGGGATTGTGCCCGGGCGCTCCCGGTGATCCGGATCGACCGGATCGTGTTCAGTCGAACGAGTACGAATACGACAGGTCGACCGCGGTGTCGCTGCCGCTCTGGCCGCGCACCGACAGCCGCTGGGTCAGCCGATACTGGATCCGCAGCAGGTTCCACAGGCCGCGCACGCCGCGTTCGTAGGTGACGAAGAGCCGGTCGCTCAACCGCTTGCCGACGGTGACCACCTCGCGTTGTGCGGCCGATGCACTGCCGCTGCCGGGGGTTCCGCCGGCACCCGGCAGTCCGGTCGGCGCCTTGTTCTCCGTGATCCGCTGCGCCGGGTCGGTGTTCGAGCCGTAGCCGAAGTTCAACACGTCCAGGCCGAGCCGGTCGGCGACCCCGGGCTTGGCCGGGCCGTCGTTGCCGCCGAGCAGTTGCGCGGCCGCCTGGCGCAGCGCGAGCCACTGCGCCGCGTTCGGCGCCTCGGTCGGCGCGACGCCGAGCACCAGCCAGGACAGCTTGTCCGAATCGGGCATGTCGGGCTTGGAGGTCAACGTGATCGTCGGCGTGCGGGCGGTGCCGGTGACCGCGATGCCGACATCCACCGGCAGCAGTGGTCGCTTGGCCACGATGTCCAGCGACGGATTGTCGACCGGCCCGTTGAAGCGGACTTCGCCGCGTTCGACGACCAGGTTCTGCCCATACGCCTCGTATTTCGCGTCCACGATCCGCACCGCCCCGGTGATCGACGGTTCCTCGGGCAGGTGGCCGCCGACCTTCAGTGCGCCGGTGATCCGACCCTGGACGCCCTTGCCGGTGACCTTCAGGTCGTCGCCGAGTGCGATCTCGACGTCGCTGGCGATCCGCAGCGCGCGTGTATCGTCCTTGGCGGCCGACCTGGCGCCCCGCGCCGGCTTCCCGCGATCCGCGTCCGCCCCGCGCAGTCCCACGACCTCGATGTCGTCGGGCAGACCGGGCACGTTCGAGCCCTGCAGTTCGATGATGCCTCGATCGACACGCAGTTTTCCGGCAAGTGCGACCTGTCGTGCATCGCTGTCGATCGAGGTGGCGCCGGAGATCAGCACCCGCTGGCCGGGTCCCAGCGGCACGAGCACGCGCTCGGCTTCGAACGTGAAACGCCCGTCGATCGGCAGCCGGTTGCCGGCGCCGCGCGCGCGCGTGACGACCGACGCGCTGCCACGGCCGCTGATCCGGCCGTCGTCGCTGTCGAAACGCAGTGTTTCCAGCACGACCTGCCGGCCGTTGAAACGGGCCGACAACTCGCCGTCGTCAAGCCGCCAGGCGAGTGCACGCTGCGACACGCTGAGCTCGTGTCCCTCGAGCCGCGCGTCGACCTCGGGTCGCTCGGTCGTGCCGGCGACCGTGCCGGACAACTTCAGTCGGCCATCGAGCACCCATTCGGGCGCGGTCAACTGATGGGTGAAGGCGAGTGACGGCAGATCGAGGGACAGCCTGCCGTCGATACGGCCCCGGTCCAGGTCGGCACTGACCGCGTTGCCGCCTTCGATGCCCAGCGCCGGCTTGCCGGCAACCGGCCTTTCGATCAGGCTTGCCTCGACGCGACCGCCGAGGTCGCGCAGGCCGCTGCCGGCGAGCCGCCAGCGTCCGGACAGCCGCATCGGCTCGAGCGCCTCGATCGCATCCTTCGTCCCGGCCAGCGCCATCAGCTCGACCACCGACAGCGCGTCGATCGTACCCCGGCTCGCGAACGACACCCCATCCCCCCAGCGCAGGTCGAGTTCGCCGAGGTTCGCCTCGCCACCGGCCAGCGCGAGCCGCATGTCGCCGATCCGCGCCCGGTCGGTGGTGATCGCGATCGTCGCCGGCGCGCGCAGCTCGGCAACCGCCGGCCCGTCGATCCGGGCCGTGTCGAGTGTCGCCCGCCACGCGGGTGAATCCGGATTCGACAGCTCCGCGCGGCCCCGACCCGCAGCCTTCAGCGCGCGGCCCCCCGCGGACATCGCGATCGTGAACCGGTGGCTGTTCGAGGTGCCGTCGACAGTCGCCCGCAGCACGTCCAGCGGCTGCTCGCCGATGCGGATCGCGTCTGCGGCCAGATCCAGCGCGAGCCGTGTGTTGCCGCTGCGCTCGCCGAGCGGCGGCACGGTGGCGGTCAGGTCGGCGCGCCCGATCGACAGGTCGCCATCCGGCCGGGTCAGCGTCAACCGTCGTGTGCGGACGGCAATGTCGGCAGCCGGTGCATCGATCGCGCCTCGCAGCGTCGCCTCGGCATCGATCGTGCCGCTCAGGCCGGGCTGCACCAGCCCGGGTTGTGGCCACTGCGCACGCAGTGTCATCGTGTCGTCCGCGCGGCCGAGCGCGCCGTCGGCCCGCACCCGATTGCGGCCGAGCCGGATGTCGACCCGCGTGTCCCTGAGTCGCGGAGCCACACCATCCGCTCCGGTGCTGACACGGGCGGCGAGTGCGGCGACGAAGGTTTCGCCGGCGAGACGACTGTCGGTGATGTCGAGCAACACCCGGGCATCAACCGTCGGTGCAAGGTTGCCGTCGACCGACCAGCGACCGTTGATCACCGCGTCGCGCAGGCGCGGGTCGTCGGCGATCGAAGCCGGCAGCCATTGTCGCGGGCTGAAACCCGCCACATCGCCACGCAGGTCGGCACGATGGGGCGGACCGAGGTCGGCTCGACCGCGCGCGTCCAGTCGGGTCCTGCCGAGTTCGATGTGTGCGCTCTCCAGGCGCACCGTGTGTTCGTCGAGTGTGCCGCGGGCCCGCACCGACGCCGGCCCCGCCGCGTCGGACACACTCTTCGGCAGCAGCGCACGTGTGGTCGACTCGTCCTGCGTCAGGTCGACGACGAACCGGTCGCGGGTCACCTCGATCCGACCGGCCAGCGCGGTGCGTGGCATCGTCGGCGACAGTCGCGACAGGTCGATCGACCGCAGGCGCAGCGCGGCCTGGATCGACGGCAGCTGCATGCCCGCGGCGGTGATCCGTTCGCCGGTGGCGACGTCGATCGTGCCATCGATCTCGCCGGCACCGGTCGTGCGCAGATGAAGGTCTTCGACGATCACCCGCTGCCGGTCGGTGACGCCCGGCGCGTGGACCCGCAGCGATCCGCTAGCCGACTCGACCGGCACACGCTCGTTGCCCGACGGTCCGGCGTCGTGGTTGCGCAACGAGAATTCACCGCGCCAGAAGTCGGTGGGCGCAACAGCCGATGCGGACGGTGCGCCGGACGAGGGGGTGGACGAGGTGCCGGCCGGGTTGCCGGTCGAGGTGCCCGTCGAGGGGTCCGGTGGCCGTATCGCCAACGTCGCATCGATCCGTGTCGCCGGCAAGCCTCGGCCGAACGCGGCGAGGTCGGTGCCGGTGGTGGTCGCGTTCGCCGACAGCAGCGGCATCACCGCGAGCGGCGCGAGCTGTGCGGTCACCGTGACCGCTTGCTGCTGGGCCGTGCCCTCGATGTCCGCGCGCAGCCGCTCGAGGTCGCCGGCCAGGACCAGTGTCGCCTCGAACGCGATCGGGTCGACGCGGCCGCTGACTTCGAGCCGGCCATCGATCGGGTGCGGCGCCTCGGCGCCGATCGACAGGTGTGTCCGATCGACCTTGCCATACGGCGTCGTGACCGCGAGCGAGCCGATCCGCCAGGTGGCTTCGGCATACGATGCGGCGGCGGACACGTCCGCCAGCACGATGTCCTCCGGTGCCGGCTCGCCGCCGGCGCGGATCCGCAATTCGCCGACCGACAACCGGTTCAACGTGATGTCGAGCGGGGAGGCGAACGAGCCGGGCATCGTGGTCGGCGCGCTCGCCGGGTCGGACGGACCGGTCACGACCGTCAGTGCATCGACCGCGAGATGATCGATCACTAGCCGCCGTCGCAGCAGGCCCGCCAGCGACCACCGCGCCGACACACGCTGCGCCTGTACCGTGGTCGCGCCGCTCGTCCATCGGATCGCATCGAACTCGACGCCGCGATACAGCCCGCCGCGCGGGCCGCTGAAGTCGATCACCTGCCCGCCGCCAGCGAGCCCCGAACGCCCACGCTCCAGCACGAAGCGCAGGCCACTTTCGCTGCCCAGCCAGAACGCGACCGCGGCGATCGCGATCGACATCAGGGCGAGTACTGCCAGGGCAACGGCCGCCGCGCGTCGCAATCCGGGTCGTGAAGGCGACCGCGTCATCAGAACGAGTACCCGACCGAGAAGTGGACCCGCAGCCGGGAATCGGCCTGCCCGTAGGCGAAATCGAGTTTGATCGGCCCGACGGGTGTGCGCCAGCGGACACCGACGCCGTAGCCGGCGACCGGGCTCATCTCCTCGCGCGAATCGCCGGCGTTGCCGTAGTCGACGAAGACCGCGGCCGAATAGGCCTGGCTCAGGTGATGCTGGTACTCGAGGCTGCCGACGGCGAGGTAACGTCCGCCGATCGTCGCGCCGGCGCGCCGTGTCCCCAGCGACAGGAACGAGTAACCTCGGATCGTATCCACGCCACCGGTGCGAAACAGGTTCTCGGTCGGGATCCCGTCGGTGCCTCCGGCCATCACCGCGCCGAGTTCCAGCCGTCCGATCAGCGTGCCATTGGCGACGCCGTCACTGATCCGCATCGGCTGGAAGCGGATCGCGCGCGAATACAGGCGCACGAAGCTGCGGTCGGTCAGCAGCCCCTCGCGAGCGCCGGACAATTGCAGGTTGATCACCTGCCCGCTGCGCGGATCGAGCGCCGAGTCCAGCCGGGTCAGGCCCCAGGCATGCCCGAACACCAGCGCGCGATTGGTCGATTCCTCGACCGGCAGTCCGTTGCCCGCGTCCAGCCGCTTCTGCTCGAACTGGAACTGCACCGAGGTGAACGACTCGATGTCGCCTTTCTGTCGTCCGATGCCGGCATAGGTGTTGCTGCGTGTGCTCACCTGGCCTTCGATGTCTTCGCGTTCGATCCGCTGGCCGAAGCCTCGGTACCGGTTGTTGCCGTCGACCGGCGTGCGGAAGTTGGCGAACGCACGCTGGCGTTTCGCCGAGATGATCAGCGCCGATTGCAGCTGGATGTTGCGTCCGAGCAGGTCGCGATGTTCGAAGCCGACCTGGCCGCGGGGTCCTTCGTCGGTGCTGAAGCCGATGCCGGCGTCGGCGCGACGCCGGTCCAGCTCGGCGACGATCACCTGGATCGGCACCCGGACGGCGGCCGGGTCGCGTTGCAGCGCGGTCAGGTCCGGGATCGCACTGCTGCTGCCGAAGTAGCCGGAACGCTGCAGCCGGGTCTGGAATTCCGCGAGCAGGTCGGCTGAATAGGGGTCACCCGGCCGGAAAGTCCTCAGGTCGAGGACGACCTGGGCGTCGTAGCGTCCTAGCCCTTCGATCGACACGTCGCCGAAGGCGAGCCGGGGGCCGCTGTCGAATGTCACCGACAAGTCGGCGCGCGCCCGTTGCGCATCGACCCGGGCATGGCTGCGTTCGACCCTCGCGCGCAGGTAGCCCTGGCGGTTCAACGCCTCGATCACCGCCGACTTGTCAGCCTCCCAGCGCGAGGCCTGGAACGGGTTGCCCTCGGCAAGCCGGAAACGCGCGTTCAGCACGCCGGCCAGCGCCGGATCGCTGGCTGCCGGTCCGCTCAGTTGGAGCTCGACGCGGCCGACCTCGGTGCGCCTGCCCGGCACCACGGTGACCTTGACGCGGCCGGGTTCCGAGTCGACGGTGACACGCGGATCGTAATAGCCGTCGGCGCGCAGGATCGATCGGGTTTCCTCCTCGAGCCTGACCACGAGGCCGTCGTACTGGAACGGATCGAAGTCCTCTCGCTTCTGCCAGCGGCCGGCGAAAGTCTGCGTGCGGATGCTGTCGGCGATGTCGGCGGGCGCGTCGATCTCCAGCGCGTAGTTGACCTTGGTCGACCCGCCGATGACGCCGCCGCCGACCGATCCCGACGGGCCGGCGCAGGCGCCCAGCAAACATGCGGCGACAGGAACGATGGCCAGGCGGCGGAAGCGGACGGGAGAGTATGCGGTCGGTGACGGAGTCAAGGCGGCACGAGGGACGGGAGACGACCATTATTTCCCAACGACTCGGTCGTCCCGCGCAGAAACCTTGGACCGCGCGCGTTGTCGTGTTCCAACGCCGAGCCCGGCTCGCGCTTGCACCCGGCGCTCCTCCGCGCATCCGGCGCGGTCTCGTCCCACTCAGCGTTGAGCCGCCGCGCGTCGTCGCATCTCCTCGGCGGACACCTCCTCGATCCGGCTGGCGAAGGTCCAGCTGTGCCCGAACGGATCCTCGAGCACACCGATGCGGTCACCGTAGAACTGGTCGGCGACCGGACGCCGGATGGTCGCGCCGGCGGCGCTGGCGCGCTGCACGAAGTCGTCGACATCGGCGACGTAGATCATCAGGTTGACCGGCGTGCCGCCGAGCGTGGTCGGGCTGCGGAAGCCCATCTCCGGGAACTCGTCGGCCAGCATCACCGCCGCGTTGCGGCCGATCCTGATCTCGGCATGGCCGATCCGACCGTCGGACTGGACGATGCGCATCATCTCGGCCGCACCGAAGGCCTTCACATAGAAGTCAAGGGCACGTTCCGCGCCCCGGATGCACAGGTACGGCGTGACACCGTGGTAATCGTCGGGAACCGGCTTCACGGTCACGATGGCGCTCCTCGTCGGCAGTTGCCGGCGATCACGCAATCGATGTTCCCAGGCAGCGCCGCGCGCCGCGCTCCGACCTACTTCCGGGCGTTCTTCGCGGCCTTGGGCAGCGCGATCGCCAGTGCCAGCCCGATGCCGATGCCGACGCCGATGTGGTCGAAGGTGATGCCCATCGCGACGCCGAGCGCCACGCCGATGCCGATACTGAGCGATTCCAGCACTTGACTGTGTGACATCTGTGTCCTGCCTCGGTGCGTGACGCGAACCCGGGTGGCGCTCGCGTCATCTGTGCCGCGGGCTCGGGCGCGATGGTAACAAGGCAAGGCGGCTGGCAGCGGACCGCCGGTCGACCGATCGGCGGTCGGTCGGCATCGATCGCAGCGTGCACCACACGCGGCGGGCGGCCGGCAGGGGGCGCGGCCCGGACGGCTCAGGGCAGCCGGTGCCGGGCGAAGAACTCCAGCAGCAGGTCGTTGGCATCGATCGCCGTCGAGGGTGTGTCGCTGCCGTCGCGTCCGGGCAGCCCGCCGGGCCAAGCGTGGCCGCCATCGTCGGTCAGGTAGTACTCGACGGTGGCGCCCGCGGCGCAGCCGGTCCATTGTTCGCGGGTGTAGCGGCCGGCAACGACCGTGGTCTGCGACGAGGCCGGGCAGGCATCGGCGCTGACCCAGGTCGCCATCGACGCGGCCAGCGACGGGAAACTGACGCCGGCGATGCCGGTGCCGAAGCCGCCTTCGGGACGAACCTGGGTGTCCAGTCGCGAATGCATGTGTCGCACTGGTACCGGCCGCGACGGTGCGCAGGGTGTCGCCATCGCCGCGGCCGCGTTCGGTGCGATCGCGGCGATGCGGTCGGCGAGATCACACGCGAGCCGGTACGACATGATGCCGCCGTTCGAGTGCCCGGTCGCGTAGATGCGTTTCGGGTCGATCTTGTAGCGGGCGGTCAGATCGACGATCAGTCCGCGCATGAAGGCGACGTCGTCGATGCCGGCCTGCACCGCGTAGCCGCAGCAGCCGCCGCCGTTCCAGGTCCGCAGACCCAGCGGACCCGGTGCGGTGCCGTCCGGATAGACGACCGCGAAGCCGGCGGCGTCGGCCTTCGGTGTCAGCAGCGAGGTCGATTCGAACTGCGTGCCGCTGCCGCCGCCACCGTGCATCGCGATCACGAGCGGCACCGAGGCGGTCTCGTAGTACGACGGCGGCAGGTTCAGCGTGAACGTCCGTGGGCGCGAATCGACCGTCAACGTCTCCTCGAACCGATAGACCTTGGCGGGAGCGGGCGATGGTGACGGTGCCGGCGACGGCGCGGGGGATCCGTCGTCACCGCCACCGCCGCAGGCGGCGAGCATCGTCGCGACGATCGCAATCGTCGCCAGTCCCTGGCGACGCTGTGTCGGTCGCGGCGGATGCGTCGGGACGGCGGTCGGCGTGGTGGGCATGTGGCGGGTCCTGAGTGTGTGAATGATGCCGCCTGTGGACCGCGAGTGGTGTGTGGTTGACGATCGCCGGTCGCCGGTGGAGCATGAAAGGACCGGCCGTGCCGATGGGGTGCAACCGTGCGCGCAGTCCTCGACCGACGACGACCAGGAGACCCGTCTTGATGCTTCGTTCCGCCTCCCCTCGCACCCGGCGCCGATTCGCGCGCGCGCTTGTCGTCCCTGCCGTCCTGGCGGGGCTCCTCGCGGCGCAGCCGGCGGTGGCGCAGAAGAGCAAGGACCCGCCGCCGCCCAAGCCCGGCACCGCCTGCCCGACACTCGGCGAGACTTCGAAGGCGGCGACCGGCGCGCGTGTGGACTGCGTGAAGGTCGATGCCGGTCCGCAGTGGCACCTGCGCGGCAGCAAGCCGAACCCGCTGGCCTGGGGCGAGACTGCACGCGTGGTCACCGAATACGCGACCTGGCAGATCACCGTCGACTCGGTCGATCCGGATGTCACCGCCCGTGTGCTCGCGGTCGACGAGCGCAACAAGCCGCCGAAGCCCGGGGCGAAATTCGTCGGCCTGAACCTGACGCTGGCCTACGTCGGCAAGGAGTCCGGCGAGATGGTGCGCAACGGAGCGATGCTCAAGGCCGTCGGCGTGAAAGGCAACGGCATCGAGCGCTGGGTCGAGGGGGCGGGAACCGAGGACGACTGCTGGGCGAACGAGCGGGTCGACAAGGGCGGCAGCAAGCGTTGCATGATGCCGTTCGAGGTGACCTCGGGTGATGCGCAGGTGCTGAAGTTCTACGCGGCGAAGATGAGCGGGGCGCCGGTGGTCTACTTCTCGGGCACGCCGCCGCGCTGAGCGCGATCGAGGGCCTGGGCGATCACCGGCGGCGAGCCGCGTGTCGTCCGGTGCGCCGCCCGGCGGGCCGCATCGGTCCGCTGGCGCCAGCGCCAGGTGCCGGTCGCCAGCAGCAGCACCGGCACGAGGCCGCAGACCAGCACCAGCCAGCGGCCCGCGAGTCCGAACACTTCGCCGTTGTGCAGCGGATGCAGCCAGCCGAGCACGGTGTCGCCCGCGGTGCCTTGGCGCGGATCACGCACCGCGATCAATCGCCCATCGTCGGCATCGAACCACAGGCGGGTCTGCGGGAAGCGCCGGCTCGGCTCGTCGCGCTGGTGGATGCGCAGCATGATCGGTTCGGCGTCCGCGCCGGAGGTCTCGATCCAGCGTACCTCGGCGTCGGGGAAGTGGTGCGCGGCGACGGCGATCGCGGCGTCGATCGAGCTCGATGCCCGGTGCACCGCGGTGTCACCGTCGGCCGCGCGGCGCCGTTCATCGGGGGTCGACAGAGCCGGTCGGGCACGGGTGACGTCGATCCGGGTCGGCGCCGACGGCGCGATGCCGGCCTGCTCGAGCAGCCAGCGGGTCTGCGCCGGCAGCGCCATCGCGGCACCGGTGAGCGCGAGCATCATCAGCACGACGATCGAATACACCCCGGCGAGCACGTGAAGGTCATGGATCCGGCGCACGATGCCCGGCCTGGGCAGCGGTCGAAGTGATTCGCGCCAGCGCCGTCGCGACGGCCACCACAACACGATCCCGCCGAACAGCGAGGCCAGCATGACGAGGCCGGCGAGGCCGACGATCGTGTGCCCGGTCCGATCGAGCAGCAGCGCGTAGTGCAGGTCGTAGACCCAGGTCACCGGGTCGTCGCCCCAGAACGACTCGCGCTGCCGCTCGAGTGTCGCGGCATCCAGCGTCACCACCAGCGGCGCGAACAGCCGGCCGGCGCGTTCGACCGGCGCGTAGTAACGTGCCCGGATCGGGTCCTGCGGATGCAGCGGCCGCTCGATCCGCCACGGCCCGGTGCGCTGCGGATGCAACGTCCGCAGCCGGGCGAGCACCGCATCGGCGGACAGTGCCGGCGGCGCCTCCGTGCGCACCCGGACTTGTGCAGGGGTTGCGGGTGCGTGCAGCCACTCGTCGATGTCCAGGTAGAAGACCAGCACCGAACCGGTCAGGCCGAGCAGCGCATGGACGCCGCCCAGTCCGAGTCCGAGCCACCGGTGCACCCGCAACCAGGCCTGTCGTGTCCTTCCCCGCAGCGGCATGTGATCCTCCGCTTCAGCGCGTCACGGCGATTCGTCCGCAACCCGCATCAGTACTTCAGGTGCGCGACCAGGAACACGCTGCGGCCGGGGCCCGGTGCGTGCAGCGACTGCGTGCCGTCCCACCACACGTACTCGTTGTAGCGGTCGGTGAGGTTGCGCACCTGCAGTTCGAGTTCGAACATCCGGCTCACGCGGTAGCCGACCGATGCGTCGAACGTGAATTGTGAGCCGAAGCTGCCGGTGGTGTTGGTCCGCTCCAGGTAGTAGTCCGACGCGCCGTTGGCCCATCCGGACACACGCCAGACGTCGTTGATCCGCCAGTCGGCCCCGGCGTTGTACAGCAGGTGCGGCACGTGGTCGATCTCCTTGCCTTCGCTGGTCGCCGACGCGGCATCGGCCCTGAGGATCCTCGAGCGCTGCAGGGCGGTCGCCAGCCACAACGACAGTCCCGGCATCGGACGGGCGTTGACCTGCAGGTCGATCCCCCGGCGCCGGGTCTTGCCGATGTTCTCCGAATCGTTGGACGGATCGTTCAGGCGCCGTCGCGCTTCGTTCGAGGCCGTCTGCTCCCAGGCCGCGAAGCGACCGTCGAGCCAGGGCAGGGGCTTGAACTTGATGCCGGCCTCCCAGCCCTGGTTGATCGACGGCTCGAGATCACTGGTCTGGTTGACCTTGTACGATGCGGTGCCGACACCGACCTGGAACGAGCGGCCCCAGTTGCCGTACAGCGAGACCTTCTCGGAGACCGCGTAGACCGCGGACACTTTCGGCTGGCTGATGTTGCCGTAGTCGTTGACCGCGTAGGTCCGGCCGTTGAGCCGGTTCGTGTAGTCGCCGCTGATCCGGTCGATCCGCCACGCGGGCACGATCGTCAGCGCTGGTGTCGGCTTGACCATCGCCTGCACGAACGCGCCGGTGGTGTTGAAGTCGAACTGCTGGTCGCGGGTGCGGGCGGTACGGACCTGGCTGGCGGTGTTGTAGCGTTCGCTGCGGTTGTCCTGTCGCTCGACGTCGATGCCGCCGGTCAGCGCGACGTCGCCGATCGCGGTCCGACCCAGGCGCCAGGTCATGTTCGCCGATGCACCGACATGGCGTTCGGCGACGTAACGCTCCTGCTGGGAGACGCCGGCCGAGAAGCGCACGTAGCGCCGGTCGTCGAGATCGTTCAGGTAGACCTGGGCGGCGCCGAACAGCGTCGGCGCGAACTGCGTCTCGCCCTGCAGCGCGAGTTGCGACACCCGCCGCCGATCCTGGTCGCTGGCATTGTGCGCCGGCGACTGGTCCGGATTCGCCGAGCGCTGCGCAGCGGTCAGGTAGCCGGCCTCGTCGGCATCCGCGCGATAGTGGCGCGCGATCAGGCCGATCCGGCTGCGTCCGCCGTCCGGTGTCACGAACCATCTGCCGCCGAGCGACAGCCCGTCGGCGCTCGCGTGATCGCGGTGGCCGTCGGTGGTGTTCCAGCCGATCGCGTAGTTCTGCGACACCGTGCCGTCGTCGATGCCGAGTGCGCCCTGGAGATCGCGGGTTCCCCAGCTGCCGAGTGAGCCGCGGCCGAGCGCGTAGTCGCCGCCGCGACGGGTGACGATGGTCGCGTTGCCGGCGATGTTGTGCAGCCCGTAGCGCGGATCGTTGGTGCCGCGGACCACCTCGATCGCGTCGATGTCCAGCAGCGGCGCCAGATCGATATACGGCATGTTGCCGTCGTTGCTGTTGGCGGGCACGCCGTCGATCAGCAGCTTGACCGCGTTGATCTCGCCTTCGCCGTTGAAGCCGCGCATCGAGAACTTGCC
>CADEEH010000146.1 GCA_902826305.1 uncultured Burkholderiales bacterium
GGCCGAACGGGATCACGACCCAGGCCGCCAGCGCCGGCATGATCGTCATCATCGGCGCCAGGATGTAGAGCACCTTGTTCGACTGGCTCGGGACGATGACTTCCTTGAGGACCAGCTTGAGTGCGTCGGCGATCGGCTGCAGCAGGCCGCGCGGTCCGACCCGGTTCGGGCCCAGGCGCACGTGCATGAAGCCGATCATCTTGCGTTCCCACAACGTCAGGTAGGCGACGCAGGCGAAGATCGGCAGCACCAGCGCCACGATCTTCACCAGGTTCCAGACGACCGGCCACACCGGTCCGAGCAGTCCGGTGCCGGTATCGGCGACCCACGCGAGCGCGCTGTCCATCTCAGTTCTTCTCCAGCCTGATCTCGCCGGTCATGCGCTCGAGCGCGGCGGTGTCCGGATGGCCCGAGGGCAGGCGCACGGCGCCGTCGGCCACCCGCGGGTCGGCGTCGACCTCGAGGATGACCTCGCCATCACCCTGGCACACGCGGGCCCGGCCGCCCGCGGCCAGGCCGAAGCCGGCCAGGGTCGCCGCGCTGGCGCGCACGCGCGGTGGCCTGGCGTCACTCGTCGCCTGCAGCGACGGCGCGCGGCGCACGATCGGGTCGACACTGTAGATCGGCACCTCGGGAATCCGTTCGGCGGCGCCGCTCGCCCCGGCCCAGGCCGACGGCCTGATGGCGGTCGCGGCGCGGTTGCCCAGGCGCGGGTGGACGCCGGCCCCGAGCGCCTGCTCGCGCACCTGCTCGACCGAGTCGAAGCCGAAGCCGTCGACCGCGAGCAGGTTGCCGAGGACCCGCAGCACCTTCCATGCCGGACGCGCCTCGCCCGCCGCGCGGACCACGCCGTTGAACGACTGCACGGTCCCTTCACAATTGACGAAGGAGCCGCCGGTTTCGGTGAACGGCGTGATCGGCAGCAGGCAGTCGGCCAGTTCCCTCAGTTCCGGGGAATCGTAAGCACTCAGCGCGATCACCGAGTCGGCGGCGGCCAGCGCCCTGCGTGCCTGTGCCGGCTGTGCATGATCGAGCGACGGCTCGACGTTGAGCAGCACATAGGCCGTCAGCGGCTGCTCGACCATTTCACGCGCATTCTTGCCGGCAAGCCCGCCCTGGTCGAACGGCACCGCGCCGGCCAGATGACCGCCGACGAAGTTGGCCGAATCGCCGAGATAACCGAACACGGCCCCGGTGGCTTCGGCGATCGCCTGTGCGAGCGCGGCGATCTGCGCGAGGTCCCGGCTGTACAACGCGCCGTTGCCGAGAAGCACCGCCTTGTGTTCGCCGGAGACGAGCTGCGCGGCCACCGCGCGTGCGGACTCGCTCACGGTGATGCCCGACAGTTCGGCGGGCACCGGTTTGTCCGCGGCCTGCAGCGCCGCGCACAGGATCGCGGCCAGTGTCGCCGGCCATTGACTGGGGGCGGCGATCGCCCGCGCGGCCACCGGCATCAGCAGGTCATCGTCGACCGCATGGACAACCGACACCCGTGCGCCATGGCGGGCCGCCACGCGCAGCCGGGCCGCCAGCAGCGGATGGTCCTTGCGCAGGAACGATCCGATCAGCAGCACCTGGTCGCAGCGGCCGAGCTCGGCGATCTTCATGCCCAGCCACGGCGTGGCGGCGGTGCCGTCGAGCGAGAAGTCGGTCTGGCGCAGCCGGAAGTCGACGTTGGCAGCACCGAGCCCGCGCATCAGCCGTCCGAGCAGATACAGTTCCTCGACGGTGCTCTGTCCCGAGCCGAGGGCACCGATCGCACCCGGTCCGGACGTGGTGCGGACCGACTGCAGCGCATGGGACGCATACTCCAGCGCGACGGTCCAGTCGACGACCCGCCAGTGCCCGTCCTGCTTGACCATCGGCTGCAGCAGCCGCTGCGGCGAGTTCAACCCCTCGTAGGCGAAGCGGTCCCGATCGGACAACCAGCACTCGTTGATCGCCTCGTTCTCCAGCGGCAGCGCCCGCATCACGCGGTCGTTCTTGACCTGGATGACCAGGTTGGAGCCGAGCGAGTCGTGCGGGGCGATCGAGCGCCGGCGGACGAGTTCCCAGGTCCGCGCACTGTAGCGGAACGGCTTGCTGGTCAGCGCACCGACCGGGCAGACGTCGATCATGTTGCCCGAGAGCTCCGAATCGACCGAGCGCCCGACGAAACTCATGATCTCCGAATGTTCACCGCGCCCGGCCATGCCGAGCTCCATCACGCCGGCGACCTCCTGGCCGAAACGCACGCAGCGGGTGCAGTGGATGCAGCGGGTCATCTCCTCGGCCGAGATCAGCGGTCCGAGCTGCTTGTGGAACACCACCCTCTTGGGCTCGTCGTAGCGCGACGACGAGCCGCCATAGCCGACGGCAAGATCCTGCAGCTGGCACTCGCCGCCCTGGTCGCAGATCGGGCAGTCGAGCGGGTGGTTGATGAGCAGGAACTCCATCACCCCCTTCTGCGCCTTGATCGCGCGCTCCGATCGGGTGAACACCTTCATGCCGTTGGACACCGGCGTCGCACAGGCGGGCAGCGGCTTGGGTGCCTTCTCGACCTCGACCAGGCACATCCGGCAGTTGGCCGCGATCGACAGCTTCTTGTGGTAGCAGAAGTGCGGAATGTAGATGTCGAGCTCGCTGGCCGCATGCATCACCATGCTGCCTTCGGCAACCTCGACCTTGCGACCATCGATCTCCAGTTCGACCATCAGCGGACAACCTCAGACATAGGTCGGCACGATGCAGCGCTTGTGCTCGACGTGATACGCGAACTCGTCACGGTAGTGCTTCAGGAACGCACGCACCGGCATCGCGGCCGCATCACCCAGTGCGCAGATCGTGCGCCCCTGGATGTTGTCGGCGACCTCGTTCAGCCGGTCCAGGTCCTCGAGACGGCCCTCGCCGTGTTCGATCCGGTGCACCATCCGATACAGCCAGCCGGTACCTTCGCGGCACGGCGTGCACTGCCCGCAGCTCTCCTCGTAGTAGAAGTACGAGAGCCTCAGCAGCGACTTGACCGCGCAGCGGGTCTCGTCCATCACGATCACCGCCCCGGAACCGAGCATCGATCCGGCCTTGGCGATCGAGTCGTAGTCCATGTCGGTCGCCATCATGATGTCGGCCGGCAGCACCGGCATCGACGAGCCGCCCGGGATCACCATCTTCAGCTTGCGCCCGTCGCGCATGCCGCCGGCGAGCTCGAGCAGTTTGGCAAACGGGGTGCCCAGCGGGATCTCGTAGTTGCCCGGGCGCTCGACGTCGCCGGAGACCGAGAAGATCTTCGTGCCGCCGTTGTTCGGCTTGCCCACGGCGAGGAACGCCGGCCCGCCGTTGCGGATGATCCAGGGCACCGCGGCGAAGGTCTCGGTGTTGTTGATCGTGGTCGGCTTGCCGTACAGCCCGAAGCTCGCGGGGAACGGTGGCTTGAAACGCGGCTGTCCCTTCTTGCCCTCGATCGATTCGAGCAGCGCGGTCTCCTCGCCGCAGATGTACGCGCCGTAGCCGTGGAACGCGTGCAGCTGGAACGAGAAGGTCGAGCCGAGGATGTTCGCGCCGAGGTAGCCGGCGGCCCGCGCCTCCTCGAGCGCCGCCTCGAAGCGTTCGTAGGTTTCCCAGATCTCGCCGTGGATGTAGTTGTAGCCGACGGTGATGCCCATCGCATAGGCCGCGATGGCCATGCCTTCGATCACGACATGCGGGTTGTAGCGCAGGATGTCGCGGTCCTTGAACGTCCCCGGCTCGCCCTCGTCCGAGTTGCAGACCAGGAACTTCTGGCCCGGGAACTGGCGCGGCATGAAGCTCCACTTCAGGCCGGTCGGGAAACCCGCGCCGCCGCGCCCGCGCAGCGCCGAGCTCTTGACCTCGGCGATCACCTGCTCGGGCGTGAGCTTGTCGTCGATGATCCGGCGCAGCGCCTTGTAGCCGTCGCGTGCCTCGTACTCGCGCAGCCGCCACGCGTCGGGCGACTCGAGGCCGGCCATGATCTGCGGCGAGATGTGGCGACCGTGGAAACAGGTCTCCATCACACGCACGCGTTCGAGATCGCCCTTGAAGTCAGCGGCGCCCATCGTTGTTCAGCCCTTCGCCTTCAATTCGTCGATCAGCGCGTCGATCTTCGCGCTGCTCATGAAACTGCACATCCGCTCGTTGTTGACCAGCAGCACCGGCGCGTCGCCACAGGCACCCTGGCACTCGCTCTCCTTGAGGGTGAACAGGCCGTCGGCCGTGGTCTCGCCGTAGTCGACGCCGAGCTTGTCCTTCAGGTACTCGCCGGCCTTCGCGCCGTCGCGCAACGCGCACGGCAGGCAGGTGCACACCGAAAGCTTGAAGCGACCGACCGGCCTGACGTCGTACATGTTGTAGAACGTCGCCACCTCGTGGACCGCGATCGGCGGCATGCCGATCTGCGCGGCGACCTCGTCGATCACCTCGGGCGACACCCAGCCGTGCTCCTTCTGCGCGATCGCCAGCGCCGCCATCACTGCGGACTGCCGGTGCTCGGGCGGAAACTTGGCGCACTCCCGCTCGATGCGCGCTCGCGCGGCGTCGGACAACAATCGGGTCGGCGTGTCGGGTGCGGTCATGGATGTCGGCGACGGGCAGTGGTGTCGGCGTCGGTGTGAGTGCGCTTGATCGGCATCAACGGTCGATTTCCCCGAACACGATGTCCTGGGTGCCGATGATCGTGACCACGTCGGCGATCATGTGGCCGCGGGACATCTCCTCGAGCGCCTGCAGGTGCGCGAAGCCGGGCGCGCGTATCTTGAGCCGGTACGGCTTGTTCGCACCGTCCGAGATCAGGTAGATGCCGAACTCGCCCTTCGGATGCTCGACCGCGCAGTACGCTTCACCCGCCGGCACATGGAACCCTTCGGTGAAGAGCTTGAAGTGGTGGATCAGCTCCTCCATGCTGGACTTCATCTCGACACGGCTCGGCGGGGCGATCTTATGGTTGTCGGTGATCACCGGTCCCGGATGGTTGCGCAGCCATTCGATGCATTGCCTGATGATCCGGGTCGACTGCCGGAACTCCTCGATGCGGACCAGGTAACGGTCGTAGCAGTCGCCGTTCCTGCCCACCGGGATGTCGAAGTCCATCAGGTCGTAGACCTCGTACGGCTGCGTCTTGCGCAGATCCCAGGCGATGCCCGAGCCGCGGAGCATCGGCCCGGTGAACCCGAGCGCCTTCGCGCGGTCCGGATCGACCACACCCACGCCGACCAGCCGCTGCTTCCAGATCCGGTTGTCGGTCAGCAGCGTCTCGTATTCGTCGACGTAGTTCGGGAAGCGGTTGCAGAAGTCCTCGATGAAATCGAGCACCGAACCGCCGCGGGCACGATTCAGTTCCCTGACCGCGGCTTCGTTGCGCAACTTCGAGGTGCGATGCTGCGGCATCCGGTCGGGCAGGTCGCGGTAGACGCCGCCGGGCCGGTAGTACGCGGCGTGCATCCGCGCGCCGGACACCGCCTCGTAGACGTCGAACAGGTCCTCGCGTTCGCGGAACGCGTACAGGAAGACCGCCATCGCGCCGACGTCCAGCGCATGGGCACCGAGCCACAGCAGGTGGTTCAGGATCCGGGTGATCTCGTCGAACATCACCCGGATGTATTGGGCACGCAGCGGCACCTCGATGCCGAGCAGCTTCTCGATCGCCATCACGTAGGCGTGCTCGTTGCACATCATCGACACGTAGTCGAGGCGATCCATGTACGGCACGCTCTGCAGGAACGTCCGGGTCTCGGCGAGTTTCTCGGTCGCCCGGTGCAGCAGACCGATGTGCGGATCGGCGCGCTGGACGACCTCGCCGTCGAGCTCGAGCACCAGTCGCAGCACCCCGTGCGCCGCCGGATGCTGCGGCCCAAAATTCAGCGTGTAGTTCTTGATCTCAGCCACGGCCGACGCCCCCGTACCCCGGCTCGCGGATCACCCGCGGCGTGTTCTCGCGCGGCTCGATCGACACCGGCTGGTAGACCACGCGCTTCTGCTCCGGGTCGTAGCGCATCTCCACGTACCCGGAGATCGGGAAGTCCTTCCGGAAGGGATGCCCGATGAAGCCGTAGTCGGTCAGGATCCGCCGCAGGTCCGGATGACCGTCGAAGACGATGCCATAGAGGTCGAACGCCTCGCGTTCGTACCAGCCCGCTGCGGGCCAGATCTCGGTGACCGTCGGCACCAACGGCAGGTCGTCGTCGGCACACGCGGTACGGACCCGCAGGCGCCAGTTGTGGCGGACCGACAGCAGGTGCATCACCGCGGCGAACCGCGAACCGCGCCAGGCACCGTCGTAGCCGTAGCCGAGGTAATCGACGCCGCACAGGTCGATCAGCGTGTCGAAACCGAGTGCCGGATCGTCGCGAAGCGTCCCGGCGACCGACAGGTGGTCGGCGGCGGCGATCTCGATCGTCACCTCGCCGAATGCCCGCACCAGCCGGACGATCCGCGAACCGAGGGCGCCCTCGAGCGCCGGCACCAGCGTGTCGATCGGGGTCATGTGCGCGCGATCGTGTTGGTCCGCCGGATCTTGTTCTGCAGCTGGATGATCCCGTAGATCAGCGCCTCCGCCGTCGGCGGACAGCCGGGCACGTAGACGTCGACCGGCACGATGCGGTCGCAGCCGCGCACCACCGAATACGAATAGTGGTAGTAGCCGCCGCCGTTGGCGCAGGACCCCATCGAGATCACCCAGCGCGGCTCGGCCATCTGGTCGTAGACCTTGCGCAGCGCGGGCGCCATCTTGTTGCACAGCGTGCCGGCGACGATCATCACGTCCGACTGACGCGGGCTCGGGCGGAAAACCACGCCGAACCGGTCCAGGTCGTAACGCGACGCGCCGGCGTGCATCATCTCGACTGCACAGCAGGCCAGTCCGAAGGTCATCGGCCACAGCGAGCCGGTCCGCGTCCAGTTGATCAACTTGTCGAGCTGAGTGGTGGCGAAACCCTCGCTCAGCACGCCTTCGATACTCATCCCATCACTCCGCGTGTTGCTGCGGCGGGTCGGTCGACTCGACGCCCGTTCATCCGCCGGTCATTCCCAGTCGAGGGCGCCCTTCATCCATTCGTAGATGAACCCGACGACCAGGATCGCCAGGAAGATCATCATGGACACGAATCCGAACAGGCCGATCGCGTCGAGGGACACCGCCCAGGGGAACAGGAACGCGATCTCGAGATCGAACAGGATGAACAGGATGGCGACCAGGTAGTAGCGCACATCGAACTTCATGCGCGCGTCCTCGAATGCCTCGAAGCCGCATTCGTAAGGGCTGTTCTTCTGCGCGTCCGGGCGGTTGGGGCCGAAGATGAAGCCGATCACCTGAGGTGCAACGCCGACCGCCACACCCACGAGGATGAACAGGATGACGGGCAGGTACGGTTGCAGGTCCATGATCGTCTTCGTTCGCGTCTGCCGGCAGGCGCACCGGAACTACAACCTGGTCGTGTTTCGATTCCTTGGTGCCGACGGCGAGACTCGAACTCGCACAGCTTTCGCCACTACCCCCTCAAGATAGCGTGTCTACCAATTTCACCACGTCGGCAGGACATACCATCCGCGCCGCAGCGTCATCGCATGCCGCAGGGTTCGCGGCGTGCGTGCGGGACCCGATCGACGGGCTCACCCAACCGCTGCCTTGCTGTCAACAACGGCTTCGAGCCGAGGCCGCTCGATGCCATGCATTTTACTTCGGAATCTCGTTGTTCGCGCTTCCCTTGGCCGGGTTCGCATCACCGGAGGACGCGGGCGCATCCGTCGGCGCTGGCTTGTCCGCACCTGCCGCACCCGCCGGGCCGCCCGTGCCCTCCTTCGGCGGCGCGACCGGCGCCGGGATCCCCGACGGCTGGGCCGGCGCACCCTGCTCCATCACGCTGCGCGGCGCGCTGCTCGTCGCCGAGCGGCCGAAGAACGCGAGCGCCAGCGTGCTGGCGAAGAAGACGGTCGCCATGGCCGCGGTCGTGCGCGACAGAAAGTTGGCCGATCCGGTCGCGCCGAACAGGCTGCCCGATGCGCCCGATCCGAAGGCGGCCCCCATGTCCGCGCCCTTGCCGTGCTGGAGGAGCACCAGCACGATCAGGCCGATCGCCGACAACACCTGCAGCACCAGCACCAGCGACAACACCATGCTCATGGCGATCCTGCTCAGCCGAGCGCCGCGGCGCGGCAGATGGCGACGAACTCGTCGGCGACCAGCGATGCACCGCCGATCAGCCCGCCGTCGATGTCGGGCATCGAGAACAACGCCAGGGCATTGCTCGGCTTGACGCTTCCGCCGTAGACGATGCGGATCTGGCGCGCATGCTGCACGCCCATGGCCGCCATCGTCGTCCGGATGAATTCATGCACCGCCTGCGCCTGTTCCGGGGTCGCACTGCGACCGGTTCCGATCGCCCAGACCGGCTCGTAGGCGATCACGAACCGCTCGGCGGGCGCCGAGGCGATCACCGGTGCGGCACGTTCGATCTGCTGGCGCAGGACTTCCTCCGTGATGTCGCGTTCACGCTCGTCGAGGGTCTCGCCGATGCAATAGATGACGTTGAGTTTCTGCGCCAGCGCGAGTTCGGCCTTGCGCGAGATCGTCTCGTCCTCTTCACCCAGCAGCGTGCGGCGCTCGGAATGGCCGACGATCGTCCACTTGCAGCCGAGATCCTCGAGCATCGTGGCCGAGACCTCGCCGGTGAACGCACCGCTCTCGAGCGAGGCGACGTTCTGCCCACCCCAGGCGATATCGGTGTCGCCGAGCCAGGCCGCCGCCTGGCCGAGATACGGATACGGCGGGCAGACGATCAGTTCGACCTGCGACATCAGGTGGCGGTCGATGGATGCGCGCAGGCCGGTGAACAGGTGCTCGTTGGCCAACGTGCCACCGTTCATCTTCCAGTTGCCAGCCACCAGCGGCTTGCGCGGTTTCATGCCCTTGGGGATCCGGTCCAAAGCCTGCGATTGTACGATGCGGTGCACACATCCACCAAACGGCGGCGCGAGAAAACGACGAGCGAGTGTGGCGGCCCGGATCGACGCGGGCACGCGCCCGGCGCGCGGGCGCGCTCAGGAATCGCGCGGCGGCGCCGGGTCGCGGTCCCGTTCGGGCGCCGGTGCGCCATCCGGCGCGCGTTCGGCCGGATCGCGCAGGCCGGTTGCCGGTCCCTCGCGTGCCGCCGCGGCGGCGTCGGCCTTCTCACGCCAAGGCAATGCGCGACCCTGGCGCCAGCGCCATGCCCACACCGCGTACCCGGACACGCCGTACGCGACGAACAGCAGGAAAAGGACACTGGGCGGATCGGAACTGACCAGCACGAACGCGAACACCAGCGGCAATGTCGCGAAGAAAGGCATCGCCTTCTTCAGGTTGATGTCCTTGAAGCTGTAGAACGGGGCGCTCGAGACCATGGTCAGGCCGGCGTAGACGGTGATCACCCAGGCCAGGGGGGCCAGGTCGCGGCCGGTGGAGGTGATCCAGTTCGTCTGGCGCAGGTCGGTGGCGACCCAGACCAGTCCGGCCACGAGCGCCGCGGCCGCCGGGCTGGGCAGGCCCTGGAAATAGCGCTTGTCCACCACCCCCAGGTTGGCATTGAAGCGGGCGAGACGCAGCGCGGCGCCGGCGACGTAGACGAACGCGGCCAGCCAGCCCCACTTGCCGAGCCCCTGCAGCGCCCACTCATAGACGATCAGCGCCGGGGCCGCGCCGAACGACACCATGTCCGACAGGCTGTCGTACTGCTCGCCGAACGAACTCTGGGTGTTGGTCATCCGGGCGACACGGCCGTCGAGGCTGTCGAGGACCATCGAAACGAAGATCGCCGCGGCCGCCGTCTCGAACATCCCGTTCATCGCCTGGACGATCGCGAAGAAACCGAAGAAAAGCGACGCCGTCGTGATCAGGTTGGGCAGGATGTAGATCCCGCGGGTGCGCTGGACGGCGGCGCGCTCGCCGCGGGGAACACGGAGCGGCCGGAACCGCGGGCGCCGGGGCTCGATCACGACGCCGGCGCCTTGAGCTCGGCCAGCACGGTGGTGGTCGCGTGGACCTTCTGCCCGATCGACACCCGGGGACGCGAATCCGGCGGCAGGTAGACGTCCACACGCGAGCCGAAGCGGATGAAGCCGAACCGCTGCCCCGGTGCCAGCCGGTCGCCGGGGGCCACGTAGCACAGGATCCGGCGGGCGATCAGCCCGGCCACCTGCACACACGAGACCAGTTCGCCCGAGGCGGTCCGCAACACGAGTGCGTTCCGTTCGTTCTGCTCGGACGCCTTGTCCAGGTCGGCATTGACGAACGCCCCCGGCCTGTAGTCGACCTTCTCGACCGTGGCCTCGAGCGGCGCCCGGTTCGAATGGACGTTGAACACGTTCATGAAGACGCTGATCTTCAACGCCTCGCGACCGGCGTACGGATCGTGCGTGCGCTCGACCTTGATGACGCGGCCGTCGGCCGGCGAAAGCACCAGGCCGGGCTGCGGCGGCACGGTCCGCGGCGGATCGCGGAAGAACTGGAGCACGAACACGGCGATCACCCACAGCGGCAACGCCCAGGCCCAGCCGGCCAGCGCGGTCACCAGCGCGGCGACCGCCACCGCACCACCCAGGTACGGCCAGCCCTCGCGGGCGATGATCGGATGCGGATAACCCGACATCACGCGGACACGTAGGGGCCGATACGAAGCCACTTGGTGGCGATCCACTTCTCGCCACGAACCACCGGCGCCCCGCCATGGAGGCAGCGCGGGTCGATCTTGCCTTCGACGTTGTGGTATTCGAAGTACACCGCCGAGCCGCGACGCGCGGCCACGCCCATCTCGAGTTCCGGGAACACGGTGTCGCCACCGGAGTCGACATCGTTCAGGTAGAAGACGAAGGTGGCGATGCGCTGCCCGCCGGTCTTCAGGAAGTTGGCGCTGCCCGGGTCGGCCGGTTCGAAATAGTCGTGATGCGGCTTGTATTCGCCGCCGACCCGATAGTGCAGGATCTGCACCGGCTCGCCGTTCTCGACCGGGACCCCGGTCAGCGCGGCGACCCGCTGCTCGAGTCGCTGGATCACCGCGTTCTCGCCGCGATCGAAGTGTGTGCCCTCGCTGGTCCGCACGTTGCTGACCTCGGTGCCGCCGGTCTTGCGGTCGACGACCTCGGAACGCTTGAGCTTGCCCGCCGAGAGCTGGATCAGCTTGCTGCACTCGTCCTCGCTGAGGACGTCGATCAGCAGCGCGACATTGGGGTCCGACATCGTGAAACCGACCTGGACTTCGCGGTCACCCGCCCGTATCCGGGGGCTCGCCGGCAGGCGGATCCTGTCGGCCTTGTAGTCGGTCAGCAACGAAGGTGAGTTCTGCTGCACCCGCTCGGTCATCGAACGGACCACGCTGATCGCGACGCGCGCGTACTGCTCGTCGAAGCCGTTGTCGCGCATCGTCCGCATCATGTCGGCGTCGCTGCATCCGCGAACGACGTTGCTGGCGAGCCAGTCCTGCCATTCCGGGGCCAGACGCGGCACCGGCGGCGTGGTCACGGTGATGGTCATGGGAAAAGTATATAGCGCCGACGCACCAGCCGGGCGTACGTCGGCGAACGGGCGGGGTTGGCGGACCGTGGCGACGGGCGCCTTCGGCCCGTCGTCGTGATCAGCTTTCCCCCGCGGGCACTCGATCCATGCCACGTACCGGGCCGGTCAGGGCCAGGTACGGGCCGCTCAGTTCCGGCTGCGATCGACCAGCTTGTTGGCCTTGATCCAGGGCATCATCGCGCGCAGCTTCTCGCCGACGACTTCGATCGGATGTTCACCCATCATGCGGCGCCGGGACAACAGCGTCGGCGCGCCGGCCCGGTTCTCGAGGATGAACTTCTTGGCGTATTCACCCGACTGGATGTCGGCGAGCACCTCGCGCATCACCTGTCGTGCGCGCGCATCGACGATCTTCGGTCCGGTCTCGTATTCGCCGAACTCGGCGTTGTTCGAGATCGAATAGTTCATGTTCGCGATGCCGCCCTCGTAGATCAGGTCCACGATCAGCTTGAGCTCGTGCAGGCACTCGAAATAGGCCATCTCCGGGGCGTAGCCGGCCTCGACCAGCGTCTCGAAGCCGGCCTTGATCAGTTCGACCGTGCCACCGCACAGCACGGTCTGCTCACCGAAGAGGTCGGTTTCGGTCTCCTCGCGGAAGTTGGTCTCGATGATGCCGGCCCGGCCGCCGCCGATCGCACAGGCATACGACAGCGCCATGTCGCGGGCGATGCCCGAGCGGTCCTGGTGCAGGGCCACCAGCATCGGCACCCCGCCACCGCCGGCATAGGTCGAGCGCACCGTGTGACCCGGCGCCTTCGGCGCGACCATCACCACGTCGAGGTCCTCGCGCGGGACGACCTGGCCGTAGTGGATGTTGAAGCCGTGTGCGAACGCCAGCGTCGCACCCTTCTTGATGTTGGGCTCGATCTCGGTCTTGTAGGCCGTCGCGATGTGCTCGTCGGGCATCAGCATCATCACGAAGTCCGCGCCCTTGGCCGCGT
>CADEEH010000147.1 GCA_902826305.1 uncultured Burkholderiales bacterium
GCTGGAACTCGGACTTGTTGTCGAACGGCAGCATCTTCAGGATCACCGCCTGCACGCCGACCAGCGCCACCGAAGCGATCAGGCCGACGAGCACACCCAGCGCGAGCAGCCGGCGCCGCCAGCGCGGCGCACGTGCAGCCGGCTGGCTCTCGATGAAGGGACGCACCAGCGCACCGAACACCCGTTGCAGCAGGCCGGCGATGCCGCGGGCCTGCCCGCCGCCGTGGCCTGCACTCGCGTGACCGGTGACCTTGGCGCTCAGCCGCAGCACCAGCCATGGCGTGACGACGAACGCGATCGCCAGCGACAGCAGCATGCCCATCGACGAATTGATCGGGATCGGGCTCATGTACGGGCCCATCAGTCCGGAGACGAAGGCCATCGGCAGCAGCGCCGCGATCACCGTCAGTGTCGCCAGGATCGTCGGACCGCCGACCTCGTCGACGGCCAGCGGGACGATCTCGGCGAGTGGCTTGCCCGGCGTGAGCTGCCGGTGCCGGTGGATGTTCTCGACCACGACGATCGCATCGTCGACCAGGATGCCGATCGAGAAGATCAGCGCGAACAGCGAGACGCGATTCAGCGTGAAGCCCCAGGCCCAGGACGCGAACAGCGTCGCGGCCAGCGTCAGCACGACCGCGCCGCCGACGATCAGCGCCTCGCGCCAGCCGAGAGCGAACGCGACCAGCACGATCACCGACAAGGTCGCGAAGATCAGCTTCTGGATCAGCTTGTCGGCCTTGTCGCGTGCGGTCTCGCCGTAGTCGCGGGTCACGCTCAGCTCGACGTCCTCGGGAATCATCGTGTTGCGCAGTCGGTCGAGCTGCGCGAGCACGCCCTGCGACACGCTGACCGCGTTCTCGCCGGGCTTCTTGGTCACCGCCAGCGTCACCGCCGGATGGACACGACCGGTCTCGCCACCGTGCGCGGCGGATCCGCCGGCAGCGGGCATGTGCCAGACGAAACGTTCACCCGGCGCGGCGCCGTACTCGATCCGGGCGACGTCGCGCAGGTGCACCGGCCGGCCGTCATGGGTGCCGACGACCAGTTCGGCGACGTCGTCGGCGGAACGCAGGAAACCGCCGGTCTCGACCACCACCGCCTCGCCGTGGTCGTACAACGTGCCCGAAGGCAGCGCCAGGTTCGCGCCCTGCAGCGAACGCACCAGGGCGTCGACCGACAGGCCGGCGCCGCGCAGCCGCGGGGCATCCAGCCACACGTGCACCGCCCGACCCGGTCCGCCGATGGTCTTCACCTCGCGAGTACCGGGCACCCGCTTCAGCTCGTGTTCCAGCGAACGCGCGATCCGTTCGAGCGACTCGGCCGAGCGCGCATCCTTCGACCACAGCGTGGCCGCGACGATCGGCACGTCGTCGATGCCACGCGGCTTGACGATCGGGTCACCGGCGCCGAGCCCGACCGGCAGCCAGTCACGATTCGCATCGATCGTGTCGCGCAGGCGGACCAGTGCTTCGGTACGCGGCACACCCACCTTGAACTGGACCGTGACCATCGCCGAGCCGGGGCGTGACACCGAGTACACGTGTTCGATGCCGGTCACCTGCGACAGCACCTGCTCGGCCGGTGACGCCACCAGCTTCTCGACATCCTCAGCCGACGCACCCGGGAAGGGGATCAGCACGTTGGCCATCGTCACGTTGATCTGCGGCTCTTCCTCGCGCGGCGTGATCGCCGCCGCGAACAGGCCGGCCAGCAACAGGACCAGCGCCAGCAGCGGCGTGATTGCGTTGCGCTGGAACGTGGCGGCGATCCGCCCGGAGATGCCAAGCGCCGGCTCGCCGGAACGGACGGGTTCCATCGTCGCCACGGGTCAGGCGGCGCGCGCGCCGACGAGCCCGGCACGCACAGGATCCGCGGCGATCCGCTCACCCGGCTTCAGGCCGGCAAGGATCTCGACGCGATCACCGAGACGGCGGCCGAGCCGTACCGCGCGCAGCACGAAGCGCTCGCCATTCCAGACGTAGACGGCCTGCAGTTCACCGCGCCGCAGGACGGCATTGTCCGGCACCGTCAGCGCGTCGATCGCCGCCACGTCGAAGGCGACCCGCACGTGCCGGCCAGGTGTCCAGGCCGCCGCATCGTTCTTCGCCGTCGGCGGAGAGAAGTCGACACGGACCTCGGTCGTGCCCGACTGCGCATCCGCGGTCTGGATCACGGTCACCGCACTCGCCGCCAGCACCTTCGCCTGGCCGCCTGGATCATCGAGCATCACCCGGGCCTTCGGCGCGCCGCCGAGGGTGCCGGCGCGTGTGGTCGGCACAAAAGCCACCGCACGCAGCTGGCCCGGCGCATGCACCTCGATCATCGGCCGCCCGGGGCTGGCGAGATCACCGACCTCGAAACGGACTGCGGTCACGACACCGTCGTAGGGAGCGACCAGATCGGTGA
Organism: uncultured Burkholderiales bacterium; assembly: GCA_902826305.1. Classification (GTDB taxonomy): domain Bacteria; phylum Pseudomonadota; class Gammaproteobacteria; order Burkholderiales; family Burkholderiaceae_E; genus CADEEH01. The sequence continues at coordinate 2,410 of CADEEH010000147.1, forward strand.
AGCCGCCGGCGACCTTGGCCTGGCGCAGACCCGAATCGGCCTCGCGCCGGGCGGCCGCGGCTGCGTCGTACTGGGCCGCCGCGGTGTCCACACTCGCCTGGCTGACGAACCCTTGCCGACGCAGGTTGCGCGCCCGCTCGACGGCGGCGGTTGCATTCGACAGATTGGCCTGCGCCGACGCGACCTGGGCCTCGGCACGCGCGATCGCCAGGTTGCTCTCGCGGTCGTCGATCTCGGCCAGCCGCTGCCCCGCGCGGATCGTGTCGCCCGCCTGCACCAGGCGCCGGGTCACCCGCCCGGTGGTCTGCGCGCTGATGACGGTGGCTCGAACCGCCTGCAACACCGCGTCCCACTCGACCGAGGCGCCGACCGGGCCAGAGACCGCTTCGACCAGCGGCACCGTCGGCCCGGCGCTCGGCGCACCGTCGTCGACGGCGGCCATCGTCGGCCCGTTCAGGCCGGCGACCACGATCCAACCTGCGATCCCGACGATCGCCGATCGCCGACCGGTCGGGGTGGCTACAGGCGCAATGCCAGAAGAGTCAGAGGTATCCATATACCCCTAGGAGTATACAGATACTCCCCGGGGTACTCAAGCGACGTTGTGGGCACGCCGCGACGGCCGGCAGCGGATCAGCGACGGGTGCTCAACTGCCCCGGCAGGCTGGCGTAGTACGCGGCCAGGTTCTGCATATCGGCCTTGGACAGCGTCTTGGCCTGTGCGGCCATGATCGCGTTCTTGCGGGCGTCGGACTGGTAGTCCATCAGCGCACGCAGCAGGAAATCGCGGTGCTGGCCGGCCAGCTTCGGATACGACGGATCGATCGGTGTATTGCCGTCCTTGCCGTGGCAGGCGGCACAGACCTGATCGGCCTTGGCCTGCCCGGCCGCGATATCGGCGGCCCCGGCCGCGCCACAAGACACGGCCGACAGGCCGACGAGGGAAACAAAAGCGAGGAAACGTCTGGTCATCTTGGGCTGCCTCACTTCGCGCCGTAGAACGCGGCCAGGTCGGCCATGTCCTGTTCCGACAGGCTGCCGGCGATCGCACGCATCGTCGGATGGCTGCGGTCGCCCTTCTTGTACGCCTGCAGTGCACTCTCGATGTATTTCGGCGACTGGCCGACGATCATCGGCACCGAATAGACGCTCGGAAACGACGACTTGTACCCGGGGATGTTGTGACACCCGATGCACATCGAATTCTTCGATTCGCCGGCCTTGGCATCACCGGCAGCCATCGCGCCGGGTGTACCGCCGAGCAGGCCGGCAGCCGCGAACGCAAGCGGCAGGATACGTCGCATCATCAGATCGTCTTCCTCGTCGGACCACGGGCTCGTCTGCGCGTGGCGGGGTTGAAACCGTCGCCCGGGTGTGTATCCGATCGGATCGTTCCCGAACTTCTTGTTTTGCAATGAGAAACCGCATTCTAGCCAAGCCCCTCGTGGAGCGCAAAGCCGCCGGGCCGCTCTGTTGCCTCATTGCCTTCGGATCGTTCACCGCGTCGTCCGAGCCGCAGCCTCGTCGGCGCCCCGATGTGATACCGACCGCCCTGCGCGTGTCAGCGCGGCCGACGCGCGGCCCCACCGGCGGGTTGCCGACCGGGAAAACCCAGCAAATCCTTATACTTGGCGCTTGTGCGTCCGTTGCCAGCCGCCTCCCGGCCGCGGCCCGTCACGCCGCGCCCCGAGAGGACCCATGCGTTTCACAGGCACCGACACCTACGTCGCCACCGACGACCTGAAACTCGCCGTCAACGCCGCGATCACGCTGCAGCGTCCGCTGCTGATCAAAGGTGAACCCGGCACCGGCAAGACGATGCTCGCCGAGGAGATCGCCAAGGGACTGGACATGCCGCTGCTGCAGTGGCACATCAAGTCCACCACCAAGGCCCAGCAGGGACTGTACGAATACGACGCGGTCTCGCGACTGCGCGATTCGCAGCTCGGTGATGCCCGCGTGCAGGCCATCGAGAACTACATCGTGCGCGGCGTGCTCTGGCAGGCCTTCACCGCGGACTCGCCGGTCGTGCTGCTGATCGACGAGATCGACAAGGCCGACATCGAGTTCCCCAACGATCTGCTGCGCGAACTCGACCGCATGGAGTTCCACGTCTACGAGACCCGCGAGCTGGTCAAGGCGCGCCATCGCCCGGTCGTCGTGATCACCTCCAACAACGAGAAGGAGCTGCCCGACGCCTTCCTGCGCCGCTGCTTCTTCCACTACATCAAGTTCCCGGACAAGGAGACGATGCAGCGGATCGTCGACGTCCACTATCCGGACATCAAGAAGACGCTGGTGCGCGAGGCGATGGAATCGTTCTACCAGGTGCGCGACCTGCCGGGACTGAAGAAGAAGCCGTCGACCTCGGAGCTGCTCGACTGGCTCAAGCTGCTGATGGCCGAGGACATACCGCCGGAGGCGCTGCGCTCGAAGGACGACAAGACGGTGATCCCGCCGCTGCACGGCGCGCTGCTGAAGAACGAACAGGACGTGCACCTGTTCGAGCGGCTGATCTTCATGGCGAGGCACAACCGATGAGCGCCGCCGGCGCCGCCTGGGCGTTCCTGTCGCTGGCGATCCTCTTCGAGGTCGCGGGCAGCACCTCGATGAAGCTGTCGCGCGGCCTGAGCGATCCTGCTCCGTCGCTCGCGATGTTCGGCTTCTTCGGTATCGCGTTCGTCTTCAACTCGCTGGCATTGCGCCACCTGCCGCTGTCGGTGACCTATCCGATCTGGTGCGGCATCGGCTCGGTGCTGGTCGCGCTGGTCGGTTACCTGGTGTTCAAGGAGCCGATGAGCCTACAGCGGGTCGGCAGCATGCTGCTGATCGTCGCCGGTGTCTGGGGACTCGCGATGTCGGCGCAGAACGGCTGAGCGCCGGTCGCGCCAGGAGGCTGCGATGCTGATCGATTTCTTCCTTCACCTTCGTTCGGCCCGGCTGCCGGTGTCGATCAAGGAATACCTGATGCTGCTCGAAGCGATGCAGCGCAAGGTGATCGGCCCGTCGCTCGACGACTTCTACGTGCTGTCGCGGGCCTCGCTGATCAAGGATGAGCGCCACTTCGACAAGTTCGACCGTGCGTTCGGCGCCTACTTCAAGGGACTGGACGCGCTGCCCGGGTTCGACCTCGACCTGCCGCTGGAATGGCTCAAGCGCCAGTTCCAGCGCGAATTCACCGCCGAGGAGAAAGCCGCGATCGAGGCGATGGGTGGCCTCGACAAGCTGATCGAGCGGCTGAAGGAACTGCTCGACGAGCAGAAGGATCGCCACGAGGGCGGCAAGAAGTGGATCGGCACCAACGGCACCTCGCCGTTCGGCAACGGCGGCTACAACCCGGAAGGCATCCGGATCGGCGGGCCGTCGGCCGGCAACCGGACCGCGGTCAAGGTCTGGGAGCAGCGCGCCTACCGCGACTATGACGACCAGGTCGAACTGGGCACCCGTAACATCAAGGTCGCCTTGCGCCGGCTGCGCAAGTTCGCCCGGGAAGGCGCAGAGACCGAACTGGATCTCGACGACACGATCAGCGCGACCGCACGCAACGCCGGTTACCTCGACATCAAGCTGGTCCCCGAGCGGCACAACACGATCAAGGTGCTGATGCTGCTCGACGTGGGCGGCACGATGGACGAACACATCAAACGCACCGAGGAGCTGTTCTCGGCCGCCAAGACCGAGTTCAAGCACATGGAGTTCTACTACTTCCACAACTGCGTCTACGACCACGTGTGGAAGAACAACCGCCGCCGCCACTCCGAGCGGCACGCGACCTGGGACATCCTGCGCAAGTACAACCCGGACTACCGGCTGATCTTCGTCGGCGACGGCACGATGAGCCCGTACGAGATCCTGCAGGAAGGCGGCTCGGTCGAGTACAACAACGAGGAGGCCGGCGCGATCTGGCTGCGTCGGCTCGTCGAGCGTTTCCCGAAGTTCGCCTGGCTGAATCCCGAGCCCGAAGGCGTCTGGGAGTACCGCCAGTCGATCGCGCTGATCCGCCAGCTGATGAACGGCCGGATGTATCCGGTCACCCTCGCCGGCCTGGAACGCGCGATGCGCGAACTGGCCAAGTAGACCACACGGCCGGCACACGCTGCGCTGCGCGGACCTTCCGACCCCATTCACACGACGCCCTCCGCCATGGCCTCCGACATCGAAATCGCCCAGCAAGCCCGCCCGCGCCGCATCACCGAACTGGCGCGCGACCGGCTCGGCATCGCCGACGACCATCTCGAGCCCTACGGGCACTACAAGGCGAAGCTGTCGCTCGAGTACGTCGACAGCCTGAAGGATCGGCCCGACGGCAAGCTGGTGCTGGTCACCGCGATCAGCCCGACGCCGGCCGGCGAGGGCAAGACGACGACCACGGTCGGCCTGGGTGACGCACTCAACCGGATCGGCAAAAAGGCGATCGTGTGCCTGCGCGAGCCCTCGCTCGGGCCGGTGTTCGGCATGAAGGGCGGCGCGGCCGGGGGCGGGTACGCGCAGGTGGTGCCGATGGAGGACATCAACCTGCACTTCACCGGCGACTTCGGGGCGATCGCGCTGGCCAACAACCTGCTGGCCGCGATGATCGACAACCACATCCACCACGGCAACGAGCTCGACATCGACGTGCGCCGCATCAGCTGGAAACGGGTCGTCGACATGAACGACCGGGCGCTGCGCGAGATCACCGTGAGCCTGGGCGGGCCGGCCAACGGCTATCCGCGCCAGGACGGCTTCGACATCGTGGTCGCCTCCGAGGTGATGGCGATCTTCTGCCTGGCCGATTCGCTGGCCGACCTCAAGCAGCGGCTGGGCAACATCGTCGTCGGCTACACCCGGGCGCAAAAGCCGGTGACCGCACGCGAGCTGAAGGCCGACGGCGCGATGACGGTGCTGCTCAAGGACGCACTCAAGCCGAACCTGGTGCAGACGCTGGAGAACAACCCGGCGATCCTGCACGGGGGGCCGTTTGCCAACATCGCCCACGGCTGCAACTCGGTGATCGCGACCCGCGCCTCGCTCAAGCTGGCCGACTACGTGGTCACCGAGGCCGGCTTCGGCGCGGACCTGGGCGCCGAGAAGTTCATCGACATCAAGTGCCGCAAGGCCGGCCTGAGGCCGGACGCGGTGGTGATCGTGGCGACGCTGCGCGCGCTCAAGTACCACGGCGGGGTCGAGGTCAAGGAGCTCAACCGCGAGGACCTGAAGGCGCTCGAGCGCGGCATCGTCAATCTCGAGCGGCACGTGCGCAACATCCGCGAGCAGTTCAACCTGCCGTGTGTCGTGTCGGTCAACCACTTCACGTTCGACACCGACGCCGAACACGCGCTGCTGCGCGAGAAGATGGCCCCGCTGGGGGTGCCGGTGATCGTGGCGCGGCACTGGGCCGAGGGCGGCAAGGGTGCCGAGGAGGTCGCCCGTGCGGTGGTGGGCATCGTCGAGGGCGCCGCGGACAAACCCGCGATGCGTTTCACCTACGAGGAGTCCGCGCCGCTGCTGGACAAGATCGGTGCGATCGCCCGCAAGATCTACGGCGCGGCCGGGGTCACCTGCGCGGCCAAGGTCGCCCGGCAGATCCGGGCCCTCGAGGACGCCGGCTACGGCCACTATCCGGTCTGTGTCGCCAAGACCCAGTACTCGTTCTCGACCGACCCGACCGCACGCGGCGCCCCCTCCGGGCACACGATCGACATCCGCGAGGTCCGGCTGGCCGCCGGCGCCCAGTTCATCGTCATGGTCTGCGGCGACATCATGACGATGCCCGGCCTGCCCAAGGTGCCCTCGGCCGAGAAGATCGACCTCGGCGCCGACGGCAAGGTCGTCGGCCTGTTCTGATCGATCGCCGCGGCATCAGCCGGCCGCAGGGCCAGGAGCGAGGTACTTGAAGGTGCCCAGGGCGGTTGCGAGCAGCCGCTGATCGTCGAGCCAGACATCCGCCTGCGCGAAGTAGACATCGCGACCGCGCCGCTGCAACCGACCCACGGCCTTCAGCTCGCCGCCCTGCCCGGCATCCAGGAACTGTGTCGTCAACGACAGCGTGACACTGTGCAGCATCGGCTCGCCCGGCGGACGGTAGAGTCCCGCGTATCCGGCCGCGGCGTCGAGCAGCGTGCAGATGACGCCACCCTGGATGCGGCCGCTGCGGTTGCCGACACGCGCGGACACCGGCATCCGGAACTCGGCCAGGCCGTCGGACCAGACGCACAGTCGCAGGCCGAGCGATTCCAGGAACGGATTGAAGAGTTCGTGGCTGTCCATCGCGCTCACCAACCGTGCAACCGGGACCAGGCGGCAATCTCTCCGGCTCCTGCGAGGGCCTGGAACCCGGGATGTTGCGCCGCAGTCGCGCAGGCGTGGTTGGGCAGGATCCGAAGCCGCGTGCCGACAGGAAACCGGGCAACGATGTCCGGATCGATTCCGCCCGCGTACGAGACGATGCCGTGTTCCTGGTTGGCGTCACTGACGAAATAACCGTCGAGGACCTCGCCCGACTCGGCGCAGACCTGGCCGTAACCGTAGTCGATCTTCTGCGCCCGGGTACCGCGGTCGCGGCTCATCGCCATCCAGCCGGCATCGACGATCGCCCAGCCTTTTTCCCGCTGATGACCGATCACCGTCGTCAGCACGCTCAGCGCGATCTCCTCGACGCCGCAGACACCGACGTTGAGCATCACCAGGTCGAAGAACACGTAGACACCCGCCCTCACCTCGGTCACGCCGTCCAGGCGTTCGGCCGACAGCGCGGTCGGTGTCGAGCCGACGCTGACCGCCTCGCAGGGGAATCCGGCCTCACGCAGGCGGACCGCCGCGCGCACCGCACCCGCACGCTCCTGTTCGGCGATCGCAATCAGTGCGTCGCGCCGGCTGCAGGCGTAGCTGGCTCCCGCATGGGTGAGCACCCCGCCGAGCCGCATGCCGCCGTCGCGCAGCGTCCTCGCCACCTCGAGCAAGGTCGCCTCTTCGGGCTTGATGCCGGACCGATGCCCGTCGGTGTCGATCTCGATCCAGACCTCGAAGCGTTCGCCGGCTTCGGCGCCGAAGGTGGCAATCGCCTGGGCGGTCGCGACGTTGTCGGTGATGATCTTCAGGTCACAGCCGCGACGTCGCAGTGCCGCCACCTGCGCCAGCCTGCCGGGAGCGATGCCGACCGCGTAGACGATGTCGGTCACGCCGGCGGCGAAGCAGGCCTCGGCCTCCTTGAGCGTGGACACGGTGATGCCGCGGGCACCGGCCGCCATCTGCGCCTTGACGACCGGCAGGCTCTTGCTCGTCTTCACATGCGGCCGGAAGCGGACGCCGAGTTCGTCCATGCGCCGCTGCATCCGGTCGATGTTCCGTTGCATCCGGGCCGTGTCGATCAGTGCGGCCGGTGTGTCGAGGTCGGTCAGGCGGGTCATCGGCTCGAGCGGGGGAATGGCACCGATCCCGATGCTAACCCAGCCGACCGGAACCGACCGTGCGGGCGACGCCGGGGCAATGGCACAATCGACCAGCACCCCGATGCTGGCCGGAGCAGCGGATGAATGGAGGATGAACGGGGGATGAACGAGCACCGAAGCGATGGGTCGACGCCTGCGGTGCTGGTCATCGACCTGGGCCGGCTGCTCTACATCGGCCGGGTCGACACCGTTCCGACGCATCGATGCGTTGCGACGGTGGTCGGATTCGGCCTCGACGGCGAGTTCACGGTCGAGACCGACGCGGCTCGTCGCGACGGACGCGTGGTGACGGTACCGGCCGGCACCAGCCGGGCCGTCGATGCGCGAGGTGGACGGCTCGGTGTGCTGATCCTCGATACCGGCCTGGCGTTCGACGACTGCTTCGATCAGGCGCCCGCACTGGCGCTGGTCGAGCGGCTGTCCGGACGATGGTCGGTCGAGGACTGGGGCCGGCTGCTCGACATCCTCGACTGCCGATCATCGCGTGCCACCGATGCCCGGATCGAGGCGGCCGCAGCCGAAGTGCTCGCCGCCAGCGAGGAGAACCTGCCGACCGCGGCAATCGCGGCTCGTGTCGGATTGTCGGCGTCGCGGCTGGAGCATCGCTTCCGCGAGGTGATGGGCACACCGATGCGTTCGTACCGGACCTGGTGCCGGTTCCGCGCGGTGGCCCTGTCGATGGCCCGCGGCCGGGACCTGACGACGGCGGCCTGCGACGCCGGTTTCTACGATTCGGCGCATTTCACGCACGCGTTCCGGCAGTCGTTCGGGATCACCCCCTCGTTCGTGTTCCGGCCGGGGCTCGAGATTCATGTCGCCGGCTGAGCGGCGATCCACCTCGATAGGGCAGTCCAGAGCAGCGGCGGAATGACCAGTTCGAGCATGCCGAGCGACATCACCGCGGCAGACGGCAGGCCGACGAGTGCGACCGAAACCAGCCTCGCCACACCACCCGCGAAGAACAGTCCGATCAGCCAGCGCAGCATCGGTGCATGACGACCCGGGTCGGCCGCGCCGAGCCAAAGCAGCACGCCGTAGAGCGCGAACACAACGCCGTAGAAGCGATTCTGGCTGTCCAGCGACGCCAGCGCGGCCAGCGAGGTCGGCAGCGTCGGATCGAGAAGGCGGTCGGCGCCGACACCGAACACGAGATGCAGCAGCGAAGGCACGACACACGCGACGCCGACGAGCCGCAGCACCAGCGGCAGGCTACGAGGGTGCATCGATCGATCCTCCCGAAAGATGGGCAGTCTGGCCTGCGAATGGATCGTTCGCTTGTAGTTTTCCGCTGCGCCTCGTCGGCAATCGGTTCGCGCACGCTTCTCGACAGCTCCTTGGAAACGCCGGATCGTGTGCCGCCGCTCAGGAGCGCGACGGATTCCACCCCAGTCGATGCGAAACCTCTGCCGCAGCGACCCGGACCCGGCGTGCCGGCTCCGAATCCCACTCGACCGGGAACTGATCCTGGTGGCCGAGCGCGGTGATCACCAGCGCGGGCGCGCCGGCGTGGTCCAGCGCCGGAGCACTGAACGCGTTGACGCTGGGGATCGGTCGGCCCTGGGACCGCACGACCCCGTGGCGCCTGACGTCCTCGCGTGCCTGGCGCAGTGCCTCGACCTCGGCCTTGCCGAGGCGGCGCGCCCGCAGCGGCTCGTCGCCGAGTGCACCGGCCATCGCGTGGCTGATGCGTTCGGTCGGCAACACCGCGGCGAACGCCCGACCGGTGGCCGTGCCGAGCACCGACATCACCGTGCCCGCCCGCATCGCCACCAGCAGCGGCTGGCGGGCCTCGATCATGCGGACGATCGTCGGCCCGAAGTTGCCCCACAGCGCCACCGCGACCGCGTAGCCGGTGCTTTCGGCGAGTCGCTCGGCCACCGGCGTGGCGATCCGGACCGGCTCGAGCTGGTGCAGGCAGGTCAGTCCGATCTGCAGCGCGGCCGGGCCCAACCCGTAGCGACCGCTGTCCGGATCCTGTTCGACCAGGCCGAGCTTGCCGTAGCTGACGAGGTAGGGATGGGCACGCGCCGGCGACAGTCCCGCGGCGGCGGCAAGGTCTTTCAGTGCCATCGACTCCCGACCGGCGCCGAGGGCGAGCAGCAGCCGCCCGCCGACCTCGATCGACTGGACGGCGCGCTGTCCGCGCCCCTCGCCTGCTGTGCTGTCCGGCATCTCGCCCCCGTCAAGTGATCGCGGGATTTGCAGCGGACGAATCCGTTTGCAATCGTCCCGCTATGGAACTAGACTGCGAACTCATTTGTCAATAGCAAATTGCGGAGCCGCCGATGAGCAAAGCGTTCGCGTCACACGCCGACGTCGAGGAAAAGAAGATCACGTTCGCGCAGATCTCCGAACACGCCTGGGCCTACACCGCCGAAGGTGATCCGAACACCGGCATCATCGTCGGCGACGACGCCGTGCTGGTCGCCGACACGCAGGCGACGCCGGCGATGGCCGCCGACGTGATCCGCCGGATCCGCGAAGTCACCGACAAGCCGATCCACTACGTCGTGCTGACCCACTACCACGCGGTGCGCGTGCTGGGCGCCAGCGCCTACGCGCCGCA
>CADEEH010000148.1 GCA_902826305.1 uncultured Burkholderiales bacterium
CTGCCGCTGCGCAGCTTCGGTGATCCGATCAAACATCCGATGCACGGCGCGATCGGTGCGCTGGTGATCGGCCCCGAAGGCAGCCGCGTGTGTCCGTCGGCCGACGCCCGCGAACGCGCGAGTGATGCCGGCGGGGCCACGTCGGCGACGATCTGCAACGCGAAGGGACAGCTGCTCTATCGCGAACATGTCGCGATCCTGCAGGATGCGGTCGAGCTGCAGCAGGACGGCTGGCCGCTGGCGAACCTGAAGGGTGCCGAGGAGCCGGACGACTACGGCGCGAAGGCGATCAACTACCGGACCGAACCGCTGTGGGGCCGGCGAGGCGGCGATCCGTCGATGGCCTTCGAGGAGCGCAACGAGTTCGACTATGCGCAGGTGCTGAGCTCCAAGGGCTTCAAGTCCGCCTCGGGACAGCTCCGGTGCCAGGCCGGAATCCGGCCCCTGCCCGATCTCGGCTGCGAGACCGAGACGCCGGTATTCGTCGCCCGTGCCGGGCGCGAACTGCGCATCCGTGTCGTCCATCCCGGTGGTCACACCCGCCAGCAGGCGATCTCACTCGCCGGGCATCACTTCGATCCCTATCCGTACAACCTCGGCTCGACGACGCTGCGCACCACGGCCGGTGCCGCACTCGCCGACGCCTGGATCACCCAGGGGCACTTCAACGCGATCGGACCGATGATGAGCGCCAACCTGCTGGTCCAGGCCGGCGGCAGCGACGGGGTTGCCGCCGACTACCTGTGGCGCAACCAGGCGAGTTTCATCTTCGACGGCGGCCAGTGGGGCCTGTTGCGTGTGCTGCCGAAGGTGCCGTGACGTGCCGACGTGGCGCGATCCCGTGCCGACCCCGCGACTTTCCGATCAGCAACCAGGACACCTGCCATGACCGTCAGCTACGTCAAGGTCACCGATCCTGCCGGATTCTCCGACGGCTTCTTCGTCGACTGGTCCGAACATCCGGGCCAGTTCCCGCCGAACCGCCTCGCGCCGCAGATGATCTACGACACCGGCAGTTGCCAGTACGACTTCGGCGACCAGCGCGTCACGATCGACGTCAGCGGACCCCAGGTGACGATGTCGGCCTGTGACCCGAACTTCTTCGCCGGCTGTTTCCATCCGGGCGACCACCTGCTGCTGGCCGAGAACCGGGCCGGGCAGATGCCGGTGCACCTGGTGTTCGATCCGCCGATTCGCGGTGTCGGCACACGGATCGGTGCCGAAGGTCCGATCGGCGAACCGTACATCGCGCAACTGTTCGCACGCGACGCGGCGAGCCATGAATGGGGCGCGGTGGTGCGAAACGCGACGCTGAGCCGGCGCAACGACTCGGCACCATTCGTCGGCGCACGAACACGCGGCCGGGGGCTGATCGACGAGGTCTGGTTCGACGTGATCAGCCCGAGCCGCGGCGAGGCCTTTGCACAGGTCGCGATCAACCACCTCTACTACGTGCCCCGATAGGACCGTGATGCCCGTCGCGCCGTTTCGTCGCTTCGCCGCCATGGCCGTGTTCGCAGGCCTGGCGGGCGGATCGGTGGCGGCCGCCGGGCCGCTGTCGCCGGCCGAACCGGTCGCACCCGCGACACAACGCGTCGAGGTCGGCGGCCTCGCGCTCGAGTTCGCCCTGTCGCCGACGCCCATGATCGCGGGGCAGGACACACCGCCGCCACCGCAGGCTCGACTGCGCTTCACCGACGCCGCCACCGGCGCTCCCGCGCGCGGCATCCGCCCGGCGGCCTGGATGCAGTGGCGTCGCTCGCCGGCGGTCCTGGAGACCCCTTGCGAGGATCGCGCCAGACAATTCGCCGCCGGCTCACTCGGCAATCGCGCGGACATCGACCTGAACACCTACCGCCTGGTCACGTTGAACCAGGACGCGACGATCGCGTTCATCAATCCGCACGTGCGCATCCGCAACTCGCGGCTGGAGGCGATCGTCACCCTGCCCGGCCGCGGACACGACTGGGTCCACGCGGCGGCCGTGCGCCGGATCGCGGTCACGTTGCGCGACGAGGGCCGGCTGGTGCTGGTCGACGCGGTCGGCCACCGGATCGCCGGCGAGATCGACCTGGGCACGGGCAGCCTGCCGACGCGGCTCGTCGTCGAGCCCGATGGTCGGCACGCCTGGGTCGGACTGGACGGCCGCGACGAGATCGTCCGCATCGATCTGCTCGAGGCTCGCGTGATCGCTCGTCTGACCACCGCGGCCGGGCCGCACCTGCCGTTGATGATCCCGGGACGCGGCCTGCTCGCGGTCGTGCACGCCGGCGCGGACCGGATGACGCTGATCGATCCACGCGGCGCCCGCGTGCTCGGCACGGTCGCATTGGATGCCGGGCCGATCGCGATCGCGTGGAGCGACGCGGCACAGCGGCTGGTCGTGTTGGCGGGACGCGCGGGTCGACTGCATCTGATCGAGGTCGGGCTCGACGGCGCACGCGCCGACCGCACGATCGACCTGGAGCCGGGCGCGTTGTCGATGGCCACCCTCGGCGACGGACGTCACCTGCTGGTCGGCAACGTCAGTCGCCACGAGCTGTCGCTGATCGATCTCGCCTCGGGCGCACGGGTCGACCGCACCGGACTGGCGCCGTGGCCCGACCAGATCGTCGTCGCCGGACGATTCGCGTACGTCCGCTCGCAGACCAGCAACCGCGTCACGCTGATCGATGTCGCGCAGGCACGCGCCGGCAAGCTGGTGCCGGTGGCGGTGACCATCGGTCGCGGCGCGCCGTCCGACGACAGCGATTCACTGAACGTGGCGCCGATGATGACCGCCGCACCCGAAGGCCACGGCATCTATGCGGCCGTCGCCGCCGACCGGCAGATCTATCGCTACAGCGAAGGGCTGATGGTGCCAAGCGGCAGCCTGACCAACTACCGGCGGGCACCCCGCGCGCTGATGGTGATCGACGAGAGCCTGCGCGAACTCGAGCCCGGTGTGTTCGAAGCACCGGTGCGCGCCGATCGCAGCGGCACGGTCGACGTCGTGGTCCGCAACGCGAGCCCGGCGGCCACCGCGTGTTTCTCGGTGGCCATCGATGCGGGCATGGTGCCGCAGCAGGCCGCGACGCCCGCGCCCGGACCACAACCGCGGGTGGTCTGGTGGCGACGCGATCACGACCGGCTCGAGGTGGCGGTCGCCCTGATCGCGCCGGGCGACCGGGCGTCCGTCCAGCTGCCGACGCAGGGCGACCTGACGTTGCTGGCATTGATACCGGGCACCGGCTGGCAACGGCGGATCGAGATGACACCCTCGGCGGCGGGGCACTGGTCCGCGAGTGTCGAGCTGCCGGCGGGTGTGCCGACGGCACGGGTCGAACTGCTGGTGCGATCCGATCACCACGCGATCGCCTTCACACACGGGCGTCTCGGATCACCGGCGTCGTCGCGAGCATCGATCGATCGGACGGAGGTCGCGCGTGGCACACGCTGACCCCCTCGGCCGCTCGTCTCGCCGACGATGGCTGCGGACGCTGGCCGGCGCCCTGGCCATGGGGCCGTGGCTCGAAGCGGCCGCGCAGCTCGCGACGCCCTGGCTGCGCCTGCCGTCGACGCCGGACGTGGCGCTGCGAGACCAGGACGACCGGGTCCACCGGCTGCCCGAGCTGCTGACCGGTGACCGACCGCTCGCGTTGCAGTTCTTCTTCACCGGCTGCGGCGCGGTCTGCCCACCCCAGACCGCGATCCTGCGCGAACTGCAGCGGCTGAACGCGAACGAGCCGAGGCTCACCCGTGCGCTGATCCTGTCGATCAGTGTCGACCCGCTCGGCGACGGCCCGCGCGAGCTGCGCCGTTATGCGTCCCGGTTCGACCTGGCGACCGGTCTGGATCACGGCTGGCTGCTGCTGACCGGCGAGCCGGCACGGATCACCCCGGTGTTGTCGGCCTTCGGTGTCGCCGGCGGGCCGACCGACCATCCGTCGCTGGTCTGGTTCGGTGATCCATCACGCGGGCGTTGGACCCGTGTCGACGGGTTCGCATCCCCAAGTCAGTTGCAGTCGCGCTGGCGCGAGGTGGTGTCATGAGGCCCGCATGGTCTTCCGGTCGAGGGGTCGGCGGCCTGGTCTCGATCGCACTGCTGGCCACGGTACCGGACCTGCCGGCCGCGGGGCCTGCGCCGGCCGCGTCGATGGACACCACGGTCACCGCGCTGGAGCTCGGCCGGGCGCTGTATCACGGCGAACGTCCGCCCGCGCGTGCACCCCGCATCGCGGGCACGCCGTTGCCGTCGTCCGCGGGTTGCGCCGCCTGTCACGGTGCCGACGGACGCGGCAACCGCGAGGGCGGCGTTCGTGTGCCGGCACTCGGGGGCGATCGCATCGACCTGCCCGCCACGGCCACCGTCGAGGCACGGGCCGGTGCATCGGCGAACGCGCAGCAATGGCTGCGCGCCGCGATCGACGGACGCACCGCCGATGGCCGCGAGTTGCGTGCGCCGATGCCACGGTATCAGTTCACGGCGACCGAACAGGCGGCGCTCGCCGAATACCTGGCGGTGCTGGGCACCGAGCGCGAACCGGTGCGTGGTGTCGAGGCGCGGACGATCCGGCTCGGCACGTTGCTGCCGTCCGCAGGACCCCGGCGGGTCGTCGCCGACGCGATCTTCAGCGGCCTGACGGACCGGATCGATCGGCTGAACCGCTCCGGTGGCCTGTTCGGCCGGCGTGTCGAACTGACCCGGATCGACAGCGCCTCGCTGGACCGGCTCGACGATGCCGGGCAGGCCGCGGCCTGGCTGCGCGAGACCGTGGCGCACACACCGGTGCTGGCACTGGTCGGCAACTTCATCGCCGATCCGGCGCTGCTGTCATCGTCGATGCTGAAGGCGCTGCGCCTGCCGGTGATCGGCGGACTCTCGGCCACGTATCGCGAACCGGCACGCGATCCGTCGGCACCTGGCTGGTCGAGCCAGCTGATGCCCGGCGTGCAGGCCCAGGCGCGTGCGGCGAAGGCGGCGCTCGACGCACAATGCCCGGCGGGCAGCGCGCCGCTGGAGGTGCGCCATGCCTCGAGTCCCGGGCTGCGCGAGGCGTTGGCCGGCGCACTCGACGGGCCGGGCGTGCGTTGGCCGCAGAGCGGCGCGATCACAGCGGGCGGCGAAGCGGCACCCCGGCGGATGCTGGTCGTCGACGAACCCGGTGCCGTGCAGGCCGTCCGCGCCAGCCTGCATGGACGGGACTGCCTGTCGAGCCTGGCGATGTTCTCCGGCGCGCGAACCGGCGCCACGTCCGGTTCATCGCCGCGTGAAGTGATCGTGTTGCCGGCGCCGGCGAACCTGCCGGTCGCTTCGGCCGAACCGGCCGCGCTGTGGGAATCGCTGGCGCGATTGTCGGCCTCGCTGGCCATCGAGGTGCTGGCACGCAGCGGCCGGCTGCTGCAACCGGAATCGGTCGCCGCCGCGCAAGACGCGATGCCCGCGTTCGAGCCGATCACCGGCATCGAACTTGAACTGACCCGGGAACGCCGTCACGCGCTGCCGGTCACCACTGCCTGGAGGCACGATGGCCAATCCCGCTGACATCATCAAGGCGATCACCGCTGCCGCGCTGGCGCTGGCCACCGGCGTGGCGCTCGCACAGACGCCGAACCCGTCGTTCGCGCTGCTCGGCATGATCCAGGATCTCGTGCTCGACGACCCCGCCGACGAACTGTCGTCCGGCAGTGCGACGGTCAACGGCCTGAAGGTCACGTTGCCGCGCAACCTGCTGATCACGATGCCCGGCCAGTACCTGACGCTGAACGATCTGTTCCGCGGGCCGCAGCCCGGCGAGGCCCCCGGTCTGGCGCCGGTTCGGACCTCGAGCGGACTCGCGCTGCGTGATCCGACGCCGCCGCCGATCCCGTTCGAAGTCCAATTGACCGGCAACGTGGTCGGCGGCGAATACATCGCCGGTGTCGCGAAGATCGTCCAGCAGGACCTGAACGCGGGCGCCGGATTCATCCGCCGGATCGATCACGCGGCGGGTGAGCTGCTGATCGGTGCCCGCCTCGATCCGGGTGCCGATCCGGCCACCGTCGCGCGCGACGATGCCCGTGCGGCCCGGGTGCGGCTCAACGATCCGACCGGCGTGTTCGGCAAGAAGAACGCCGACAAGTTCGGCGTGTTCGGCACCGACCCGATCGACCAGCGTTTCGCGCTCGATCCGGAAAATGCGCCGGTCACTGCGATGACCGGTTTCCCGATGTGCATCGCGCGGGTCGCGCCGCCTGCGAACGATTCCGCCTGCCCGCTGGGCAATCGCCCGGCCGGTCCGGACAACACCCGCTTCACCTGCGGTCCGGTGTCCGCCGAGGTCAGTTCACCGGCGCTCGCGGGCTGCCGCCCGGAACTGAAGGCGCCGGTGCGCGAAGGCGACTACGTCGACTATGCGGGCATGTTGACCGAGACCACGCCGGGCTCGAAGGTGTTCTTCGTCGCCGCCCACGCGTTGCACGTGCAGACGGGCATCTACACGTCGCCGGGCGCCGATCCGGCCTACGTCTTCATCGAGGAGGCGCTGGTCGGCATGTTGGGTGAACCGTTCGGCAACATCGACCAGGAACGGACGTCGCGTTTCCGCACCGTCGGCTTCACCACCGATCCGACGCGCCCGGTCGATGTCTACCTGCTCGACGTCGACGGCGCGGCCGACGGCAAGGAACGGTTGCTGACGACGATGCAACCGCAGCGCGCGGGGCAGATCGGTCGCGTGCGCATCACCCTCGATGCGAAGAGCAACTTCCTGCCGGTGACCCGCGACGTCCGTTATCGGATCGCCGGCCACGCCAGCACGAAGGTGGGCACCCTCGATTCGGGCCAGTACACCGCGCCGGTCGGCGAGTACATCTATCCGGAGATCACCCGCTTCGGACAGCGACCCGCGTTCCCGGTGCCGGTGCCGTTCGAGAACTACTGCGCGTTGAAGAACGGCGGCGGCAGGCTGGAGACACTCGGGCGCGAGAACGGCCCTGCCCTGGGTGCACTGGCCCCGTTCCCGCAATCCGGTCACCTGGTCGCACAGGCACGCGCCGACGGCACGCCGGCTTGCCCGTAGTCCACTGGCGTGCCGTCCCGCGGATGACCGGACCATTCAAGTCGACGCGGCGTCGATCGTGTGTGCCGGTCGCCCGCGGCTCAGCCCAGGTCGGCCGGCGTCAGTTCGATCGGCTGGCCGTGTGGTGTCCGGTCCGCCGCCCGGTGCCACGCGGTGCGATATCGCGCGAGCGTGGCGTCGTCGGTGATGCCCTTGTCGCGCACCAGCCGCTCGATCGCCGCCAGCCAGTGCAGGTAGTAGGTCGTGCCGTCGTCCGGATCACCGCGTGCCTGTGCGGCCTTGATCTCTGCGCCCAGCGCCGCCGCCCATTCGTCCCAGTCGAACAGGCCGCGCCGGTGCAGCGCCAGCGTGATCGCGAACGCCTGTGCCTGCCACGGTTCCTCGAAGGTGCGTTCCTGTTCACCGGGGGGAATCATCGCCGCCGCATCGACACGCGGCGGTGCTCGACCGGGTGACATCTCAGGCCGGCTCCAGATACGGCTCGAACGCCTCGATCGACACCATCAGCGACGGATCGGCATGTTCACCCCACAGCTCGCGACCGTCGAACACGACCGTGTACAACCACTGCGGATCGTCTTCGCCGCCGGCGGCCTTCGAATCCGGATAGACATGGCAGCCGCGAAGGGCCTCGACGCGACCGGTCCGGCCGCGTGCATACCTCGGCAACCGGGTATGGCCGGCCGGATGGTCGTTTCGTGTGCGCACGCGATCACCCGCCTGGAAGCGGGCGGCACCCGGCGCGGGGCGTCCGAACGGCGGCCGCATGAACGACGCCTGGATCGCCGCCTCGGTCAGCGTGCGCTCGACCGGCCGCGGCGGATGCAGCGCGCGCCCGGCCCGCAGTTCATCGGCTTCGACCAGGCCGTACTCGAGTGCACTGCGCGTGATGCCCAGCAGCCAGCGGTGGTAATACGACACGGTCAGATAGGTCGACGCCGGCAGTCGTTCCTGGGCGTGACGGAACACGTCGAGGTTCCAGGCCCGGCTGTAGAGCAGGCTGCGCGCCAGACCCAGCACCCGCCCCTCCCAGTCACCGTGGAACACCGGCTCGTCGGGCTCCGGCATCACCTTGCCGAAGCCGTGCATGCCCCCCAGGTCGTGGACACCGTTCATGGCCGACTCCCGGGCGCCGCCGCCACACCGGTTCCGATCATGCTGTCGCGGGTCACGAGCGCGGCCAGCTGCTCCTCCGACCAGCCGTCGGTGCCGGCGGGACGCCGCGGCACGACCAGGTAACGTGTCTCCGCGGTCGAATCCCAGACCCGGATCGTCGTCGACTCCGGCAGCGTGACGCCGAAATCGGCGAGCACGCCGCGGGGATCGATGACCACCCGCGACCGGTACGGGGCCGACTTGTACCAGACCGGCGGCAGGCCGAGCACGTCCCACGGGTAACACGAACACAATGTGCAGACGACCATGTTGTGCAGCCGCGCGTCGTTCTCGACCGCGATCAGGTGATCACCGATCGGTCCGAACAGGCCGCTGTCGTTGATCGCGCGGGTCGCATCGTCGAGCAGCGCCGCCCGGAACGCGGGATCCGTCCAGGCGCGGGCGACGACCCGTGCGCCGATGTGCGGACCGACACGGGTCTCGAAATGTTCGACGATCTGGTCGAGCACGCCGGGATCGACGTATCCCTTCTGCGCGAGCACGGTCTCGAGTGCACGCACCCGCGACTGCACCTCGCTCAGGTGCGAATGATCGTGGTCGTGATGATCATGTTCGTGATGCTCGTGCTCGCTCATCCGGACTCCTGGTGGCCGCGGATGATTATCACCTCCGCGGGCCGACCGCGCCAGCGTGTCGCCCTACCTCGCGACCAGCCGGAACACCTTGCCGGTCGTGCCGTAGGGCCCGAAGGTCTCGTTGGTCAGCACGTAGATCTCGCCGGCGCGATCGGCGGCCAGCCCGATGATCCGGCTCTCGATCTGAAGCACCTTCTCGTACGGCCACGGCTCGTTCGATGTCGACGGCCGTGCGACGAACAGCTGGCCCGATGGCTGCTTGAACGACGCGCTCCAGTCCGATGCGATCAGGCGGCCGGCCAGCTGCGGTATCGCGCGGCCACGATAGATCCGCGCGCCGGTGATCGCGGTGCCGACACCGGCGATGCCGAGCTTCGTATCCGGATGTGACGCCTGCATGTTCGGGTACTCGAGCACCGGCAGTTCGATGCGACGCCCCGACGGATCCCGCGGCGGACAACTCGCCGGCGGCTGCCTCGGCCGCAACCGGTCGACGCAGTGTGTGCCTTCCATCAGCGGCCAACCGAAGTTTCCCGGGCCGCGGACCTGGTAGGCCGCCTCCCACAATGTCTCGGCCACCGCGGTGACCAGGAAACTGCCATCCGTCCCGTCGAACGCGATCCGGAACGGATTGCGGAAGCCCCAAGCGAAGATGTCGCGCCGGCCGCCCTGTCCGTCGGCGAACGGATTGTCGCGCGGCACCGCATGACCGGGAAACCCGCGGTCGACGTCGATGCGCAGGATCTTGCCGAACGGCGACTCGGTGTCCTGCGCCAGGCCGTCCCAGGTCAGGCCCTCGGCCGGGACATCGAACGCCTCCCAGACCACCTTCCTGCCGACGCCGTGGGACACGCCGCCGTCACCGAAGCCGATGTACAGATGCCCGTCGGGTCCGAACGCCAGACCACCGCCGTTGTGTTTTCGACTCGGCCAATCGACCTCGATCAGCACGCGTTCGGAGGCCGCGTCGATCCGTGACAGATCACCGGGTTTCGTGCTGAACTCGGACACACGACGCGTGTGATTCCAGCTTTCGGGCGCCCCGGCGCGCAGCGGCGCCGAATAGGTGACGAACACCCGGCCGTTGCGGGCGAACAGCGGATGCAGTGCGAAACCGAGCAGGCCACGCTCCTCGAAATTCTGTTCGAGAGCCAGCAGCTTCGGGCGCAGGTCCAGGAACGGTTCGGCGGCGAGCCGTCCGTCGCCACCGAGCACCCGGACCACGCCGTCCTGCTGGACGATCAGCCTGCGGCCGCTGCCGTCGGCGGGTTCCTCGAGATGGATCGGCGCGGTCAGGCCGTCGGCGACCGGTTCCAGCGCGAGGTTCTGCGCGGCCAGCGGGGCCGCGACGGCCGCGAAGGCAAGCGGTGCGAACCGGCCGCAAGACCTCGCCCGGATGCGGAACATGCCCCGGAGCCACAGCCAATCCATCATGCGGCTCGCGGCGCGCCTTTTCAAGCGGCTCATCGTACGTCTCCCTGCCATCGCCATCGCGGCGGAACGACACCAACTGCGACGGCCTCGTGAAGAGGCGCAGTGTAGCGACTCGCCTTCGCGAAAGGAACCGATCCCGCGATCAGTGACGCAGCGTCGACTCCAGCCAGTCGACGATCACTTCCAACGCCAGACCGTAGTTGCCGACCTGGCAATGGCTCGCCGCGTGCTCGGCCGCGGTGAACACCCGCACCGTCACCGAACGCGCTCGCGACAGCATGTCGTGTTGCCGTTGCAGTTGCGCCAGCGGCACGAAGTGATCCTCGGCGCCGGCCAGCAGCAGCACGTCCTGATCGAGGCGATCCGACAGGTCGTCGGTCCGGTAACGTCGCACCTCGCGCAGGAACGCGTGGGGCCGCTCGATTCCGGTCACGTGTCGGCCTTGCGCGAGCCCCCATCGCCGCACCGGACTGCGCCACGCGGCGACGGTGGCGATGCGATCGACGATGCCGTTGGCGCCGGCGTCCAGAAGCACCTTCACCAGCCAGCCGAGCAGCGGCCCGGCCTGCCGGAGATTGACTTCGAGGAAATCGGTCAGGATGTCCCAGGCGACGACACGTCGGATCCGTGGCTCGAGTGCGGCTGCCCGGATGACCAGGCATCCGCCCAGCGACAGGCCGATCGCCGTCGCGTCGCGGACATCGAAGTGATCGAGCACCGCGCCCAGCGGGCGATGCCAGTCGGCTGTCATCCGCAGACCCGCTTCGTTCAGCGTCGTCCCCTGCCCAGGCCCTTCGAAGGCGATGACGTCGAAGCCCCTGCGCTGCATGAACCTGAGTGCGGGCAGCAACTCCTCGAGGTAGCTGTCGAAGCCGCCGAAGAAGACGATCGTGTCCCGGCGACTGCCGTCGGCCGGAAGCCTCAGTGCCGACAGCCAGCCGTCGCGATCACCGTCACCGTAGGCAACACGTCGGTAGTCCGATGGCGACAGCCCGTGCTGCTCTCGCAGCAACTGCAGGCATCGGGTACGTGCCGGCTCGCGATCGGGATCGTCAGGCAACATGAAGAAGTCGGCGCTGCGCCAGTAATACGCCGCACGAGTCCGATGCCCTTCCCGCTCGGCCGTCCGGGCGAGGTCCACGAAGCAGCGCTTCCAGTCGGCGTAGTCCCGGATCGCCGGCGCCACCGATCGCAACTGGGCCAGCATGCCGTCTTCGCCGACCCAGCTCCACCAGCGGTTCATCTGGAAGTTCAGGCTGACGTCCGGATGCAGCGCATGGAATCCCACCGGCATCGGGCCGCCTGGCCACGCTGGCGCCGGCTCTCCGGATCGCGCGGTGACGCTTGACCGAGCCTGCTCCATCACCCCCGCCGTCCCGCCGCCGACGCCCGATCGCGAACAGGGCCGGGATCGCCGATCGCAGCCACCGTCGGGTCCGCGTTCATCGGCGCCCCGCCCGGCCGTCAGCGCACGTCGAACGTGACCCGCAGCTTCGCGGACGCCGCGCGCGCCTGGCAGCTCAGGATGTAGCCCTGTGCGATCTCGGCATCGTCCAGTGTGAAGTTCTTGTCCATCGTCACCGAGCCCTCGATCACCTGGCAGCGGCAGGTGCAGCACACCCCCGCCTTGCAGGCGTAGGGCAGGTCCAGCCCGGCGTTGAGCGCCGCATCGAGCACGTGTTCATCGGCGCCGAGCGGGATCTCGTGCTGCTTGCCGTCGAGCTCGAGTGTCATCTGCACCGCCTTGCGCGCGGCCACCTTGTCGACTGCCGCATCCATGTCCGCCTGGACCTTCGCCGCCTGCGCCGCCGACGTGGTGAAACGTTCGGTGTAGACCCGGGCTTCGGGTACGCCGGCATCGATCAGCGCCTGCCGCGTCGCCTCGATCATCGCCTCCGGACCGCAGATGAACACCTCGTCCATGCTGCGTGCCGGCAGCAGCGCGGCGATGATCGCACGCACCTTGTCGCCGTCGATCCGGCCCTGCAGCAGGTCGACTTCCTGCGCCTGCCGCGACAGCACGTGGATCATCGTGAAACGGTCGGCGAAACGGTCCTTCAGGTCCTGCAGCGCCTCGTTGAACATCACACTCGACATCCGGCGGTT
>CADEEH010000149.1 GCA_902826305.1 uncultured Burkholderiales bacterium
CTTTTTCCCGGTACGCCGCACGATGACCAAGTTCATTTTCGTCACCGGTGGGGTGGTGTCCTCGCTGGGCAAGGGCATCGCCGCCGCGTCGACCGCCGCGCTTCTGGAGTCGCGCGGCCTCAAGGTCACCCTCCTCAAACTCGATCCCTACATCAACGTCGATCCTGGAACGATGAGTCCGTTCCAGCACGGCGAGGTGTTCGTCACCGAGGACGGCGCCGAGACCGATCTCGACCTCGGGCACTACGAGCGCTTCGCCAGCGCCCGGATGCACAAGTGGAACAACTTCACCACCGGCCAGATCTACGAGTCGGTGATCAAGAAGGAGCGGCGCGGGGAATATCTCGGCCGCACGGTGCAGGTCATCCCCCATATCACCAACGAGATCCAGGCCTTCGTCGAACGCGGCGCCGGTGTCGGCACGCCGGATGCGGCGCAGGTCGCGATCGTCGAGATCGGCGGCACGGTCGGTGACATCGAATCGCTGCCGTTCCTCGAGGCGGCGCGGCAGATGAGCCTGAAGCTCGGCCGCGGCAACGCGTGTTTCATGCATCTGACGCTGGTGCCGTTCATTCCGTCGGCCGGCGAGCTGAAGACCAAGCCGACGCAACATTCGGTGCAGAAGCTGCGTGAGATCGGCATCCAGGCCGACATGCTGCTGTGCCGGGCCGACCGCCGCGTGCCCGATGACGAGCGGGCGAAGATCTCGCTGTTCTCCAACGTGCACCTGGACTCGGTGATCTCGGTATGGGATGCCGATTCGATCTACAAGATCCCCCGCATGCTGCATGACCAGCGGGTCGACGACCAGCTGTGCGAGATCCTGCGCATCGACACCCGTCCGGCGGACCTGTCGGTCTGGGACCGGCTGGTCGACCGGCTCGAGCATCCGCGCGAGGAGGTCCGCATCGCGATGGTCGGCAAGTACGTCGACCTCACCGAGTCGTACAAGTCGCTGACGGAAGCGCTGGTGCACGCCGGTATCCACAACGACTGCCGGGTGATCGTCGAGTACCTCGATTCGGAAACCGTCGAGACCGACGGCACCGACGCGTTGCACGATTTCGACGCGATCCTGGTGCCCGGGGGCTTCGGCCGGCGCGGCGTCGAAGGCAAGATCCGCGCGATCCGTTTTGCGCGTGAGCACGGCATCCCGTACCTCGGCATCTGCCTGGGCATGCAGCTCGCGGTGATCGAGTTCGCACGCAACGTCTGCAGGCTCGATGGCGCCAACAGCACCGAGTTCGACGCGGCCTCGCCGCACCCGGTGATCGGACTGATCACCGAATGGCTCGACCGCGAGGGCCAGCTCGAGCGGCGCGACACCGCCTCGGATCTCGGCGGCACGATGCGGCTCGGTGCGCAGCGCTGCCCGGTCGAGGCGGGCACGCTGGCTGCGTCGATCTACGGCACCAGCGTCAACGAACGCCACCGCCATCGCTACGAGGTCAACAACCGCTATGTCGCCCAGCTCCAGCAGGCCGGGCTCGAAGTCTCGGCGCGTACGCCCCACGAGGGTCTGACCGAGATGATCGAGCTGCCGCAGGGCGGCCGCCACGCCCATCCGTGGTTCGTCGGCGTCCAGTTCCACCCCGAGTTCACCTCGACGCCGCGCACCGGTCATCCGCTGTTTCGCGCGTACATCGCGGCGGCGATCGAACAGCGTGCCCGTTCGCGGGCCCGCAAGGCCGCCTGAGGTCAAGATGCGGCTGTGCGGCTTCGAGGCCGGGATCGACCGGCCGCTGTTCCTGATCGCCGGTCCCTGCGTGATCGAATCGCCGCAGATGGCGATGGACACCGCGGGCCGGCTCGTCGAGATCACCGCGGCGCTCGGCGTGCCGTTCATCTACAAGTCGTCGTTCGACAAGGCCAACCGCAGTTCGGGCAAGTCGTTCCGCGGCCCGGGCATCGACCAGGGACTGCAGATACTGGCCGACGTGCGTGCGGCGCTGTCGGTGCCGGTGCTGACCGACGTGCACGATATCGACCAGATCCGTCCGGTCGCCGACGTGGTGGATGTGCTGCAGACGCCGGCGTTCCTGGCCCGGCAGACCGATTTCATCCGCGCGGTGGCCAGCGCGGGCAGGCCGGTCAACATCAAGAAGGGGCAGTTCCTGGCGCCGCACGACATGCTCCAGGTGGTCACGAAGGCACGCGCCGCGGCGGTCGAGGCCGGCGGCGACGGCGACAACATCATGGTCTGCGAACGCGGCGCCTCGTTCGGCTACAACAACCTGGTCTCGGACATGCGCTCGCTGGCGATCATGCGCGAGACCGGCTGCCCGGTGGTGTTCGATGCGACCCACTCGGTGCAGTTGCCGGGCGGGCAGGGCAGCGCCTCGGGCGGTCAGCGCGAGTTCGTGCCGGTGCTGGCGCGGGCGGCGGTCGCCAGCGGTGTCGCCGGACTGTTCATGGAGACCCATCCGGATCCGTCCAAGGCGCTGTCGGACGGCCCGAACGCCTGGCCGCTGGATCGGATGGCCGAACTGCTCGCGACCCTGGTCGAGATCGATCGCGCGGTCAAGCGCGCCGGTTTCCCGGAGCAGTCGCTGCTGGCGGCGGCGTGAGTGCACGCGCGCCCGGCTGAGCCGACCCGAGGCGGAGACGCAAGATGGCAGCCTACGTGATCACCGATGTCCGCGTCACCGACGAGGACCGCTACCGGCGCTACACCGCGCTGTCGCCGCAGGCGGTCGCCTCGGCCGGCGGCGAGTTCCTGGTCCGCGGCGGCACCACCCGCGTGCTCGAGGGCACCTGGAGGCCCGAGCGTGTCGTGGTCGTCCGCTTCGAGTCCATGGCCGCGGCCGTCGACTTCTACAACAGCGCCCGCTACGTCGAGGCGCGGGCGCAGCGCGAGGGCGCGACCGAACACTTCAACATGATCGTCGTCGAAGGCGTCTGACCGTCTTCGGGCACCGCGCCGGCCGTTGGCCGGCGGCGGCGCGACCGACCCACCGATTCCTCACTTCCCCGGGACATCCCACCATGAGTTCGATCGTCGACATCATCGGCCGCGAGATCATCGATTCGCGCGGCAATCCCACCGTCGAATGCGACGTGCTGCTCGAGTCCGGCGCGATGGGCCGGGCCGCCGTGCCATCGGGCGCATCGACCGGCTCGCGCGAGGCGATCGAGCTGCGTGACGGCGACAAGGCGCGTTACCTCGGCAAGGGTGTGCTCAACGCGGTCGAGCACATCAACACCGAGATCTCGGAATCGCTGATGGGACTGGACGCGACCGAGCAGTCGTACGTCGACCGCGCGCTGATCGAACTCGACGGCACCGAGAACAAGTCCCGCCTGGGCGCCAACGCGACGCTGGCGGTGTCGATCGCGGTGGCCAAGGCGGCCGCCGAGGAATCGGGGCTGCAGCTGTACCGCTACTTCGGTGGCTCGGGCGCGATGGCGCTGCCGGTGCCGATGATGAACGTGATCAACGGCGGCGCGCACGCGAACAACAACCTCGACCTGCAGGAGTTCATGATCATCCCGGTGGGCGCGCCGTCGTTCCGCGAGGCGCTGCGCTACGGCGCCGAGACCTTTCACGCGCTCAAGAAGCTGCTGCACGACAAGCACCTGTCGACCGCGGTCGGCGACGAGGGTGGCTTCGCACCGAGCGTGGCCAATCACGAGGCGGCGATCCAGCTGGTCCTGCAGGCGATCGAGATGGCCGGCTACGAGCCGGGACGCCAGATCGCGCTCGGATTGGACTGCGCGAGTTCCGAGTTCTTCCGCGACGGACGTTACCAGCTCGAAGGCGAGGGGCTGAAGCTGTCGGCCGGCGACTTCACGAACCTGCTGGCGACCTGGTGCGAGAAGTATCCGATCATCTCGATCGAGGACGGGATGGCCGAGAACGACTGGGAGGGCTGGCAGGTGCTGACCGACCGCCTGGGCGACAAGGTCCAGCTGGTCGGCGACGACCTGTTCGTCACCAATACGAAGATCCTGCGCCAGGGCATCGACCAGGGCATCGCCAACTCGATCCTGATCAAGATCAACCAGATCGGCACGCTGACCGAGACCTTCGCCGCCATCGAGCTCGCCAAACGCAACAACTACACCTCGGTCGTCTCGCACCGCTCCGGCGAGACCGAGGACACGACGATCGCCGACATCGCGGTCGGGACCAACGCGATGCAGATCAAGACCGGATCGATGAGCCGCAGCGACCGCGTCGCGAAGTACAATCAGCTGCTTCGCATCGAGGAGGATCTCGGCGACGTCGCCGAATATCCCGGCCGCGATGCGTTCTACAACCTGGCCTGATCCGCAGCCGAGCGGCGCGGAGATCGCGGGTCGGAGGGCACGATGCGGGTGTTGTCGCTGTTGCTGGTCGCACTGGTCGGGCTGATCCAGCATCCGCTGTGGCTCGGTCAGGGTGGCTGGCTGCGCGTCTGGGAACTGGATCGCGAGGTGGCGGCCCGGGACACGGCCAACCGCCTCGCTGCCCAGCGCAACGCCGCCCTCGAGGCCGAGGTGAGGGACCTGCGCCAGGGCTCGGTCGCGCTCGAGGAGCGGGCGCGCTACGAGCTCGGCTTCGTGCGTCCCGACGAGGTGTTCGTCCAGATCACCGAGCCCAAGGTCGCTCCGGCGCCGGAAGCGCCGAGAGACACCCGCACAGCAGCCCTCCGCTGAGAATCGGTTCCGGGGCTGCTGCGCGTCCCGATTGGCGCGCTGCGATGCTCAGCGTACTCTCGTACGCTTGCGCTTCTCGCACGCAACTCGGGCCTGCTCGCGACGCCCCGGAAGCGATTCTCGAACCGTCCCGGGGCTGCTCGCGACGCCCCGGCGGCTCAGTGCAGGCGGCTGCCGCTGTCGCCGAGCGGCGCCTCGAACAGCGCCTGGCTGTCGATCGGGTCGAACGTGTAGGGCTGGTTGCAGTATTCGCAGCGCACGTCGACGACGCCTCGTTCGGCGATGATGCTGTCGACTTCCTCGCGACCGAGCATACGCAGCATCGCGGCCACCTTCTCGCGGCTGCAGCCGCACTCGAACCGGCAGCCGCGTGCGTCGAAGTCGGTCAGCGGCTCGCCGCCGAACAGCCGGCGCAGGATGAGCGGGGCGGTCGACGACAGCAGTTCCGGGCCGCTGACCGTGCCGGCGAGCAGTTGCAGCCGGTTCCAGCCGTCCTCGTCCTCGACGACCCGGCCACCCTCGGTGGGCAGGCGCTGCAGCAGCAGGCCGGTCGCGCGCCGCTCGTCGGCGGCCAGCCAGAGCCGCGATGGCACCTGCTCCGATCTCGCCAGGTATCGCTCGAGCATCTCGGCCACCCCGCCGCCTTCGAGCGGCACGATGCCCTGGTACGGGCGGGCACGTGGACCGCGGCCGGGGTCCAGGGTCAGCACGAAGCGGCCGCGGCCGCTGGCATTGACCAGCGAGGCCAGGTCGGCATCGGCGGCGATCCGGGCGGATTCGCGCACCTGCGCGGTCGCCCGCATCGCGCCGGAGGCGTCACATTCGACGACGAACAGCGACACCGGACCGTCGCCGTGGATCTGCAGCACCAGCTTGCCGTCGAACTTCAGGCTGGCGGCCAGCAGCAGCCCGGCCGCGGCCAGTTCGCCGAGCCGGTCGCGCACACAAGGCGGCAGGTCGTGGCGCTCGACGACCTGGCGCCACGCCTCGTCGAGCGAGACGATCTGCCCACGCACGGCACCCCGCGGCAGCAGGAACCGCTGCAGCCGGTCGTCGGGACCGACCGCCATCAGGCGAGGCTCCCCGCGTCGCGGGCGCGTGTCTCCTCGCGCAGGCGCAGGACCCGTCGCTGGACCTTGCCGGTCGTGGTCATCGGCAGCTCGTCGATGAATTCGACCTCCTTCGGATACTCGTAGGGTGCCAGCTTGCCGCGCACGTGCTCCTGCAGCTCGGCGACCAGCGCCGGCGACGCCCGTGCGCCTTCGGCGAGCACGACGTAGGCCTTGACCAGGTTGCCGCGATCGGGATCCGGCTTGGGGACCACCGCGACGTTCGCGACGGCCGCGTGGGCGAGCAGGCAGTTCTCGATCTCGCCGGGACCGATCCGGTAGCCGGCGGCCTTGAACATGTCGTCGGCGCGTCCTCCGTACCAGAGGTAGCCGTCGCTGTCGGCGGTCGCGAGGTCGCCGGTGCGGCACCAATTGCCGCTGTACTTGGCCGCGGTGGCCGCCGGGTTGCGCCAGTATTCGAGGAAAAACACCGGATCGGCCGCGCCATGGCGGTCGAAGCGGTGCACGGCCACTTCGCCGAGTTCACCCGGCGGCAGCTCCCGGCCGGCATCGTCGATGACCGAGACCCGGTGCCCCGGATACGCGCGGCCGATCGACCCCGGGCGTGCCGGCCAGCGATGGGCGCTGTTGCCGACGACGTAGTTGAGTTCGGTCTGGCCGAACATCTCGTTGACGGTGACGCCCAGCCCGTCGCGGCACCAGTCGAACAGCGTGGCCCCGACCGTTTCGCCGGCACTCATGATCGCGCGCAGATGCAGCTGGTGCCGCCGCCGCGGCTCGGCATCGAACCGCATCATCTGCTTGAGCGCGGTCGGGAACAGGAAGGCGTTGGTGACGCGATGCCGATCGATCAGCTCGTAGGCGCGTGCGGCCGAGAACCGCGACGCGGTGGCCACGATCGTGTGGCCGAAGTACAGCGTCGGCAGCAGCGCATCCATCAGGCCGCCGGTCCACGCCCAGTCCGCCGGGGACCAGAACACGTCGGCCGGCCGCGGGAACCAGTTCTGCGACGCGACGAATCCGGTCAGGTTGCCGATCAGCGAGCGGTGCGCGATCAGCGCACCCTTCGGTGGCCCGGTGGTGCCGCTGGTGTAGATCAGGTCGGCCGGCTCATCGGCCCGCAACACGACCGGACGGCGGCGGTCGGATGCGGCCGCGATCAGGCGGTCGTACGCGTGTTCGCCGTCGGCGGCACGCAGCGCCGCGCCGTCGCCGACAACGACCAGGTGCTCGATCGCCGCCGTGCGGGCAGTGCGCGTCGCCTCGAGCACGGAGGCGTCGACGATCACCGTGGTCGCCGCGCTGTCGCCGAAGCGAAAGCCGAGCGAGTCGGGGCCGAACAGCATCGACATCGGCATCGCGATCGCACCCAGGCGGTACAGCGCGAAGTGTGCGACCGCGGTCTGCGGCCGCTGCGGCAGGATGACCGGAACCCGGTCGCCGCGCCGCACGCCGAGGGCATGCAGTGCGTTGGCGAGCCGGTTCGCCTCGCGGTGCAGGTCACGATAGCGGACCGGGTGGACGATGCCGTGTTCGTCCTCGTACAGGATCGCGATCCGTTCGCCGTCCGCCCAGCGGCCGCAGCAGGCATCGGCGATGCTGAACCGTACCGGCACCTGCCAGCGGAACTCGCGATGCAACCGGTCGTAGTCGTCGACCACGGCGGCGGCCCGCGTCGCCGGCTTTTGGCTTCGAGCCATGGCTCGGGCACCTATAATCGTCTCCACCAATGACCATTGTGCCTTACCGGCCGCTGCGGGCGAGCCGATCGTGGTTCCTGCCGGTCCGCCGGCTCCGTTATCACCTGCGGGTGTGGGACGCCGACACCGCACAGCCCGCGCACACCGTCGTGATGCTGCACGGCTGGATGGACATGTCGGCGTCGTTCCAGTTCCTCGCCGACTGCCTGCCCGCGGACTGGCGGCTGGTCGCGCCGGACTGGCGCGGCTACGGGCTGACGGCACGTCCCGACACGGACTGCTACTGGTTTCCCGACTACCTGGCCGACCTCGATGCGATCGTCGCCGCGCTCGAGCAGCCGCAGGTCGACCTGATCGCCCACAGCATGGGCGGCAACGTCGCGATGCTGTATGCCGGCGTGCGACCGGACACGGTGCGCCGCGTCGCCAACCTCGAGGGGATGGGCATGCCCGCGTCGGTGCCGGCGCAGGCACCCGACCGCTACGCGCGCTGGCTCGACGAACTGCGCCGAGGGCAGCGGATGGCGGGCTACGCGAACCTCGATGCGGTCGCGCGGCGGCTGCGCGGCAACAATCCGAGGCTGATGGCGGAGCGCGCCGCGTTCCTGGCCGGACACTGGGCGCGCGAGAACGACGAGGGCCGCTTCGAGATCCTCGGCGATCCGGCGCACAAGGTGATCAACCCGCAGCTCTACCAGGTGCCCGAGGTGCTCGCCTGCTGGCGACGGATCGTGGCGCCGGTGCTGCTGGTGGTGGCCGAACACACCGACGACTGGCATCACTTCATCCATCAGGAGGAATACCGGCAGCGCTGGAACGCGGTCGGCCGCCTGAGGCGCGAAACGCTGGCCGGTGCCGGCCACATGCTGCATCACGACCAGCCGCAGGCGCTGGCCGGGCTGCTCACGGAGTTCCTGCGATGACCCTGCCGCGCAACGCGGACCTGCACTGCCATTCGGATGTCTCCGACGGCACGATGACCCCGGCCTCGCTGGTGCGGCGTGCGGTCGCCCACGGTGTCGACCTGCTGGCGCTGACCGACCACGACAACCTCGGCGGCCTGGCCGAGGCGGCCGCGCAGGCGGATGCGTCGGGACTGACCTTCGTGCCGGGGGTCGAGGTCTCGGTCACCTGGGCTGAGGAGACGGTGCACGTCGTCGGCCTGGGCATCGATCCGACCAATCCGGCGCTCGATGCCGCGTTGTCCGGCGTGCGCGCCGGAAGGATCGAGCGGGCACGGTCGATCAGCGCCGGGGTCGAGTCGGCACTCGGCATCAGCGGTCTTTTCGACAGCGCGATCGCCCACGCGACCCACCCGGAGATGGCCTCGCGTTCCCACATCGCGCGGGCACTGGTCGAGCGGGGTGTGTGCCGCACGACCAGCGAGGTGTTCGACCGTTTCATGATCGCCGGCCGGCCCGGCCACGTGCCGCATCGCTGGGCCACGCTCGAGCAGGCGGTCGGCTGGATCCGCGGCGCCGGCGGCGTCGCGGTGCTCGCTCATCCTGGCCGCTACCGGATCGGTGACCTCGCGCTCGGCGAGCTGATCGGTCGCTTCCAGGAACTCGGCGGCGAGGCGATCGAGGTGGTCAGCGGTTGCCATGACAACGGCCAGGTCGATGCGTTCGCCCGCCGCGCCCGTGCGCTCGGGCTGCGGGCATCGCGCGGATCGGACTTCCACGGGCCCGGCGAGGGGGCGATGGACATCGGTCATGCACCCGCGTTGCCCGCCGGCCTGGTGCCGGTCTGGGCGGACGGGTTCATCACCGCGCGCGCGACCCGCGCCGGCGCGGCCGGTCGCGTGCCGGCGCCACGCTGAGGCACCCGTCCGCGCGCCGACTGACGTCGATCCATGCAACGTTTCTCGATCCACCCGGTCGATCCGCAGCCGCGGCTGCTGCGCCAGGCCGCCTCGATCCTGAGCGGGGGCGGCGTGATCGCGATGCCCACCGACGCCTGCTACGTGCTCGCCTGCCACCTCGACGACAAACCCGCGGTCGAGCGGATGCGCGCGATCCGCGCGCTCGACGACCGGCATCTGCTGACACTGGTCTGTCCGGACCTGTCGGCGCTGGCGGTCTACGCGCAGGTCGACAACCGGCAGTACCGATTCCTGCGCGAATGGACGCCGGGACCGTACACTTTCATCCTGAACGCCACCAAGGAGGTGCCACGGCGCCTGTGGCATCCGTCGCGCAAGACGATCGGGCTGCGGGTGCCGGCCGCGCCGGTCGTGCTCGGCCTGCTCGCCGAACTCGGTGAACCGGTGATCGCGACCACGCTGGTGCTGCCCGGTGACAGCGACGCGTTGCACGAGGCCGACGAGATCGTGACCCGGCTGCGCGGGCGCATCGAACTGGTGATCGACAGTGGCGGGCAGGGATTCGAGCCGACGACCGTCATCGACATGACCGGGGAGGAGCCGATGATCCAGCGCCTCGGCCGCGGTCCGGTGGACGGGATGACCGCGGCGATGACCCGCTGAACCGCGCCCGGCGCGTTTGCCCGATCCAGTGGACTAGAATCCGGACATGTTCCCCGAACGAGTTGTCTCCGGGATGCGGCCCACCGGCGCCCTGCATCTCGGCCACTACCACGGCGCGCTGAAGAACTGGGTCCGGCTGCAGGCGGAGTATCCGTGCCTGTTCTTCGTCGCCGACTGGCACGCCCTGACCACCCACTACGACTCCTCCGAGGTGATCGGCCCGAGCATCTGGGAGATGGTGATCGACTGGCTGGCCGCCGGCATCGATCCGCAGCAGTCGATCCTGTTCATCCAGTCGCGCCTGCCCGAACACGCCGAACTGCACCTGCTGCTGTCGATGTGCACTCCGCTGGGCTGGCTGGAACGGGTGCCCACCTACAAGGACCAGCAGGAAAAGCTCGCCGATCGCGACCTGGCCACGTACGGGTTCCTCGGCTATCCGTTGCTGCAGGCCGCCGACATCCTGATGTATCGCGCCGCCTGGGTGCCGGTCGGCGAGGACCAGGTGCCGCACATCGAACTGACGCGCGAGGTCGCGCGCCGCTTCAACCACCTGTTCGGCAAGGAGCCGGGGTTCGAGGACAAGGCGCGCGAGGCGATCAAGAAACTCGGCTCGCGCCGCGCGAGGATGTACACGGAACTGCGCACCCTGTACCAGGAGAAGGGTGACGAGACCGCGCTGACGCGAGGTCGCGCGCTGCTCGAGCAGGTGCAGAACATCAGCCTGGGTGATCGCGAGCGGCTGTTCGGTTATCTCGAGGGCAGTCGCAAGATCATCCTGGCCGAGCCGCAGGCGCTGCTGACCGAGGCGTCGCGACTGCCGGGCATCGACGGCCAGAAGATGTCCAAGAGCTACAACAACACGATCGCGATGCGCGAGGATCCGGAGACGCTGACGCGCAAGGTGCGGACGATGCCGACCGATCCGGCCCGCGTGCGGCGATCCGACCCGGGAGATCCCGAGCGCTGTCCGGTGTGGCAGCTGCACCTGGTGTATACCGACGACGAACGCCGCGTCTGGGTCCAGCAGGGCTGCCGCTCCGCGGGCATCGGTTGCCTGGAGTGCAAGCAGCCGGTGATCGATGCGATCCTCGCCGAGCAGCAGCAGTTCCACGAGCGTGCGCAACCGTACCTCGACGACCCGGCGCTGGTGCGCAGCATCGTCGCCGACGGCTGCGACAAGGCGCGCAAACTCGCGCAGGAGACGATGCGCGAGGTGCGCGAGGCGATGGGGCTGTCGAACGAGTGATCGGCGAGCGCCGACGCTGCGCGGACGCGTCGGCGACGACGACCGACCGGCGGGCCGGTCAGGCCGGGTTGTTCCCGTCCTTGACCAGGTGCATCTGCCGGACCACCGGCAGCGATTCGAGGAACTCGCGCAGCTGCGCGTAGGGCATCGCCTCGCTGATCACCGCCCCCTGGATCTGGTCACACTGCAGGGAACGCAACGCGCGCAGCTCGACGGCCGTCTCGACGCCCTCGGCCATCGCCTTCAGGCCGAGCTTGGCCGCCAGCGTCGCGATCGCCTGCACGATCGCCGCGTTGCCGCGATCGGCGGGCAGATCCTTGACGAACGTGTGATCGATCTTCAGCCCGTCGATCGGCAGGTTCTTCAGGTACGACAGCGACGCGTAGCCGGTGCCGAAGTTGTCGATGACCACGCGCACGCCGATCCGGCGCAGTTCGTTGAGCATCGCGATCGTGCGGTCCGGATCGTCGATGAACGCACTTTCGGTCAGCTCGAGCTGCAGCAGCGAGGGCGACATCTCGCGTTCCTCGAACATCCGGTTCAGCGTCTCGAGGAATCCTTCCTCGCTCAACTGGCGCGGCGAGGTGTTGACCGACACCACCGCGCCGTGACCGCCGCTGTCGCCGAGATCGAGCCGGTCGTCCAGCGCGCGCTTGAGCACCCAGTCGCCGAGCTCGCGGATCAGGTTGCTCTGTTCGGCCGCCGGCAGGAACCGGTCGGGCAGCAGCAGGCCGCGGGTCGGGTGGCGCCAACGCAGCAGTGCCTCGAGCCCGATCACACGACGTGCGCCGACGTCCAGGATCGGCTGGTAGTACAGGTCGAGTTCGCCGCGCTTGATCGCCATCGGCAGCTCG
>CADEEH010000150.1 GCA_902826305.1 uncultured Burkholderiales bacterium
CGCCGATCTCGCCGATCATCACCACCGCGTCGGTGTCCGGATCGTCGTTGAAGAGTTTCAGCACGTCGATGTGCTTCAGGCCGTTGACCGGGTCACCGCCGATGCCGACCGCACTCGACTGACCCAGGCCAAGCGCCGTCAACTGCCCGACCGCTTCGTAGGTCAACGTGCCGGAACGCGAGACGACGCCGATCCGGCCTTTCTTGTGGATGTGGCCGGGCATGATGCCGATCTTCACTTCGTCCGGCGTGATCACGCCCGGGCAGTTCGGCCCGAGCAGCAGCGTCTTCTTGTTGGCTTTGCGCATCTTGTCGCGCACGACGATCATGTCGCGCACTGGGATGCCCTCGGTGATGCAGATCACCAGGTCCAGGTCGGCGTCACACGCTTCCCAGATCGCATCGGCCGCACCCGCCGGCGGCACGTAGACCACCGAGACGTTCGCGCCGGTCTTGGCCTTCGCTTCCTTGACCGAGGCGAAGATCGGAATACCTTCGAAATTCTCACCGGCCTTCTTCGGGTTGACGCCGGCGACGTAGGCCGCCTTGCCGTTCGCGTAGTCGCGACAGGCCCGGGTGTGGAACTGACCGGTCTTGCCGGTGATCCCCTGGGTGATGACCTTGGTGTCTTTGTTGATCAGGATCGACATGTTGCGAAGTCCTCGGTGGTGCCTGGAGCAGCGGTCGGCGCGGGTCGCGATGCGGACCGGGAAACGTTGTGCGTCGGCGTGATCGGCGCGACTACTGGGCGGCGGCGACGACCTTCTGCGCCGCCTCGGCCATCGTGTCGGCGGAGATGATCGGCAGGCCCGATTCGGCCAGCATCTTCTTGCCGAGTTCCTCGTTGGTGCCCTTCATCCGGACCACCAGCGGCACCTTCAGGCTGACCGCCTTGGATGCGGCGATCACACCTTCGGCGATCACGTCGCAGCGCATGATGCCGCCGAAGATGTTGACCAGGATCGCCTTCAGGTTCGGATTGCGAAGCATCAGCTTGAATGCTTCGGTGACCTTCTCGGTGGTCGCGCCACCGCCGACGTCCAGGAAGTTGGCCGGCTCGCCGCCGAACAGCTTGATGGTGTCCATCGTCGCCATCGCCAGACCGGCACCATTGACCAGGCAGCCGATCGTGCCATCGAGCTGGATGTACGACAGGTCGAACTTCGATGCCTCGACCTCGGCCGGATCCTCTTCATCCAGGTCGCGCAGGTCGACGATGTCCGCGTGACGGTACAACGCGTTGGAATCGAAGTTGAGCTTGGCGTCCAGTGCGATCACGTCGCCCGAGCCGGTCAGGATCAGCGGATTGATCTCGGCGAGGCTCGCGTCGGTATCCCAGAACGCCTGGTACAGGCCCTTGAACACGACCCGTGCCTTCGGCAGCGACGAATCCGGGATGCCGATGTTGCGGGCGAGGGCGTCAGCCTCGGCATCGGTCAGGCCGACCGACGGATCGACCGCGACCTTGTGGATCTTCTCGGGCGTCTTGTCGGCGACTTCCTCGATGTCCATCCCGCCTTCGCTGGAGGCCATCAACGTCACCCGCTGCGTGACCCGATCGACGACGATACCGAGGTACAGCTCCTTCTTGATGTCGGCGCCTTCCTCGATCAGCAAACGGCGCACCTTCTGGCCACCGGGACCGGTCTGGTGCGTCACCAGTTGCATGCCGAGGATCGCCGACGCGTGCTGCTGGACTTCCTGCATCGACCGGGCGAGCTTGACGCCGCCGCCCTTGCCGCGGCCGCCGGCATGGATCTGTGCCTTGACGACCCAGACCGGCCCTCCGAGCGATTGCGCCGCCTTGATCGCCTCGTCGACGGTGAAACAAGGGATGGCACGCGGAACCGGCACGCCGAAGCGCTTGAGGATTTCCTTGCCCTGGTACTCGTGGATTTTCATGAAGAGCCTCGATGACTCGGGAGATCGACGATGGTGAGACGGTGACGCCAGGGCGGCACGATACTGCGGCTGCCTGACAAAGACCTGACAGAGGACCGATCCGGCGAGGCGCGGCCACGACCGTGTTGGATTGTGCACTGCAAAGTCGCGCGATCTTAGCACAGGGATGGCAAGCGACCGGACCCGTCGCGACCGCCTGGAAACGCCCTGGAACAGGGCATGTGCGGGTGTTTTGTGACCGGGCGATGGGTGCCCGCGGGATGGTCCCGGAGCCGCCCGCTCAGGCGGCTTCGTCGTCGCTGTCGGAGGCTCCGGCGCGCTTCAACACCCAGGTGATCGTCGCCCCGGAAAATCCCCGCTGCAGCAGGAAACGCTGTTGCCGTCCGCGCTCGGCCATGTCGGCGGGCGCGTCGTCACCGAACCGTTTGCGCCGGACGGCCTGAGCGCGGATGCGCTCGCTGGTTTCGAGCGATTGCAGCACCGGGGCCTGATCGTCGCGATCGATCCCGTGCGAATGCAGTTCCTGCTCGATGCGCCGCGACCCGAAGCGCCCGGCGCGGCGCTGCACGAGAGCGTCGACGAAGCGCTGATCCGACAGCAGGCCCTCCCGCTCGAGCTGATCGAGGGCCTGCTCCAGATCATCGGGCGTCGGCGCGTGCGGCGCGAGCTTTCGACTCAGTTCGAGCCGACTGTGCTCGCGCCGCGCCAGGCAGCGCAGCGCGCGGGCGCGCAGCGAAGGCGCCTCAGGCGGCCGCCTCACCTGCCGGGGCTCCGCCGCCACGGGTGGCGACACCGAAGTGTTCACGCAGCTTGTTCTCGATGTCGAGGGCCAGTTGTTTGTTCTCGCGCAGGTATTCGCGCGCGTTGTCCTTGCCCTGGCCGATGCGCTCTCCGGAATAGCTGTACCAGGCGCCGCTCTTCTCGACGATGCCGGCGGTGGCACCCAGTTCGACGATCTCACCTTCGCGGGAGATGCCTTCGCCGTACAGGATGTCGAACTCGGCGGTCTTGAATGGCGGGGCCACCTTGTTCTTGACCACCTTGACCTTGGTTTCGCTGCCGACCACTTCCTCGCCGCGCTTGATCGAGCCGGTGCGGCGGATGTCCAGTCGGACCGAGGCGTAGAACTTCAGCGCGTTGCCGCCGGTGGTGGTCTCCGGATTGCCGAACATCACACCGATCTTCATCCGGATCTGGTTGATGAAGATGACCAGGCAGTTGGTGCGCTTGATCGTGCCGGTGAGCTTGCGCAGGGCCTGCGACATCAGGCGCGCCTGCAGGCCCGGCAGCGAATCCCCCATCTCGCCTTCGATCTCCGCACGCGGCGTCAGCGCGGCGACCGAATCGATGACGATCAGATCCACCGATCCCGAACGGACCAGCGCGTCGGCGATCTCGAGCGCCTGCTCGCCGGTGTCCGGCTGGGAGATCAGCAGTTCTTCCAGGCGCACGCCGAGTTTGCCGGCGTACTGCGCGTCGAGTGCGTGTTCCGCGTCGATGAACGCGCAGGTGCCGCCCAGCTTCTGCATCTCGGAGATGACCTGCAGCGTCAGCGTGGTCTTGCCCGACGACTCCGGACCGTAGATCTCCACGACCCGGCCACGCGGCAGGCCGCCGACTCCGAGTGCGATGTCCAGGCCGAGTGAACCGGTCGACACGACCTGCAGGTCCTCGACGACGCGGCCTTCGTCGAACCGCATGATCGAACCCTTGCCGAACTGCTTCTCGATCTGCGACAGCGCAGCCGTCAGTGCCTTGGCGCGTTCGGTCTTGTTCCTGGCGTCGTTCTTGGCGTCTTCCATCTTGATCACTTTGTCCATGAGCCTGCCCGTCCTGTCTGCGTTACGCCCGATGGCGCGAGTTGGTGGGATGGGAAGGATTATTGCATGAAATACTGTATAAACAATCAGTCCTTCGGTCGATCGTCGGGGAAAAACCTCGGCCGCCGGGATCGGCCGTTCGGGTCGGCCGACCGGCCAAGGCAGAGCCGGACCGGAACCGCCGAGGCGATGGGTCACGCCGCCAGTCCACCAGGGCCCGGCAACAGCCCCTAGGCCGTCAGCGTACCGCCGCCGGCCGCCGCGATCGCCTGCGCCGCGCCCGCGAGCGCAAATGCCGCAGCCTGCCATCGTACCCGGGCCCGGTCGCCGTCGAAGTGGTGTGTCCGGCTGGTCAGCACCGCAAGCCCGCCGTCGACCTGCCACGACCAGGCGAAGCAGACCGTGCCCACCGGCTTGCCGGGTGAGCCGCCGGCGGGCCCGGCGATGCCGGTGACCGCGATCACGAGCCGCGCGCCGCTGCGCCGGGCGGCCCCCTCGGCCATCGCCCGCGCGGTCGGCTCGCTGACCGCGCCGGATGCCGTCAAGGTCGCCGCGGGCACACCCAGGTCGGCCTGCTTGGCCGCGTTGCTGTAGGTCACCCAGCCGCGCTCGAACCAGGCGCTCGAGCCGGCGGTCTCGGTCAGCGCCCAGGCGAGCAGGCCACCGGTGCACGACTCGGCCGTGGCGACCATCGCACCGAGCCCCGCCAGTTCGGCGCCGAGTGCGTGCGCCCGCGCGGCGACCTCGTCACGCAGCGCGGCCGGCGCCCCGTCCTCCGGCGCCCGCTGCCCGCCCGGTCGGCCCGCGGGACCCAACGCAGCGCGCTCGTCTTTTCCGTTCATCGAACCGCCTCCAGCAACGCGAACACCAGCAACGTGAAGAACGCCGCGACCAGATCGTCGAGCATGACGCCGAAGCCGCCGTGCACGTTGCGATCGAGCTGGCGGATCGGCGGCGGCTTGACGATGTCGAAGATCCGGAACAGCACGAAGGCCCAGAACTGGGTGCCGAAGTCCCCCGGCAGCATCAGCAGCACCAGCCAGAAGGCGACGATCTCGTCGATGACGATCGAACCGTGATCGGCGACGCCGAGATCGCGCGCGGTGCGGTCGCTGGCCCAGATACCGGCACCGAACGCGACGACGGCGACGACCAGCCAGCCGCGGTCACCCAGCCACGGATCGAGCAGCGCGAACACGATCCACGCGGCCAGCGTGCCGACCGTCCCGGGCCCGAAGCGGGTCAGGCCGCTGCCGGCACCGAAGGCGATCCACCGCGACAGCCGGGGCCGCATGAACGCGAAGTCCGGGCGCAGGCGGACCGGTTCGAGCGCGCGACCGGCGTTGTCGGCCCCGGTCACGCCATCCCCCGATGCGAGCAACGTGCGGCGCTCATTGCGTCGCCCGTGGCGCGCCGCCGGCGAAATGGTCGAATCCGCGCGCCGGCACGGCGATCGGTGCGCCGCGTGCATCGAGCACACGCAACGACGATCCGGCGGTGATGGTGCCGATCCGTGCCAGGGGCAGGCCGATGCGTTCACCGATCGCCGCGATCGCGGTCGCGTTCTCCGGAGCGGCGGTGAACAACAACTCGTAGTCGTCACCGCCGCCGAGCGCAAGCGCCACGCGTTCGGCGAGCGGCAGCGTCTCGAGCGAAGCGGCGATCGGGATCCGGTCGAACTCGATCTCGGCACCCGCACGCGAGCGCTCGAGCACATGGCCCAGGTCACCGGCGAGCCCGTCGGACAGGTCGATCGCGGCGCGCGCGAAGTGGCGCAGCGCCAGACCGAGGGCGACCCGAGGCTCGGGACGGTCGAGCCGCGCCAGGGCCGGATCGTCCGGCGGCAGCGCGCGCCCGAGGTCGCGGCAACGCACCGCAAACGCCGCGGCGCCCAGCTCACCGCTCAGCCACAGGTCATCACCCGGTTCGGCCCGGTCGCGACGCAACGCCGCGCCCTGCGGCACGGAGCCGATCGCGGTGATCGAGATCGCCAGCGGCCCGCGTGTGGTGTCGCCGCCGACCAGTTCGCAGCCGTGGCGATCGGCGAGTGCGAACAGTCCCCGTGCGAACGCATCGAGCCAGCGCCCGTCCGCGTCGGGCAATGCGATCGCCAGCGTAAACGCGACCGGCTGTGCACCCATCGCCGCCAGATCGGAGAGGTTGACCGCGAGCGCCTTGTGTCCGAGCGCCTCGGGATCGACGTCCGGAAAGAAGTGGCGGCCCGAGACCAGCATGTCGGTGGTGACCGCGAACACCTCGCCGGCCTGTCGCGGCGGCGCGAGCAGTGCGCAGTCGTCACCGATGCCGAGCACGGCGCGGCGCGACGGCCCGCGATCGAAATGCCGGCGGATCAGCTCGAACTCGCCGCCGTCGGCGGCCGCCGGCGCGGGGACAGGGTCACTCATGCGCTGCTCACGAAGCCGGCGGCGCGCGCGGCGTTGCGCGCGAACGGGCCTCGCTCTCGGCCGGCCGCAGCTTCGCCCCGACCTTGTCGAGCACGCCGTTGACGAACTTGTAGCCGTCGGTGCCGCCGAACGTCTTCGTCAGCTCGACCGCCTCGTTGATCACGACCCGGTACGGCACCTCGGCCCGGTACGCCATCTCGTAGCCGGCGAGCAGCAGCACCCCGTGCTCGACCGGACTCAGGTGTTCGATGCGACGGTCGAGGAACGGCGTGATCTGCGCATCGAGTTCGTCGACCTTGCGGATCACGCCATGCAGCAGCTCGGTGAAGTAGTCGAGGTCCGCCTTCTCGAATCCCGGCGATTCGCGCAGGTGGGCGTCGATCGCCCCGGCGTCGCTGCGCGCGAGCAGCCACTGGTACAACCCCTGCAGCGCGAGTTCGCGTGAGCGCCGTCGCGCATTTCTCGGCGCCGGCTTGTCGCTGGTCATTTGACTTGCGTTCCTGCGGATGATCCGGCACGAGGGCGCGCCGGTTGTTTGCGGCCTAGGGCCTGTCAACAGGCCCTAGTCCTCGTCGACCTGGCCGGCGAGTGTATCGAGCGCGGCGACCAGATTGGCCATCTCGATCGCGACCCGGGCCGACTCGAGACCCTTGACGCTGGCGCGGGCTTCGGCCTGCGCGTCGTTCTCGGTGGTCAGCACCGCGTTGGCGATCGGGATCGACAGCTCGAGCTGGACCTTCGCGATGCCCGCCGCACTTTCGTTGGAGACCACCTCGAAGTGGTAGGTCTCGCCCCGGATCACCGAGCCGAGCGCGATCAGTGCATCGAACTCGCCGGAGCGGCCGAGTCGCTGCAGCGCCAGCGGTATCTCCAGCGCGCCGGGCACGGTGCAGACGAAGATGTCCTCCTCGTCGACGCCGAGCCGCACGAGCTCCTCGAGGCACGCGTCGCGCAGCAGCGTGCCGACCTCTTCATTGAAACGCGCCTGGACCACGCCTACGCGCAGCCCTTCGCCATCGACATCGGATCGGAACACCTCGGTGGTCATCGGCGGATCAGTCCTGTGGATGAGGTACGAAGCCGACGACCTCGAGGTCGTAGCCGGTCATGCTGGGCATCTTGCGCGGTTTCGACAGCAGTCGCATCCGGCCGACGCCAAGGTCCTTCAGTATCTGCGCGCCGATGCCGTAGGTGCGCAGATCGACACCCGTGCCGCGACGCCGTGCGCGCGCACCGCCGTCCGCCGGACCTTCGGCCGGCAGCAGGCGTTCGAAGATCGACTCGG
Source organism: uncultured Burkholderiales bacterium (assembly GCA_902826305.1). GTDB lineage: Bacteria > Pseudomonadota > Gammaproteobacteria > Burkholderiales > Burkholderiaceae_E > CADEEH01. The sequence goes on from CADEEH010000150.1 coordinate 7,412, forward strand.
CGCCCTGCGCGCAGTTGAGCAGCACGAGCACGCCGCATCCGCTGCGTGCGATCGCCTCCATCGCCCGCCCGACCGGCCACGAGTGCGACGCACATTCCTGGTCGATCAGGTCGATCACCGACAGCGGCTCGTGCACACGGACCAGCGCCTCGGTCTGCGGTTCGATCGTACCGCGCACCAGCGCCATGTGCGCCGAGGACGACGGTTTGTCGCGATAGGCGACCAGCCGGAACGGACCGTGTCCGGTGATCACCTCGCGCTCGCCGACACGTTCGATCAGGCTCTCGTTGGCGCTGCGATACTGGATCAGGTCGGCGATCGTGCCGATCCGGATTGCGTGGGTCTTCGAGAATTCGATCAGGTCCGGCAGCCGCGCCATCGTGCCGTCGTCCTTCAGGATCTCGCAGATGACCGACGCCGGCGTCAGCCCGGCCATCGAGGCCAGGTCGCAGCCGGCTTCGGTGTGGCCGGCCCTCATCAGCACGCCACCCGGCTGCGCCATCACCGGAAAGATGTGCCCCGGCTGGACCAGGTCCCGCGGTCCGGCGTTCGCCGCGACGGCCGCCTGCACGGTGCGCGCGCGATCCGCGGCCGAGATGCCGGTGGTGACCCCTTCGGCGGCTTCGATCGACGCGGTGAAATTGGTCCCGTGCGGCGAACCGTTGCGGCTGACCATCGGCGCCAGTCCGAGGCGGTGGCAATGCTCGGCGGTGAGGGTCAGGCAGATCAGGCCGCGCGCATGGCGCGCCATGAAGTTGATCGCCTCCGGCGTCACGAAGTCCGCCGCGAGCACCAGGTCGCCCTCGTTCTCGCGATCCTCCTCGTCGACCAGGATCACCATTCGCCCGGCCGCGAGATCGGCGACGATCTCCTTCGGCGACGAGATCGGCGACGGCTCGGCCGTGACCAGTTGCGGTTTCATCGGCAGATTGTAATGGATCGACCGGCGTGGAGAGACTTACGACCCGCAGGCCTGCGGACCGATGCCGAGCGGACCGTGAACCCCCACTGTCATCGTGTCTTCACCCGATTCGCTCCGCGAACCTCGACCTGGACCGTCCGCACGGTCGATCCGCCGTCGTCGACCAGCCGGATCACGTGGTGGCCCGGCTGCGGCGGCCAGTCGAGCGGCGAGCCGCTGCCGAGTTCGACGTCACCGGCGAACCAGCGCCAGCGTGTGCCGACGCCGGTGGCGGCCAGGCGCAGGCGCTGCGCCTGCGGCGGCACGTCGGGATCGAGCGCGATCACGGTGCCATCGAGCGGGGTGACGATGCGCGGCCGGTCCGGGACCGGCGCGCGTTGCACCGTGGCGACCTGTGTGCCGGGAAGGAACCATTCGTCGCGCGACGGTTCGATCGCATCGGCGTAACGAATGGGAATGCGGATCGCACCCGCCTCGTCGCGCGGCGGCGGCCGCGTCGCACCGGCTTCGAGCGCGGCGATCAGTTCGGCCCAGATCGGCGCGGCTCCGGTGGCACCCGACACGTCGTGCATCGGCGCGCCACTCGCGTTGCCGACCCAGACCGCGACCGTGAAGCGCGAGGTGAAGCCGATGCACCAGTTGTCACGCATGTCCTTGCTGGTGCCGGTCTTGACCGCCGCACGGTACCGGTTCGCCAGCACGCTGTGCCAGCCGAACGTCAACGCACGTGCATTGGCATCGGCGAGGATGTCGGTGACGATGAACGCGGCGGCAGGCTCGAGGACCTGGCTGCCGTCATCGGCCGCGGCGTCCGCCGCGCGCGTGAAACGGATCGGCGAGCGACGCCCGCCATTGGCCAGCGTACGGTATGCATTGGCGAGTTCGATCAGCGTGACGTCGACCGAACCCAGCGCGAGGCTGGGCCCGTAGTGCTCGCCGCGTTCGACGACACTCGTGATGCCGAGCGCGCGCAGGGTGTCGGCGAACGAATCGGCGCCGACCAGGCGCAGCGTGCGCACCGCCGGCACGTTCAGCGACGAGCCGAGTGCCGTGCGGACACTGACCGCGCCCTTGAAATCGCGGTCGTAGTTCTGCGGCGTGTACAAGCCACCCCCGCCGTCCACGCTGAACGGCGAATCGTCGACGATCGATGCGGCCGTCAGGCGGCGATCACCGATCGCCCGCGCGTACAGGAACGGCTTGAGCGTCGATCCGGCCTGCCGTCGGGCGAGCACCGCGTCGACCGCGGGTGCCGAGGACAACGGACCCGACGAGCCGACCCACGCCCGCACTTCACCGGTCGTGTTGTCGAGCACGACGACCGCGCCGTCCTCGACCTCGCGTGATGCGAGTTCACGCAGATGACGCCGGAGCAGATCCCGCGCCAGCCGCTGCACCCCGGCGTCGATCGATGTCACCATCCGTTCGCCGGGCCTGGTCAGCATCCGGTGGGCGAGATGTGGTGCCAGCGATTCACCGGCGGCCGACGCCGGCACCGTTCGCGCAAGCATGATCCGCGCGAAACCTTCCCAGCCGGTGCAATCGACTTCGTCGGGGGCGGCCGCGGCGAACGCGTTCCGGTGAAGCCGGCATGCGCGCTCCGCGATCCGCGCCGGCGCCGCGTTCGGTGCGCGGATCAGCGCCACCGCGAGCGCGGACTCACGGGCGTCGAGCGCCGACGGATCCTTGCCGAACATCAGCCGGGCGAGTGCATCGATGCCGACCTGTTCACCGCGGAACGGGACCAGGTTGACGAAGGCCTCGAGGATCTGGGCCTTGGTCCACGTACGCTCGAGCCGGATCGCCGCGATCGCCTGGCTGATCTTGTCCGGCAGCGCGCGTCGCCGCGGCGGCGGCGAATCGCCCGACGCGAGCAGCCCGGCAAGCTGCATGCTCAGTGTGCTCGCACCGCGCGGACGGACCGCGTCGCCGTCGAGACCCGCGCGGGCCGCCTCGGCCAATGCGGCGGCGACCGCGCGCCAGTCGACGCCGTCGTGATCGTCGAAACGGCGATCCTCGGCGAGACGCAGCAGGCGCAGGAACACCGGCGACACCGAGGACAGAGGCACCCAGTCGAGCCGGCGCACGTCCGGGTCGATGCGCACCGTGGACAACGTCCGGCCGTCGCGGTCGAGCACCGTCGCCTCCGAGGATTGCCACTGTGCGCGCACCTGCTCGAACGTCGGCGGCGGCGCGGCGGCGAGGCCGGGCATCGGGCCGAGTGCACAGACGACGATCAGCAACCCCATCACCCGGGCGATCCGGTCGCCTCGGCGTCGCACCGGCGCGATCGGCCGACTCAAGGCTGCACCTTCAGCGGCGGGTTCGGCACCTCGCCGTACACCTCCGGCGCATACATCGCCTCGACCCGTGTCGGCGGCAGCCGGAACTCGCCCGACTGGTTCAGCCGTACCGTGTATTCGTAGACCGCGCGACCGGCCGGCAGGTACTCGTAGTAGCCGCGCACCCCCTCGAAGCGCCGCTCGACGAACGCGAGCCAGCCGGCGCCTTCGCGACGCTCGGCGGCGACGCGGGTGTCGCGGCCAAGGCCGCTCCCGAGGATCGTCGCCCCCGCCGGCACCGGATCGTCGACGACGACCCAGGTCATCGGCTGCGCCGCGTCGATCTCGATGCGGACCCGGACGACGTCGCCACGGCTGAAGGTGTCCTTGCTCTTCTGCTCGACCGGCGTGACGATGCGGCGCACCGTGTACCCGGCCGCGACCGGTTCACCCAGCGGCACCGCGGCCAGCGCACGCACCTGCGCCCACGGTCGACCCTCACCTTCGTGGGCGAGGTCGAGTCCACTCGCGCCCTGCGGCCAGTCGAGCCGGATCTCGCGCGTCGCCGCACGTTCCGCGGCCGGTGCATCACCTTTCGGCCAGGCCACGTCGCCGACACCGTCGGACCCGGCGATCCGTGCCCGGGTCCGACCGGTCACCGGCACCGACTCGAAGATCTCGCTGAAATGTGCACTCGCCAGCTTGCCCCAGACATTGGCCACCGTCGTCGACCAGGCGCCGCGACGCTGACGCGCGATCAATCCGTTGACCAGCTTGGGCACGTCGTCGCGCCATTCGGGGCGGTCGATCGCCCCCAGCGCCAGTCGGGCGACGATCGAATCACCCGAGACCATCAGCCACCACCAGCCCGCCTCGGCCTCGTCGGTCAGCTCCAGGCGGGTGCCGGTGTAGGTCAGCCGTGTACGCAGCAGCGAGTCGACCTCGGCGAGCCGCGTGTCGCGATCGGGCAATCCGTTCACCCGCAACAGGATCGACCACCAGTCGACCAGCGCACCGGTGGGCAGCGTCGTTGCATCGAACTGCAGCGACGAGAGCAGCGCCGGCTGCACGAGCCCGGCACGACTCAACGCCTCGATCGCGGCCAGCCGGCGGGGCAGCAGGTCGGCGCGCGGCGCCCAGCCCTCGCGACGCACGCGGCCTTCGACGAACGCGAGCAGTCCCTGCTCGAGCCGCCGCCGCGAATCCTCCGGGATCGACCAGCCACTCGCACGCGAGACACCGATCAGATAGGCGCTCAACGCGTCGCTGCCGCGCGGTGGATCCCCTTCGCGCAGCGGGAAATACGCGGCCAGGCCGTCGCTGTCGATGTAGCCGGGCAGCTCCTGCATCAGCGCCTGCCATGCCCGTTC
>CADEEH010000151.1 GCA_902826305.1 uncultured Burkholderiales bacterium
TGTTGAGGGCACCGCGCAGCGAGGTGATCTGCCGCATCGCGCCGAAGCCGGGCGAGTTGACGTAGCGCAGCAGCCGGAACGTGACCGCGACCTCGTCCTTGAGCACCCGTTCGATGTCGACGAACTCGGCTTCTTCCTGGGCCATCGTCAACGCCCTCAGCACCAGCGTGTACAACGGCGCCGCGCTGCGGCCCTGTTGCAGGCGAGGATGCGCGAGCAGACGCCCTTCGAAGTAGTGGCAGCCCTGGCCCTGCGCGGTCTGCAGGTGGCGGGTGTTCTCGATGTTCACGCCGAGCAGCTTCGCGCCGCGGCGCAGGTCGGTCGCCAGCCGCGCCGAGGCACTCTTGGCCGCGGTGGCCGAGGTGTCGAGGTGGATCAGTTCGGCGCGTGCGATCAGCGCCGCGTCGTTGACGTGCAGCAGCGGGAAGTCCGCCGACAGCTTGAAGCCCCGGGCGGTCAGGTCGTCGATCGCCGCCGCATCGACCGGCTGCCCGTCATCGTCGCTGACGACATGCAGCATGCAACGCCGCGGATCGAGTTTGCGGGTGCAGTCGCTGCCGACCAGCCCGATCGGGCAATCCAGGATCGCGAGCTTCTCGCCGAAGATCGTCTGCGCGCCCATCTCGGCGATGCGCTCCAGCACGGCGGCCGTTTCCAACTTCAGCACCGCCGCGCTGGCCGGTGTCGGCATCGCCTCGCCGTCTGCGACCCACAACCGGTAGCCGACGTGCTGGAGCCGCCGGTCGAAGACGGGGCGCCGATACAGCAGGGGAATCACTCCGTTCATGACCGGGCATATCGACACCCGGATTCCTGCCTTGATGGCAGCCCGCTGCCGCGCGGGCGCAGCGGTCGGGTATGCCGACGAACGGTGTCCGGCGCCCGCCCGATGTGCGGAAAGTCTCGCCGATCCCGGCCGATGGGACAACCGGATGGTTTCCGGCGGAAAGATTGGCCCGCGATCTGTTGCGACCTACAATCCCTTGGTCCGCGCATGGGCAGCGGACGGGGGAAGGCGGGGGAAATGTCCCCGCAGACAAGAGGGGAACGTGTGTCCGAGGCAGTGCGGGTGGTCATCGTCGATGACGTCCCGGAGATCGCGGAGTCGCTGGCGGCCGCGTTGACACTCAACGGCTACGAGGTCCGGGTGGCGTGTGACGGGCCGCAGGCGCTGCGGGTGATCGACACGTTCGAGCCGCATTGTGTGCTGCTCGACATCCAGATGCCGGGCATGGACGGTCGCGAACTCGCCCGCGAGCTTCGCCAGCGCTATGGCGACGACATCGTGCTGGTGGCCGTGACCGGGTATGGCGACGAGAACATCGGCGTGTCGGCGGACTTCGCGCGGATCGACCACAGCCTGCGCAAGCCGATCGACCTGACGCTGCTCGAGCAGATCCTGCCGCCGCAGCACCCGTCGTGAGTTCGTTTCCGCACGGGGTCCACGCGAACGGAACGCGCGGCATCCGCGGACCCTCCCTAGGCCCTGTCATCGGACCCTAGCCGCGCCAGGCGCGCGCCAGCGGTCGTATCCCCTCGATCGGTATCCCCGGCGCCGTTCCGCGCGGCGACGACACGTCCGCGACGTCGGTCGAGGGCCGTCCGGATCGCCCCGGCGAGCCGGTCCGGCGCGCATGGTTTGTGCAGCACGGTCAGTCCGAGCCGGCCCGCCTCTTCGATCGACTCGGAGTAGCCGCTCATCAGGATCACCGGCAGTTCCGGATACTCGGCCTGCAACCTCGATCCGAGCTCGATGCCATCGACCGTCCCGGGCATCCGGATGTCACTGACCACCAGGTCTGTCCGCACCGCGATCCCATCGATGAGGTCGAGTGCCCGGCCGGCGTCCTGCACGTGTTCGACCGAGCAGCCGAGCGACTCGAGCACGGCCCGCGTCGCATCGGCGACCTCGTGGTCGTCGTCGACCAGCAGCACCCGGGTACCGGTGATCTCGTTGCCTGCCAGTGCGGCGGCGTCCGTGGTGACGGTACGTGGCGCGGCCGGGAAATGCAGCCTCATGGTCGTGCCGCGGCCGATCCGGCTCTCGATCGTCGCGACGCCGTGGGCACGCTGGCAGAAGCCGTAGACCTGGCTCAGTCCCAGCCCGGTGCCCTGGCCGATCGGCTTGGTGGTGAAGAAGGGCTCGAACGCGTGCTCGAGGACTTCCGGGGCCATGCCCTGGCCGCTGTCGCGGACCGCGATCACGACGGTGGGGCCGTCGATGCCGGGCACCGATCCGGCGGCGACATCGGCGGCCGACAGCTCGAGCCGACCGCCGTCGGGCATCGCATCCTTCGCGTTCAGCGCCAGGTTGAGCAGCGCCAGCTCGAGCTCGGACGGATCGACCAGTATCGCCGCGGTTGCCGGCTCGATCGACGTGTGCACCTCGATCCGGCCACCGAGGGTCGGGGTCAGCAGGTCGACGATCGCCGGCAGCCGCTGCTGCAGCTCGACCCGTTCCGCACGCGACGTGCGCCGCCGGGAGAACGACAGCAGCTGGCCGGTGAGTTTGCCGCCGGCAGCCACCGCGCGTTCGATCGCGGCCAGCTGCGCCGATCCGGCGGCTTCGGGAGAGGTCCGCTTGTGCAGGTAGACGTTGTTGCCGATCACCGTCAGCAGGTTGTTGAAGTCGTGGGCGACGCCCCCGGTCAGCCGACCGAGCGCCTCGAGCTTCTGCGACTGTTGCAGCGCGGACTCCGCCCGGGCGCGCTGCTCGGTCTCCTCGCGCAGGGCGGCGGCCACGTCGAGTGCACGCCGGGTCCTCTGCAGCGCGAGCCGGGCCAGGAACGCGAGCCCGCCGGCCATCGGCAGCATGAACATCGCGAGCAGAGTGATCTGCCGCTGCCAGCCGGCGAAGATCGCCGAGCGCTCGATCCACGCGTTCACGTGCAGCGGATAGGTGCCCAGCCGGCGGCTCGCGATCAGCCCGCGTTGCCCGTCGGGCAGTTCGGCCATCGTCGCGAGCAGCAGGTCGTCGACCGGCGTGGTGGTGTGCATCGAGGAAGCACGCATCGATGAAGCGCCGGCGACGTCGGTGGGCATCGGCTCTCGCGGCCAGGCGGCCATCACCCCGCCGTCGGCGCGCAGCAGCGCGATCTGCAGGGCCGGATCGCCGCCCGCGAGTTCCCGGTAGAAGCCCGCGAAGTAGTGCGGCGTCAGGCTGACGTTGACCACGCCGGCGAAACGACCCTCGCGATCCGATCGTCGCAGGCTCATGTCGAAGAACGGTTCGCCGGTGCTGCGGCTGGTCAGCACTTCGGTGAAGTACGGCTGCGGGCCGCCGTCGCGATGGTGGCGGAAGTAGTCCCGATCGGTGAAGTCCAGCGCACGCGGCGCCGGGAAGACGCGGCTGGCCGCGATCAGGCGACCGTCGCTGCCGACCAGCCAGATGCCCTGCAGCTGCGCCAGGCCCTCACTCATCCGGCTCAGCCGCTCGTACAGCGCCTGTTCCCGGCCACGCAGCGGTTCGTCGGCTTCGTGGCCGAGCATGTCGAGCACCCGGCTCAGCAGCGCCTCGTTGGTCTCGAAGATCTTGAGTGCGTGTTCCTCGCTGACGCGCACCGCGCTGTCGACGCGGGCGCGCGCCTCGGCCAGTGCCTGCTGACGGAGATAGACGGCCGCAGCGGCGTACAACAACGCGGGAATCACCACCGCCAGCACCATCACGGACCTCAGTGCCAGCAGCGTCGGGTGGGCGCCGGTGCGGCCGGAATCGTCACAGGCGTCGCGGCGCGAGTCTTCGAGCCCTGTCTGCGAAGCCATCGGGATTCCGATCGTTGGTCGGCGCAGCATAGCATCGGGTCCACCGGTGCGGCAGCCCGGCACGAGGCTTGTCCATGCCGGCGACAGGGTCGGGGCGAGTCGGGGTTACCGGGTCCACCGGGTCTGCCCGACGTACGATGCGCCGCAGATGGCTGCGCTTCCGCATGCGTTGCAGAGCCTGGTGGTGATGGCCACCGCGCTGCTGACGATCTGGCTTCTCGACTGGATGAGGCCCGTGCTGTTGCCGATCGCCCTCGCCGTGCTGCTGACGTTCGTGCTCAAGCCGCTGGTGGCCAGGATGCAGCGGTTCGGCACGCCCCGGGTGCTGGCGGTCGTGGTCGCGGTGAGTCTCACGTTCGCGGCGATCGGTGGGGTCGGCTGGCTCGTCACCCGCCAGGTCACCGCGCTGGTCGATTCGATCCCGGGGTATGAACGCAACCTGATCGCGCGCATCACGTCGATCCGCCCCAGCGGCGACGGCTTCGTCGAACGTGCGCAGCGGGTCATCGAACGGATCTCGCGCGACCTGCAACGGACCAGCGTCGCCTCGCCCCGCGAAGGCGTGGCGCCGGGCGCCGAGCCGACGCCGGTGCGGATCGTGCCGGACAACGATCTGTTCCAGCTGCCGCGACTGTGGTCGGCTCTGGGACCGGTGCTCGAGCCTTTGTCGGCGGTCGGACTGTCGATGGTGCTGCTGATCTTCATGCTGATCCGTCGCGAGGACCTGCGCGACCGGATGCTGAGCGTGATCGGCCGTTCGAACCTGACCTTGACGACGAAGGCGCTGGACGAGGCGGGAGAGCGAATCAGCCGCTTCCTGCTGCTGCAGCTCGCGGTCAACGGCAGCTACGGCATCGCGGCGGCCGCGGGCCTGTATGCGATCGGTGTGCCGTATGCCGCGTTGTGGGGGCTGTTCGCCGCGGTGCTTCGCTACATTCCGTTCCTCGGCGCGTGGCTGGCGGCGGTCTTCCCGATCGCGCTCAGCGTGCTGGTCGCCGAGTCGTGGACGATGCCGCTGCTGGTCGTCGGCCTGTACCTCGCACTCGAACTGATCAGCAACATGATCGTCGAACCCTGGCTGTACGCGCGCGGCATCGGCCTGTCGGAGACCGCCGCACTGGTGATGATCGCGTTCTGGACCTGGTTGTGGGGACCGATCGGCCTGGTGCTGGCGACCCCGATGACGGTCTGCCTGGTGGTGCTGGGCAAATACGTTCCCGCGTTCGGACTGCTCGACACGTTGCTCGGCGACCGCCCATCGCTGGATGCCGCCGAGGGCTACTACCAGCGGCTGATCGCCCAGGACCACGACGAAGCGGCCGACATCGCCGAAACGTCGCTGGCCGGTTCATCGCTGGTCGCCGTCTACGACACGCTGCTGGTCCCGGCCCTGTCCCTGGCGCGGCGCGACACGATGCAGGGGCTGCTGAGCGAGGACGAGCAGCAGCGGCTGGTGGCGGCGAGCCGGGAGATCGGCGAGGAACTGCACTCGCTCGACCAGGCGGTCCGCGCCGCGGATACCGGCTCGGTCGATACACCGGTGCGCTCGATCCGGGTGCTGGGCATGGCCGCCCGCGATGTTTCGGACGATGTTGCCCTGGGCCTGCTCGGTGCGGTGCTCGATCCGCGGGCGTTCCAGTTCGTGCGCGCCGACGCCGGCCTGATGGTGTCGGAGATGATCGCGCGGGTCGAGGCCGACGAACCGGACGTGGTCTGCATCGTATCGCTGGCGCCGGGGGGCGGCGCACAGGCGCGGCTGCTGTGCCTGCGCCTGAAGGCGCGTCGGCCCGAGGCGCTGGTGCTCACCTGTCGCTGGGGGGCACCCGACGGGGCGGAACGCGCGCGGGCGACGTCGCTGTCGGCTGGGGCCGACGCGTTCTGTCCGACGATCGCCGACACGCTGCGTGAACTGGCGGCGATGCGGACCCACCGCTGAAGGCTTGCGCGGCGAGCGCCGGCCGACGTCCTGCCCGAGGATGTCCCGGCCTCAGCGGTCGAATTGAGCAGCGATTCGAGTGCGTCGGACAGCAGGCCGACCGATCCGGTCAGCCACCAGGCCGCCGTCTTCCAGGCGATCGTCACCAGGGCGGCGGCGATACGAACCAGGCGAGGCGGGTCAGCGGAGCGTTCATCGAGCGCTCGCGCCGGGCCGGCGCGGCATCAGGTGGTGCCGCCTCGTCGCGGCGCCTGGGCCGATACCGCGTGACGGATCGAACTCGCCAGTCGCGACAACTCGGCGTCGAGCGGTTCGGCCAATGCCTGCAGTGCCTCGGCCGGCCGGCGCTCGACGATCGCCGCCTCGATCGCGCCGGCGGCCTCGCCGATGCCGCTGGCACCGAGCGTGATCGACGCGCCCTTGAGTGAATGCACCAGGCGCCTTGCCTCGGTTCGCTGGTCGGCGGCGATCGCCGTCGACAGTCCGTCCACACCGTCGGCGTACAGGTTCGCGAACTCCTCGAGCAGGCGCGCGTACAGGTCGACGCGGCCGTCGAGGTACGTCAGCGCGAGTGGCATGTCCAGCCCGGCGATCGCGGCGATCCGCCCGCCGACATCGCCGGCGTCGATCGCCGGCGGCGATTCCTTCGCCGGGGAGGGCGCGCGTACCGGTCGACGCCCGCCGGCCGGTGCGGACAGCCAGTGCAGCACGGTCGCGTACACGGTCCGAGGGTCGACCGGTTTGCCGATGTGGTCGTCCATGCCGGCTGCGAGGCAGGCGGTCCGATCCTCGCTGAAGGCACTCGCCGTCATCGCGATGATCGGCACCTGTCGTCGGCCATGCAGCCGCCGGATCACACGGGTCGCCTCGAAGCCGTCGACCACCGGCATCTGCACGTCCATCAGCACCAGCCGGTAATCGGTGGCACGGACCATCGCGATCGCCTGCGCGCCGTCGTGTGCGACATCGACCACGAGTCCCGCGGCTTCGAGCATGTCGACCGCGACCTCGGCATTGATCGGGTTGTCCTCGGCCAGCAGCACCCGCGCACCGCGATGATCGCGCCGCAGCGCCGGCACCGGATCGGCCGGCATCGGCGCCTGCTCGTGCGGCTCGTCGACCCTCGTCTCGCGATCGTGCAGCAGGTCCGACAACGCATCGAGCAACGCCGAGGCGGTCACCGGCTTGACCAGCGGCGCGCCGAACCCGCCCGTCGACGCGGGGTCGCGCCGCGTGTCGTCGTCGCGATTGCTGACCAGCAGGCAGTGGGGGCGGCTGGTGGCGGGCAACGCGGCGATCCGCTCGGTGAACGCGGCGGCATCGCGGCCGAGCAGACGGTCGTCGATCAGCATCGCGCGATACGGGTCACCGTTCGCGCCGGCCGCCGCCAGCGCGGCGAGTGCCTCCTCGGCCGAGGCCGCGACCCCGGTCGACAGCCCCATCGATCGCGCGAGTTCGGCGATCGCGGTGCGGGCGTCGGGCAGGCCGTCGGCGACGAGCAGGCGCAGGTCGCGCACCAGGCGCCGCGGCGATGCGGACGAGCCGGTCGTCGCGCGGCGAAGGCGCGCGGTGAACCAGAACGTGCTGCCGGCCCCCGGCTGGCTCTGCACACCCGCGTCGCCTCCCATCAGCCGCGCCAGGTGGCGCGTGATCGCCAGTCCGAGCCCGCTGCCGCCATGGCGACGGGTCGTCGACGCATCGGCCTGCTCGAACGCGTCGAAGACCGTCCGCTGCTTGTCCGCCGGCACACCGATGCCGGTGTCGAGCACCGAGAAACGCACGGCCAGCTGATCGCGGGTGTCGTCGACCAGTTCGCAGCGCACGACGATCCAGCCCCGCTCGGTGAACTTCACCGCGTTGCCGACCAGGTTCAGCAGCGCCTGCGACAGCCGCGTCGAGTCGCCGTGCAGCGCGTCGGGCACCCGGCCGTGATCGATGACCAGTTCGAGTCCCTTGGCGCGCGCATCGGCGGCCACCAGGTCGCAGGTGCGGCCGATCAACTGGTCCAGCGAGAAGTCGTGGCTGTCGAGAAGCTGCTTGCCGGCCTCGATCTTGGACAGGTCGAGAATGTCGTTGATGACCTGCATCAGGTGCTGGGCGGCGTTCTCGATCTTGCCGAGCCGGTCCTGCTGCAGCGGATCGGTCAGGCCGCGCTGGAGCATGTGGGTGAGCCCGATGATCGCGTTCATCGGTGTGCGGATCTCGTGGCTCATGTTGGCCAGGAACGCGCTCTTCGCGCGGCTGCCCTCCTCGGCGCGATCGAGGGCCTCGGACAACTGCGCGTTGGCCTGCTCGAGCGCCAGCGTGCGTTCACGCACCATCTGTTCGAGCCGCTCCGACCGCTGGACCGCATCGACGATCGCCTGCTCGCGTGCCGTGACGTCGCGGATGCTCCAGATCCTGCCGACCGGGTGGCCGTCGAGCATGATCGGATGGGTGAATCGGTCGATGAAGCGGCCGTCCTTCATCCGCACCGTGTGCAGGCCGGTGTAGAGCGGATCGGCCTCGACCCCTTCGCGGGCCAGCCGCATCACGCCCTCGAAGTCCTCAAACTGGTCGCGCAGGCTCGCCAGCATCGCCGCACGATCGCCGGACCGCAATCGTTCCTCGGGAACCCCGGGCATCTCGGTCAGGCGCCGGTTCCACATCACGATGCGACCGCTTTCGTCGGTGGCCATGATGCCGTTGTCGGTCGAGTCGAGCACCGCGCGCAGGAAGGCGGTCGCCCGTTCGTTCTCGGCCGCGAGTCGGCGGCGCTCGGTGATGTCGGTGTGGCCGACCACCGCGCCACCTTCGTCGTGTGCGAGAGCAATCACCCGGACCGCGGACCAGCGCGGTGTGTCGCCCGGCCGGCTGGGATATTCGTGGACGAAGCCGGGCCGGGTGCCGCTCAGCACGGCGCGGATCCCGGCCGCCAGCATCGCCGCCGGCCCGCCCGGCTCGCCACCGGCCTGTTCGCAGGCGCGCGGATAGTCGCTGCCGATCGCGGGTCGCGGCGGCAGTCCGTCGCCGGGCACGGCGCCGTTGCGCGTCGATCGTCCCCAGGTGGCGTTGGTTGCCACGATGCGGCCGTACCGGTCGAGCAGCGCCACTTCGTCGCCGAGCGGATCGACCTCCGTGTGCACGCAGCTTTCGCTGGAAGGTGTCGTCGTCACCGAAGCACTGCCTCTGCGGCGGTCGAGGGATCGGAGCGCAAATCGCCTCCTGGCCGGGGTGAATGGTCGAATGGTACCGGGATCGCTGCTAAGGTGCCGGGCAACCGCCGCCGGGCGTTCGATCGACGCGACGCGGATCGCGACCCGATGACCCAGACCACGATCGTCCAGTGGGCGAGCGCCGTTCTTTTCGCGCTTGCCCTGGCCCACACGTTCTCGACGCCGTACTTCGAGCGACTGTCCCATCGCTTCCCCCGCCACGCCGGTGCGTTCCACCTGCTGGGCGAGGTCGAGGTCGTCTTCGGTGTCTGGGCCGCGGCGCTGATCGCGCTGATGGCGTTGCTGACCACACCAGCCGAGGCGATCGCGTACGTCGAGACGCGACAGTTCACGGAGCCTTTGTTCGTGTTCACGGTGATGGTGATCGCCGCCTCGCGCCCGGTGCTGGACACGGTCGTCGACGTCGTCGCCCGGGCGAGCGCGCTGGTGCCCCGGGCACGCGACCTGGCCGCGGTCTGGCTCGCGCTGGCCATCGTGCCGCTGACCGGCTCGTTGATCACCGAGCCCGCGGCGATGACGATCGCGGCGTTGCTGCTGCGCCAGCGGGTGTTCCGGCGCGACATGCCGCGCCGGGTTCGCTACCTGGCACTCGGGGTGCTGTTCGTCAACGTGTCGATCGGCGGCACGCTGACCTCGTACGCCGCCCCGCCGGTGCTGATGGTCGCCGCCACCTGGCAGTGGGACAGCGCGTTCATGGCGGCGACATTCGGCTGGAAGGCGGCGTTGGCGGTGCTGGTCAACGCATCGATCGCCGCCGCGCTGCTGGCCCGCATGCCGATCACGGCCGATGCGGTCGACGAGCGACCCCCGGTCCCGTGGCACGTGCGGCTGATCCATCTCGGATTCCTCGGTGCCACCGTCGTGTTCGCGCACCATCCGGTGATCTTCATCGGCCTGTTCCTGTTTTTCCTCGGCTACACCCAGGCCTACGAGAAGCACCAGTCGCCGCTGATCCTGCGCGAAGGATTGCTGGTGGCGTTTTTCCTCGCCGGCCTGGTCGTGCTGGGCGGCATGCAGCAGTGGTGGCTGCAACCGCTGGTGTCGGGGGCCGAACCGGGGGTCCTGTTCTTCGGTGCGCTGGTGCTGACCGCGTTCACCGACAACGCGGCACTCACCTACCTCGGTTCTCAGATCGAGGGCATCACGCCGCTTGCGCAGTACATGCTGGTCGCCGGGGCGGTGGCCGGCGGCGGGATGACGGTGATCGCCAACGCGCCCAACCCGGCGGGAGCCGCGCTGCTGCGGGGCGGGTTCGAGAACGGCGTGATCGGCGCCGGTGGGCTAGCCCTGGGCGCGCTCTTGCCGACGCTGATCGCCGCGGCGGCGTTCCTGGTGTTCTGACCCGGCACCTGGCGCAGGAGCCTGCCCCGGTGTCGTCGCGCCGAAGGGGCCGTTCTCCTGGCGCGGGTCCCCGGCGGCGGCACCACTTTGTTATCCTCCACGCTCGACGAACCGCCCGCGAAAGTGCCCGCAATGAACGCCCCCGATCCCTCCACCGGCCGGCGCAGCAACGAAGCCGAATTCGAGCGTGCCCGGCGTGTGCTGGTCGGCGGCGTGAATTCCGCGGTCCGCGCGTTTCGCGCGGTCGGCGGCACGCCGCGGTTCATCGCCCGCGCCGAGGGCCCGTACCTGTGGGATGTCGAAGGGCGGCGTTATGTCGACTACCTGGGTTCGTGGGGCCCGATGATCGTCGGCCATTCCCATCCCCACGTGCTCGAACGTGTGCGCGCCGCGGCCGGCGATGGCCTGTCGTTCGGAGCGCCGAACGTGATGGAGACCGAGCTGGCCGAACGCCTGTGCCGGCTGTTCCCGCAGGTCGAGCGGGTGCGATTCACCAGTTCCGGCACCGAGGCGGCGATGTCGGCGCTCAGGCTCGCACGCGGCTTCACGAAACGCGACAAGATCCTGAAGTTCGAGGGCTGCTACCACGGCACCGCCGACAGCCTGCTGGTCAAGGCGGGCTCGGGTGCACTGGCGTTCGGCACGCCGAGTTCGGCCGGCGTGCCGGAGGATCTGGCCCGTCACACGCTGGTCGCGCGATTCAATGACCTCGCGAGCGTGGCCGACCTGTTCGCGGCCCATCCGGAGTCGATCGCCTGCGTGATGGTCGAGCCGATCCCGGGCAACATGAACCTGATCCTGCCCGCACCCGGCTTTCTCGCCGGGCTGCGTGAACTGTGCAGCCGCCACGGCGCGTTGCTGGTGTTCGACGAGGTGATGAGCGGATTCCGGGTCGCGCTCGGCGGCGCGCAGCAGATCGTCGGCGTGCAGCCGGACCTGTCGGCGTTCGGCAAGGTGATCGGCGGCGGCATGCCGGTGGGCGCCTTCGGCGGTCCGGCCGCGGTGATGGAGATGATGGCGCCACTCGGGCCGGTCTACCAGGCCGGCACGCTGTCGGGCAACCCGATCGCGATGGCCGCCGGGCTGGCGACGCTGGACCTGATCGCCGAGGACGGTTTCTTCGATCGGCTGCATGCCCGCTGCGGGCGACTGGTCGACGGGCTGGCGGCGGCCGCACGCGACGCCGGCGTCGCCTTCTCCGCCCGGCATCTCGGCGGCATGGCCGGCATGTACATGCTCGCCGAGCCGCCGGCGGGATACGAGCAGGTGCTGACGCAGGACGTCGATCGCTTCAAGCGCTTCTATCACGCGATGCTCGCCGCCGGCGTCTATTTCCCGCCGTCGCCGGTCGAGGCCTTCTTCTTCTCGAGCGCCCACGGTGACGAGCAGGTCGACTTCACCCTCGATGCGGCCCGGCGCGCGTTCGCCGAGGTCGCGTGATGAGCGAACAGCGTTCCTCGCCGACGACGTCGTCGTATCTGCCGGTCCTCTTCTTCGGCTGCGCGATCCTGGTCCTGTCCAACGGCGCGCGTTCCTCGTTCGGCCTGTTCATGCCGGAGATGGCGGCCG
>CADEEH010000152.1 GCA_902826305.1 uncultured Burkholderiales bacterium
CCTGCGGGCCGCAGAAGATCGCGGTCGGTGTGACGACGTTCTTCGATGCGTCGCGCGGGTATGTCGGGGTGGGGCTGCAGTGCCGGGGGGTGGTGGCGCAGAAATAGAACCCTGCGGCCCGTGGCCGTTGTGCCGAACGTCGCGCCGCCGCCGGCAGCTCGCTGTCGAAAGGAATGCGGCGCGATCCCGTCACGCCGACACGCCGATACGGGATAGCCCTCGCACGGCTGCGGAGTATCGTGGGTCGATCATGAAAGCCACCACGAAACGAAGCCACCACGCCGTTCGCGGAACGTGCCGCCGGCCCCTGGCCGCCCTCAGCCTGGCAGTGGCCTTCGCGGCGCCCGCACATGCCGCAACCTTCACCGTGACCGTCAAATCCGACGGCTCCTTCAAGCCGAACGTGCAACAGGTCTTCGACGGCGACACGGTGGTATGGAAGCTCGCGAACCCGAAATCGGACGCGGTCGTCCGGCTGCGCACGGCAACGCAGGTCGAGCTGCCGCCGTTGCGCACCACATCGCCGATTGTTTCCTGTCGCGACTACCGCGCGTACGACCCCGCGGATCCCAACGAGTTCACCGGTCCGATGCCGCGTGCCGCCTCCGGCGTCTTCTCGCTGGGTCCCGACGGCCCGGGGCTGGAGGAAAAGCAGGGTGCGATCTGCGAAACGCCCGCGAAGGCCAAGTGCAAAGGGACGGTGCAGACCAAGTCCGGCCCGCGGTGCGTGTGTGAAACCGCCACGAACACGCCTTACGCATCGATGGCCTCGACCTGGTCCGATCCGGCGATCGCCGGCGTGTTCATCCGGCTGCGCTGGAACGAGGTACACACGGGGCGCGGCCAGTTCGACTGGAGCGTGCTCGATCGCGAGATCGGACAGGCCGTGGCAAACGGCAAGCTGTACAGCATCGGCGTCAAGGCAGGGTTCCACGGCACCCCGTCCTGGATCGAGACCGATCCCAAGGCGCCCGCGCGCCGCTACCTGTTCGTCGATCACGGCGATGCCAACAATGACGAGGACGAGCCGCGTCGCAACGCTTGCGGCTCCCAGATGTTCCTCGGCAGCCCGGCGGACGACGCGTACCGGGAACACTACTTCGCGATGCTGACCGAGATGGCCGCGCGGATCCGTGATAAGAGTGCCTGGTACCGCGCACTCGCCTACGTCAAGCCTTCGGGTCTGAACCTCTACTCGCATGAGAACCGCCTGCCGAAGAGCTGTGATAGCGAATGTCCGTGCAACCCCGGCGAGTGGGCCGGTGAACCCGGATACGAGCCAAGCAAGCTGTACAGGTTCTATCGCGAGCAACTGTCGCTGCTCGCGCAACGCTTCCCGGGCAAGGACATCGCCTACGCACTGATCCAGGATGGGTTTCCGCTGGTGGGACAGGATGGCGAGTACCTGGGCCAGGTTCCGCCGCCCGAGCAGGCCGTGAAGGAGCCCGGCAACGATCCGTGCCAGCTCGCCAGCGGGCGGATTCCGTACGGCAACCAGCAGACCGAGTGTGTCCTCCAGGAGAGCGCCCGCGATCATCCCGGTACATTCGTCGTCCAGCACAACGGGTTGGGCCCGGCGTGCGGCGACAGTGACGGCAACGGCAAGGACGACTGCCTGCCCCAGTACATGGTGGTCCAGGCGGGCAAGGACGGGCGGATGATCGGCTTCCAGACCGGTCGACCGAAAGTGAACAACGGCGAGCAACTCGATGACGCGCTGGAGAACGGCGTATGCAACTCGGAGGCGACGTTTCTGGAGACCTACGAGGAGATGCCGTGGCAGGCCCGCACGCTGGGTGGCGTCCTGGACACGGGCTCAGGACAACTGTGTGATCTCTCCGACCTGAAGACACGGACGATCTCCACCTGGTCGGACAAGTTGCTCGCACGGCGCAACCTGCGGGGCCGCGCGCTCGGCCTGCCGGAGTTCCAGGCTGGTGAACATCGGCACACGTTCAAGCGCACGGTCACCCGCGGTGCGCAGTCGTTTCGCTACGCCCACGCGTCCAAGTGTGCGTCGTCCGGCACCGACAGGATCGCAACCATCACCATCGCGCCACCGCTGACCGCCGACGCGGCGACATTGCGCAAGACGGCCACCGCGGGCCTCGAAGACATCCCGCCCGCCGACAAGAATCCGACCTCGCAACTGCCGACGCTGACGCAGGACACGACGATCGGCCTGCGTGGCCTGACGCTGCGCGAAGCGCCCGGGCGCGCCTGCCAGTTGTCGCTGTGGTACTCGAACCTGCGCGGCCAGCCGCCGCGCTCGATCACGCTGCAGAACACTGCGACGGTCTCCGGCGCGTCAAGCTGCGCCGGCGGCGAGCCCGACAAGACCGTGCTGTTCGAGACCGAATCGCAGTACGTGCACGGCCTGCGTGTGTGCACCGGGGACAACCTCGGCGTGCGCGGGGTCGAGGTGTTCGGGGCCAAGGTGAACGACGACGCCACCGTCACCACGTCGGGTCAACCCTCGCAGCGGATGACCTTGAACGGCTGCAAGACCTGGAGCAACACCGTGGCCTGCGGGCCGCAGAAGATCGCGGTCGGTGTGACGACGTTCTTCGATGCGTCGCGAGGCTACGTCGGCGTGGGGCTGCAGTGCCGGGGGGTGATGGCGCAGAAGTAGTACGGAGCGGCCGGACTCGTCACACGCTGGCAAGGTAAGCGGCCGCGCGTTCAATCCCGTGTCGTCAGCGACGAGATCGCCCCATCGCGCCGCTCGTCGAGTTCGCGATTCAGCTCGGACCACGAGCCTCGATGACGGGCACCGAAGATCAGGCTGCAGCCGATCGCCCAGCTCAGCGCCAACACGAAGAACAGGATGACCGAGACGATGATCGCCTCGACCATGGCGTTGCCCCCGCCGCTGAAGTTCAGATTCCCGTTCTTCCACGAGTACACGCCCAGCGCGACGGGCAGCATCACGAGCAGGATGCCGAGCCCGAGCCCCAGGCGCGGGAATGCCTTGCCGAAGGGTGCGGCAACGGTCGGCACGAGGGCGATCAGGATCAGGAAGAAGAACTCCCTCGACACCAGGAGCCAGGCGAGCGCAAGCCCGATCGCGCCTGCCACGGCGGCGACGATCGCCGCGTGGCGATGGTTGTCCTCACCCCCATCCGCGCGTTGGGCGTCGGCAGTCGGCATCTTCCGGTACTGGCCGGCCAGGTGCCGCTGCGTTCTTTCCAATTGGTTGGTATCCATCCGGGCGAATCATGGTGTCGGCACTGCGACGTTATCCGTGTGCCCGAGCAGCATCAACGCCGGACGATCGCCGGATGCCTCGGATGGCCGGTCCGGGAGGACAGGCGGCGTTGGGTGTTACCTGTTGGTGAGATCGCTGCCGAGGGTGACAATGGCCCCATGCCTGCATCACCCACCCCATCCCGCCGCCAGGCCCTGAGCTGGGCGGCCGCGCTCGGCGCTGCCGGCACCTTGCCCTTCGCCGGTCGTGCCCGGGCGCAAGGCAGCTACCCCGACAAGCCGGTGAAGATCATCGTTGCGCTGCCTGTCGGCGGCAGCGTCGACACGGTGGCCCGCGCGCTGGGCGACAGGCTCAAGGCGGCTCTCGGCGGCACGTGGATCGTGGACAACCGCCCCGGTGGTTCGGGGCAGATCGGCATGCCTGCCGTGGCGCGTGCCCCGGCGGACGGCCATACCCTCGCCGTTTCACCCGCCTCGTTCCTGACCACGAACAAGAGCATCTTCAAGAGCCTGCAATACGACCCGGAGGCCGACTTCACGCCGATCTCCCGGCTGGTGAACCAGCCGATGGTGCTGGTGGTCAAGGACAAGCAGAAGTACCCCGACGTCGCCGCGTTGCTGGCTGCGGCCCGCAAGGCGCCCGGCCAGGTGTCCTATGCATCCTCCGGCGACGGCAGCCCGCAGCACCTGGCCGGATTGATGTTCGAGACCCGTACCCGGAGCAAGCTGCTGCACGTGCCGTACCGAGGCGGCGCGCTCGCCATCAACGACACGATCGGTGGCCAGGTGGAGGCCATGTTCGCCGTGATGCCCGAGGCCGTGCCGCACGTGCAGGGCGGCCGGCTGCATGCGCTCGGGGTGCTGAGCCCGAACCGCTCCGCCGTGATGCCCCAGGTGCCGACGATGGCCGAAGCCGGCATCGCGGACCTGACCCTGTCGGCGTGGGTGGCCCTGCTGGCCCCGGCCAGGACACCACGCCCGATCGTCGATGAACTCAACCGCGCCGTCGCCAAGGCGTTCGATCCCGAGCTTCGCGCACGGCTGGCCGAGAGCGGCATCGAGGTCGCCACCAGCACACCCGAGGAGCTGCAGGCGCTGATCGCACGCGACATCAAGCTGCATGCGGAGTTGGTGAAGGCTGCGGGGCTGGTGCCGCAGTAAGCGAGGCGGGCCCCCTGCGTTTGGCGCCGGCCGGCAGCAACTCGCGCAGCATTCGAGGCGACTCGTCGCATGGCTGCGGCGCACGGATGGGCGACAGGGCTAGCATGACCATTCCCTGTTCCCACCTCGAACCGCCATGTCCCTGGAACCCTCGGTTGTCGTCTTCTTCGCGGGCATGTGCATCTACCTCGGCGTCCGCACCCGCTTCCAGCGTGGCCTTGCTCGCCCGGACAAGACCGTCAACGCTTCCACGCCCGGTGACCGCGCTCTGGTGATGCTGGTGGGCAGCGCCCAGATCATGGTGCCGCTGATCTACGCGCTGACCCCGGTGTTCGACCGCTTCGACTACACCTTGCCCGCGACGCTGCCGTGGCTGGGTGCCCTGCTGATGGCCTTCGGGGTGTGGCTGTTCTGGCGCTCCCACGTCGACCTGGGGCGCAACTGGTCGGTGACCCTGGAGCTCGAACGAGAACACCGCCTGGTCAGTGAAGGCGTGTATCGCCGCATCCGCCATCCGATGTATGCCGCATTCTTCCTGATGGCGCTGGCCCAGGCCGCGCTGTTGCCCAACGCGGTTGCCGGCCTGGCCGCCGCCATCGCCGTCACGCTGCTCTACCGAATCCGCAAACCTCAGGAGGAAGCGATGATGCGGCAACACTTCGCGGAAGAGTATGTGTCGTACATGTCACGGACGGGTGGCGTGTTGCCGCGGTTTCGAACGTGAGTGTCTGTTATCGATTTCGTCGATGAGCAGATAGAGAAAATTCCTGCTTGTAAGCGGAGGGCATCCGATCAAACAATGCACCTCTGCGCGGCGTGCAAACGGGCCTGCGGGGCCGATTCCGCCGGGGTCAGAACGAACAGAAGAGTCGTCGCAGAGCGGAGGAAACCCCGATGGCCTTGCCCGACGAACGCGCATCCGCCGTCAAGCCCGTCAGGCTGAACACGTACGTGGCCGCGCGAGAAGGCCCGGCGACGGCCAAGGCGGGTGCGACGAAGCAGGCCAGCCCGGTCAGCACGCCGAAGTCGACCAAGCCGACCGTCGCGGCGAGCCCGACCCGGTCCAGTGCGCCCAGACCCGCACCAAGTGCCACGCCGGTCGAGGTGGTCACCTCGAATCCCGCATTCCCGGTCAGCGGCCAGGTTGCCGTGTCGGCGATGAAGGCCGAAGCGGCCGACAACGGCACTGCGAATCGATCGATCGGCGCCGGTGATGACACCAACGGCCAGGCCTATGCACTGTCGATGGATGCGATGGCCGCGCCGCCTGCGCCGGCCCCGAGCGAGGTGAACAGCCAGGCCTACGTGCTGTCCGCCGCGCTGCCGGTCAACGTCGTGCCACTGCCGCCGGTGCAGGACCCGTTGCCCACCCCCGAGGAGATCGACCGGCAGGAAAAGGCGAAACTCTCGAAGGTCGACGCGGACAACCTGTCCGGCATCCAGACGCTGCTCGACATCCAGGGCCTTGCCAGCAACCAGTTCGATCGGGCGTTGGAAGGGTTGGATCCTTATCTTCAAGCCGACGGAGGCTTGATCGACACGGACCAGATCCTTGGTCCGTTGCGCGACGCCGTGGGTGTGGCCGCGGACAACAGCTGGCAGGCGGAAAAGGCGTATCTGACCGATCGGGCCCAGGTCTCGTCCGAGGCCGCCGACCAGCGGGTCCAGGTCGCCGGCGTCGCTCTCGAAGTGGCCGAGGACGTGCAACTCGTGCAGATGGAGACGGGTTCCGTCGTCGCCTACTCACCGGCCGAGGTCGAGGCGGCTCGCTCGGCGGTGGCGGCGCGCTTCGACGCGCTGCAAGCCGAGATCGCCGAGCGCAATGTGCTGCGCGACCTGGTAGGCCTGGGCGAGGCCGAAGAGGCGGCGTCGGATGCCGAGCACGATTCGCGGGTGAGCCAAGCGTCGTGGGAGGACGCTGTCCAGGGCCAAGTCCCGGATCTGGACAACATCGCGTTGTTTGCGGTGCCCGGCGCGACGGGCACCCAGTTCTGGCGCGATTCGAACGGCAAGTTGACCGCGGTGCAACCGGGCGAGGCCATCGTCGAATACGACGATGGCTGGTTCCGGCTCGAGCGCGCCGACGGCACCTTCAAGGATGTGGTCGCGGTGACCACGTTGGGCTCGGCGGCCGATGTCGTGGAGGACGACGGGCGCCTGCTGTTGAAACTTCCCGACGGGAAGACGCGCGAGCTGCCGCCGGAAGTCGCGGCGGTGTGGAACGCGTACTTCGCGAAGAACACCACGCAGAAAGACAAGGCCGAAGCGCAGGAGGCCCTACTGCAGTCCGCTCGCGAGACGTTCGGCATCGAGCCGAAGCAGGATGCGGTGCTCGATGCTCCGCAGACCATGCAGGAACTGCTGGGTGTGGTCAGTGCCGGACGAATTCCCGGGAGTGGAGAACTCGACCCGCGCCAGTACGACGTCGATGCGATCGCCAGTGGCCTGTTCGTCGCCGAAGACAATGTGACCGACCACGAGGCGGCGTACCGGCAGGGGTTGATCGAAGGCATTCCCGAAGATGTGCTGCTGACCGATCTCGGCGAAGCGGTGCAGCCCCGCGACCTGCTGGCGGCACAGGCCCAGGCGGCCCAGGACCAGCGGGATCTGGAGAAGGCGCGCGCCGAGCTGGCGGAGTTCGAGCGCAACCATCCGAACTTCATCGGGGTGTCCGAGCAGGAGATGAAGGTCGTCTCGCTGGAGGGCAGGTCGCGCCGATCGCAGGCAAAGGTCCAGGAACTGTCGGCCAACCAGGTGGGCTCGAGCGCCGACACCGACCGCAAGGTCGAGGAGGCGTCGGCGAAGGTCGACCAGGCCGAGGCGGCGAAACAGAAGGCGCTCGACCGATATCGCCAGTCGCCCACCGAGGCGAACAAGGAATACCTGGCCGATCGGGAGCAGGAGCTGCTCGCGGCGAACACCGATCTCGTGCTCGCCAAGGGCGAACAGGCCGAGGCG
Source organism: uncultured Burkholderiales bacterium (assembly GCA_902826305.1). Taxonomy (GTDB): domain Bacteria; phylum Pseudomonadota; class Gammaproteobacteria; order Burkholderiales; family Burkholderiaceae_E; genus CADEEH01. The sequence goes on from CADEEH010000152.1 coordinate 7,327, forward strand.
GATGCGAGGTACGCCCAGATCGGTGCCGGCCACCTGGCCGACCAGGTGATGACCGGATCGGACCAGGTACGCCCTCCGGATCTGAGTGACGAGGAGTTGGATCGCGTGCTGGCGGCGGTCGCCGGCGGCGCCACCGAGCCGACCGATGACCTGACCTGGGCCCAGTCCAAGGACGGCACGAAGACCTACTACGTCGACGACGGCATGGACCTGCGAGCGGTCGAGGTCAGCGGCGAACCCGATGCTCCGTCCGAGGGCGAGATCCGGGTCGGGAGGAACTACCAGGGTGCGACCGTCTTCGCGTTCGACGACGACACCGGCGGCCAGTACGTGCTTTATCGCGACGGCCAATTCTTCGTGCGCCATGGCACGGTGAAGGAAGGGCTGGGTGAGGAGCACCCGATGGATCCCGCCAGCGCGCGGCTTTGGCAGGCGATGCTGGACCGGGCCGAAGCACACGGGCAGGCGCAGGCCGGAGCAGCCTTCGCGGCCAAGAACGACGCGCTGATCGAACACGAGGCGCCCGAGCAGCCGTCGGTGGGTGTGATGGGCGTGATCGAGGTGCCCGCCGAGTTCAGGGACCCGCTGCTGGCCAGGAACCGCTACGAGTCGATGGACCTGGCGTCGCTCGGCGGCGAGATGCCCGCCGAGCTGGGAATCCGTGAACAGATGCTGCTCGGCGATCAGCCGCTCTGGCCGGTGTTCACCGAGGGCGCGCCATCGACGCTGGGTACGCAGATCACGACCGAGACGCTGGTGGCACCGCGGTTGAACGAGGTCACCGACGCGTCGGCGGACTATGCGTCACTGGGTGGCCAGGACGCGCAGACCTGGAACGAACTGACGCTCGAGGCGGACGCGCTCCTTCAGGTCGCCGACTTCCAGGCCAAGCGTGATGCACACGCTGCGCGCAGGGCCGACGAGGTCGCCGATCTGCTGACGGCCGAAGGTGATCCCACGCGCGACGGTGCCGACATCACCGAGCGGGCGGGCATCTATGCCTCGGGCGAGGAAACCCCCACGACGACCGGCATGGGCAGCCAGCGCGAGGCGAACGAGGCGCAAAGCGCCAAGCTGAGGGCACAGGCCGCGATCGCGGCCTATGACGAAGGCATCATCAAGGGCAAGGTGACCGCGGCGGAAAAGGATCACCAGGCCTGGCTCGACCAGCATCCCGGCTTCGGTGGCACGCCGCAGGAGCTCGCCTCGCCGACATGGCAGGCGATGAACGAGGCGAAAGGACTGCAGCAACGGATGGCGGCGAGCGGCTCGCAGCTCGAGGCGGAGGTCCTGAGCAACGAGGAGCTGTGGCCGAACCAGCGCAACGATCCGGCAGCGCAGGCGGATCTGTTCGACGCGCATCCGACAGTGATGGGCCAGGGCAAGGTCGACGCCTTCTTCCAGTCATTCGGCAACGGGGGCGAACCGATCGAGCTGAACAGCCGGGGCGGCGCCGACCAGCTGGTTCGGGATACGCTCGGCGCCGACAACCCGGACATCGCCCGCAAGATCGAGGAAGCCGCTGGACTCGACGGCACGGTGACCGCACTGCCGGTCGTGTACTCGACCGAGCAGGGGGTGTCGCAGACGGTGCTGTTCCGGGTCGATGGCAGCAACGGGATGCGCTACATCGATGCCCGAGGCTGGGTCTACCAGGACGAGGAAGACTACCGCGCCAACAACTCGTTGCCCGCTGTCGGCTCGACGCTGGTGATGCCCAGCGACGGCAAGTACACGATCGGTGCTGACGGCCGGGTGAAGCTGTACGCGGGTGATGCACGCACCGAGTCGTCGTGGGAAACCATCCAGCGCGTCGGTCACGTCGACGAGGCGGTCGGGCTGGGCATGCTCGCCGCCGGCGGCGTGACGATGTTCGCCTCGGGCGGGGCCGCGGCGCCGGTGGCGACGCTGTTCTTCGAGGGCGCGATGTACTACATCGCCGCGGACTCGACGCTGCAGTTGGTGAACATGGCCAGCCATCAGGGCAGCGTCAATCCGCTGGAGAACCCGGAGGCGCTGCGACTGCAACTGGACCTGGCCACGTCGGTGTTCGGCGCCAGCGGGATCATGCGGGCGCGCAATGCGCGGGGGCTGTTCGAGGCGGCGGGCGGCGCGGTCGAGAGTGGCAACGTTGCGCTGGCGCAGACGCTGCTGGGCGACGCCGCGAGAGCGGGCACGCAGGCGCGTGTGCTGGGGTGGGCGTCCGAAGGCGCGGACAACTGGTCGATGGTGCTCGGGGTCGGGGACCTCCATGGCAACTGGGACCAGATGACCGGGGACCAGAAGCTCTACGGTTTTGCCACTACGTTCGGTGATGTCGGCATGGCCACCGTGCCGTTGGTGGTGGAATCGATGCTCGGTGGGACTGACCACTCGACGGGGCAGCCGGTCCCATCGGCGACCGTCTGGGCCGACAGCCCGGGGGCCGAGGTCTACCGGGTGCCTGGCGACGGCCCGAACCAGACCTGGGTGATCCGGGCGCCCGGCGGTGGTCAGGGCGCCGGGAACCCGAACGCCGTGCTGCCTTACGCGATGCCGCGGGACACGGTACCGCCACCCCGCAACCCGGACGAGTACGCGTACGTGCCGGCCGATCCCGAGACCGGCCCCTCGGCGCCGACCGAGACTGAGGTATCACCGAATGATCCGACGCCGGCGAACGCGGTGGCGGAGCCGGGCGGGGATTTCGCGCTGGTGGGTGCGGTGCCGGTGCGCGGAGCCACCCGGGCCAAAACCAGTTCACCCGGCGCGAATGCGCCCCCGGTTGCCGAAGGCTTCGTCGCTGCCGACGCCGCGTCGCCCACGACCGTGTCCGCGCTGGCCGACGGGATGGACGACCCGCATCGATCGGTCGAGGTCGACGATGGCTCATCGCCGGCGGCGGAGCCTGCGGCTGGTGAGCCGCTCGCAGGCGACGGCCGCGGCCGCACGCCACCCCCCGCGGATCCCCCCGCGGGTCCCGCCGACGCGGGTGACTGGTTCGACGCCGTCGTGCCCGAACCGACGGATCGGCAGAAGGCCGATTGGGTGGCCTCGCCGAAGTTGCTGGACAGGTTGCGACGTTTCCTCGACGACGAGTCGATCCTGAAGGCACTGCGACTCGAAGACGTGATGGCGGCCTACGTCGACATCTCCGTGGAACTCGCCGATCCCGCTGGCACCTATCGGGCCGACTCGAAATCGTATGAACTCCTTGGGTTGACCCGGCCCGCGAACGAGGTGGATGTCGAGTTCGCGGTTTTCGACGCGGTGCGTCGAGTCGACCTGGGCGAACCCCTCGGCGGCGACGCGGTCGAAGAGTCGTCGCCGGGTGCCGATCCGCCGGCGACTGACGAGCCGCCCGAGGACTTCGGTCCCGTTGTCGGGCGTTCGACACCCACCGATCCGACCACTGGTTCCGGCAGTGACGCGCTCGAGCTTCCGGTAAGCGATACCCAGGACGTCGAAGCGTCGAACGACGGCCGCTTCGGCCTGACGCCGGAGCGCATCCAGGCGGACAGCGAGCAGCAGATCGATGACGCGCTGGCACTCGTCCGCCTGGTTGACGCGAACCTGTCCGCCAATGACGAGCGGCAATCCTCGGACGATACCCAGGCGGCCTCCCGGATCGACCGCATCGTGGCCGAGCGCAGGCGTCAGGAAGATGCCCGGTGGGACCGGGAAATAATCACCACGTATTTCGACGCGGCGCGCATGGGTCTCGAGGCGCGCGAAGGCCGTCGGGCGACGCAGGACGATATCCCGTCGCTGGTGGTCTCGACGGCGCAATCGCTGGGCATGACGCCCGAGGAGGTCGACGCGGCCCTGCCCCGCGACCGCCGCGGTGACGTGGTCTGGCTCACCGTCGGCGATGACGGTACGCGGCCGCGGCACGACGAATGGAACCGCCTGGTCCAACAGGTTCTCGACCGGCGAGCGGAACTCGAGACGACGCTGGCCGATACCGACGATCCGCAGCAGGCCGCGGCGCTCCAGCGGTCGTGGAAGGCGGTCGTCGCCCAGGTCGCCGACGAGGCGGGTGTGCCCTCACCGTCACTCGCCGCGCGGGTCAGGAAAGCGCCCGATGTCGCCGCGATGGACGCGGCGGTGGACCGAGTGCTCGAGACGGCCGGATCGATCCTGTTCCGTCTGGGGCAGGCGACCGGCTACCGCGAGCGGACCTCGGCGCGGCAGGACCTGGAGCGGGTCGTGGCCCAGGTCGCCGA
>CADEEH010000153.1 GCA_902826305.1 uncultured Burkholderiales bacterium
GCGGCCTGACGCCGGCGGACTTCGCCGCGTTCAAGTCGCAGCGCTTCCGCTGGGCCTTCGGTGCGATGCAGATCCTCAAGCACCACGGTCGTTCGCTGCTCGGCAAGAGCCGTCTGAGCACCGGCCAGCGATACCACTTCCTGACCGGATGGTTCCCCTGGTTCGGCGACGCGATGCAGTTCGTGTTCGCGGTGATGTCGATCGCCTGGACGATCGGGATGCTGACGCTGCCCAAGCACTTCAGCCTGCCGGTCTGGGTGCTGACCGCACCGGTGCTCGGGTTCCTGATCTGCAAGACGCTGCTCGGCCCGATCCTGTACCGGCGCACGATGCACTGCAGCTGGGCCGACGTCGCCGGCGCGTCGATCGCGAGCCTCGGCCTGTCGCATGCGATCGCCCGCGGCGTGTTCCTGGGGCTGCTGAAGAAACGCGGCGAGTTCGCCCGCACGCCGAAGGGCTGGCGCGCGAAGGGTGCACTGGAGGCGATCGCTCCGATCCGCGAGGAGATGACGATGCTGCTGCTGCTGGGCTCGGCCGGCGCGGCGATGATCGCGATGCGCGGGTTCGCCGACCGCGACGCGATGTTGTGGACGCTGATGCTGGCGGCGCAGGCGTTGCCCTACATCGCGGCACTGCTGTGCCAGATCTTCTCGATGATCCCGGAGCGGCGCGACGAGGCGACGGTGGCGGTCGACCCGATGCCGGCGCCGCTGCCGGCACCGGCACCGGCGATCGAGCCGGCGCTGGCCAAGGTCGCGGACAAGGCGCCGGCCTGACTCGACATCGCACTTGGTGGCAGGAAAGGCCCGCGCAAGCGGGCCTTTTCACAGGCGCGGAAATGAAAAGGGCCCGCACACGGCGGGCCCTCGCGGATCGGTGGCGGCTCGGCCTCAGGTCTGCCGATCACCCTTGCCGCGCAGATCATCGATCATCGCGGCGGCGACTTCCTGCTGCATCTCGATCAGCGCGGCGCCGAACGCCTCGGTCAGGATGCCCATCACGCGCTTGATCGACGGCTGCTCGTGCATCGTCACGTACGCATCGAGTTCCTTGGCCGACAGGTCGCGGTAGACGAAGAGCCACGACTTCTCGATCTGCTCGCGAAGCGCCGGACGCATGATCGCGGCCAGCTTCGGCGACAGCGACCAGATGCGGTCGCGTTCCAGCCGGCCGGCCGGTTCGCTCGCATCGGCGAGCATCTGCGTGGTGCCCAACGCACCGGCGACCGAGACCGCGACCCACATCTCGCTCGCGCCGATCGCCGCATCGAGCCGGCGCAGCGAGCTGGTGCGTTCCGCGTGATCCTTCGCCTTCACGGCCTTCAGCGCGTGGGCGTTGATGCTTTCGACCGGCGCGGCCCCGGCGACCACCTCGAGATCGAGGGCGCGCTGCGCGAGCGGCTCGCGGGTGCTCCGGATCACCGCGTCCAGGTCGTTGGCCGACGCACGGGTCGCCAGCGCCGTGCGCACCTGCACGACCAGTCGCTTCGCATCGAAGATCTGCGCGTAATGCGACATCATCGACGCGATGCGTTCGGGGCCGAGCTTGGCGATCTCCGGATTGTCACGGACGTTGCGGACGATGCTGTCGGTGAACTGGCGGAACTGGTGCTCGACACGCAGCACCTCGATCGCCTCGTCGACCAGCCTGTTGTCGTGCGGATTGCCGGCGGCCGGGGCGATCAGCGAGCAGGCGACGGCCAGGCCGGCCACCGTGCGCAGGAGGAGACGAACGAGCATCGCGAGACCCCTGGTAGGTTTCTGGAAGGACCCGTGTCGCGATCGCTGCGGCGAGTGCGATTCGGTCGGTCCAGATTACGTTCCGTGGGGATCGTCAGCCAGACGGTCGAGGCTCCGTCCGGCCCCGTGGGAAAGCCGTCCGGCGGTCGAGCGTGGCTAGGATGCAAGAACGGCGCATTGCTGCGCCGTTCGGAGGTCCGCGGCGAGGGGATCCGCGGCTCGCGGACCTCGGCCCCGGGACTTGGTGGCGCCCGGGATCGAGGCCGCGATCGGTCGGTCGTTGACCTCGATGATCTCGGTCGATGACCTCGCCTGAAACTTCAGTTGATGACCTGGGCCAGCTCGCCCTTGCGATACTTGTCGACCATCACGGTCAGGCCGATCGGCCTGATCTTGCCGCCCTGCCCGGCGCAGCCGAACTCGCGATAACGCTGCATGCAGATCACCTTGGCGGCCTCGCGCGCCGGCTTCAGGAAATCGCGCGGATCGAACTTCTCCGGATTCTCGGCCAGGTAGCGACGGACCGCGGCGGTCATCGCCAGCCGGATGTCGGTGTCGATGTTGATCTTGCGCACGCCGTACTTGATCGCTTCCTGGATCTCCTCGACCGGCACGCCGTAGGTTTCCTTCATGTTGCCGCCGTACTTGCGGATCTCGGCAAGCAGGTCCTGCGGCACCGACGACGAACCGTGCATCACCAGGTGTGTGTTCGGGATGCGCTGGTTGATCTCCTTGATCCGCGAGATCGCCAGGATGTCGCCGGTGGGCTTGCGGGAGAACTTGTAGGCGCCGTGTGAGGTGCCGATCGCGATCGCCAGGGCATCGACCTGTGTGTTCTTGACGAAGTCGGCCGCCTGCTCCGGGTCGGTCAGCAGCTGCTCGCGGGTCATCGTGCCCTCGGCGCCGTGGCCATCCTCCTTGTCGCCCTTCATCGTCTCCAGCGAGCCGAGGCAACCCAGTTCACCCTCGACGGTGACACCGACCGAATGCGCCATGTCGACCACCTTGCGGGTGACCTCGACGTTGTATTCGTACGGGGCGATCGTCTTGCCGTCTTCCTTCAGCGACCCGTCCATCATCACCGACGAGAAGCCGAGGTCGATCGCACCCTTGCAGATCGCCGGCGACTGGCCGTGATCCTGGTGCATCACGATCGGCACGTTCGGGTACGCCTCGACCGCAGCCTGGATCAGGTGCTTGAGGAAATCCTCGCCGGCGTACTTCCGGGCGCCGGCCGACGCCTGCATGATCACCGGCGCGTCGAGCTCGGCGGCGCCGGACATGATCGCCTGCACCTGCTCGAGGTTGTTGACGTTGAACGCGGGGATGCCATAGCCGTTCTCGGCGGCATGATCCAGCAGCTGGCGCATCGAAACGATGGGCATGGTCGGACTCTCCTCAATGAAATCGATTGTGCACAGCCGGCGGGTGTCGACCCCGCTCGTGCACGGCTCTGCACAATCGCCCGTCGCCGGGCGTGGGGCGCACTTGCGGGGAAAGCGGCACCCGGGCGGGCCGGCGAATGCCGGAGCCCTGACGCTGTGCTCGCTCAGGGCGCCGGCGCAGGCCGCCGCGCCGGATCGAATTATGCGCCAGACGGCGCCTCCGATTCCGGGAATTGCGCACGGATCAGGGCCAAGCGGGGGTCGGCCGACCGTGCCTCAGCCGGCCGGTCGGCCCGAATACGGCTGTTCACCGACCCGGATGATCTTCATCGTGTTGGTGCCGCCGGACTTGCCGATCGGATCACCGATCGTCAGCACGATCACGTCGCCGGGACCGGCCAGGCCGGCGTAGACCAGCTTCTTCTCGACGTCGACCAGGATACCCTCGCGGTCCTTGGCGACGTATTCGAACGCGATCGGGTGCACCTCGCGATACAGCGTCATCCGCCGCCGGCTGGCCTCGTCGTTCGTGAGCGCGTAGATCGGCACCCCGGAGTCCACCCGCGACAGCCACAACGCGGTCGAACCGGACTGTGTCAGCGCGGCGATCGCACGGATGCCGAGGTGGTGGGCGACGAACAGCGCACTCATCGCCACCGACTGGTCGATCCGGGTGAAGGTGCGGTTCATCAGCTCGCGCTCGAGCGGAATCATCGGATGGCGGTCGGCCTCGACGCAGATGCGCACCATCGACTCGACGGTCTCGATCGGGAACTTGCCGGCCGCGGTCTCGGCCGACAGCATCACCGCGTCGGTGCCGTCGAGCACCGCGTTGGCGACGTCCGACACCTCGGCGCGTGTCGGCACCGGGGATTCGATCATCGACTCCATCATCTGGGTCGCGGTGATCGTCAGCTTGTTCAGGTCCCGCGCCATCCGGATCATCCGCTTCTGCAGCGCCGGCACGGCCGCGTCGCCGACCTCGACCGCGAGATCGCCGCGGGCGACCATGATCCCGTCGGAGGCCTTCAGGATCTCCTCCAGGTTGCCGATCGCCTCGAAACGTTCGATCTTGGCGATCACCACCGCCCGGCTGCCGGCCGCACGCATCAGCTCGCGCGCCATGTAGAGATCCGAGGCCGTCTTCGGAAACGACACGGCGACGAAGTCGGCCTTGAAGGCGGCGGCCGTCTTGATGTCGTCCATGTCCTTCGTGGTCAGCGCCGGCGCGGACAGCCCCCCGCCCTGCCGGTTGATCCCCTTGCGGTTGGACAACACGCCGCCCTGGGTGACCGTGCAGGCGATGGTGGTCGCCGTGACACCGTCGACCTTCATCACCATGCGGCCGTCGTTCAGCAGCAGCGTGTCGCCGGCGCGGACATCGTGGATCAGTTCCTTGTAGTCGAGGCCGACCCGGTGCTGGTCACCGAGTTCACATTCGATGTCGAAGGTGAAGCGGTCGCCGTTGGCCAGCGTCACCTGCCCATCGGCGAACTTGCCGATGCGGATCTTCGGGCCCTGCAGGTCGGCGAGCACGCCGACATCGCGGCCGAGGCGATGTGCGATCTCGCGGACCAGCGAGACGGTCCGCGTGTGTTCGTCGGCCGAACCGTGCGAGAAGTTGACGCGGACGACGTTGACGCCGGCCTTGATCAGCCGCTCGAGGACGGCGGGGTCGGCGGTCGCGGGACCAAGCGTGGCGACGATCTTGGTCGCGCGCGGGGCGTGGATGCTCATGGGTCGTCATTTTGCCTGACTTCCCGTGGCTCTGGCCCTCCCCGGCGCGCGGCCCGGGCCTCGGCCCGGCATGTTGGCGACCGGGATCAGGCGCGCGCCGCGAGCGCCGCCACCGCCGGCAGTTCCTTGCCTTCCAGGAACTCGAGGAACGCGCCGCCACCGGTGGAGATGTACCCCACCTGGTCGGTGATGCCGAATTTGGCGATCGCCGCCAGCGTGTCGCCGCCGCCGGCGATCGAGAATCCCGGCGAGCGCGCAATCGCGCGCGCGATCGCCTCGGTGCCCTTGGCGAACGCGTCGAACTCGAACACACCCACCGGGCCGTTCCAGACGATCGTGCCGGCCTTTTCAAGTTGCGCGGCAAGCTGCGCCGAGGTCTTCGGCCCGATGTCCAGGATCAGGTCGTCATCGGCGACCTCGTTGGCGGCCTTGACCGTCGCCGGCGCGCTGGCGGCGAACTCCTTCGCGCAGACCACGTCGACCGGGATCGGCACCTGCGCGCCGCGCGAAGCCATCAGGTGGATGATCACCTTGGCCTCGGCGACCAGGTCACGTTCGGCGAGTGACTTGCCGATCGGAAGTCCCGCGGCGAGCATGAACGTGTTGGCGATGCCGCCGCCGACGATCAGCTGATCGACCTTGCCGGCGAGCGACTTCAGGATCGTCAGCTTGGTCGAGACCTTGGAGCCGGCGACGATCGCCACCAGCGGCGGCTTCGGATTGCCCAGCGCCTTGCCGAGTGCATCGAGCTCGGCCGCGAGCAGCGGACCGGCGCAGGCGATCGGCGCGTAACGGGTGATGCCGTGGGTGGTCGCCTCGGCACGGTGCGCGGTGCCGAACGCGTCATTGACGTACACGTCGCACAACGCGGCCATCTTCTTCGACAAGGCGTCGTCGTTCTTCTTCTCGCCCTTGTTGACGCGGCAGTTCTCCAGCAGCACCACCTCGCCGGGCGCCACGGTGAAGCCGCCGTCGACCCAGTCGCGGACCAGCCGGACCGGCTTGCCGAGCAGTTGCTCGAGACGTGCGCCGATCGGGGCCAGCGAATCCTCTTCCTTGAACTGGCCCTCGGTCGGTCGACCGAGGTGCGAGGTGATCATCACCGCCGCACCCGCCCTCAGGCAATGCTGGACCGCAGGCACCGAGGCCCGGATCCGCGTGTCGTCGGTGATCGCGCCGTTGTCGTCCTGCGGCACGTTCAGGTCCGCCCGGATGAACACCCGCTTGCCCGCGAGGTCCTGGTCGGTCATCCGCTTGAATCGCAGCATCGGTCGTTCCCCCTCCAGTCTGGTTCGTTCCACATCGCCCGCGCCGGCGATGCAACCCCGGCACGCGGCCGGGCCGGCATTCCTGGCGGAAGGCCGGCCGCCCGCGCGTGCGGATCACTTCGCGTGCATCAGCGCGACCGCAGTGTCCAGCATCCGGTTGGAGAAGCCCCACTCGTTGTCGTACCACGCGCTGACCTTGACCAGCCGGCCGCTGACCTTGGTCAGTGTCGAGTCGAAGCTCGACGACACCGAGGTGTGGTTGAAATCGACCGAGACCAGCGGCTCGGTCGAGTAGGCGAGCACACCTTTCATCGGGCCTTCGGCGGCGGCCTTCATGATCGAGTTGATCTCGTCGACCGTCGTGTCACGGGCGGCGATGAACGACAGGTCGACCAGCGACACGTTGATGGTCGGGACACGGATCGCGTAGCCGTCGAGCTTGCCGTTCAGTTCCGGCAGCACCAGGCCGACGGCGGCGGCCGCGCCGGTCTTGGTCGGGATCATCGACATCGTGGCCGAACGCGCGCGCCGCAGGTCCTCGTGATAGACGTCGGTCAGCACCTGGTCGTTGGTGTAGGCGTGGATCGTTGTCATCAGGCCGTTGACCAGGCCGATCTTCTCGTGCAGCGGCTTGACCATCGGCGCCAGGCAGTTGGTCGTGCACGACGCGTTGGAGATCACCGTGTGCGCGGCCTTCAGCGTGTCGTGGTTGACGCCGTACACGATCGTCGCGTCGACATCCTTGCCGCCGGGGGCCGAGATGATCACCTTCTTCGCGCCGCCCTTCAGGTGCGCGCCCGCCTTCTCCTTCGTGGTGAAGAAGCCAGTGCACTCCATGACGACGTCGACGCCGAGGCTGGCCCACGGCAGATCGGCCGGGTTGCGGTTCGACAACACCTTGATCCGGTCGCCGTTGACGACGATCGAGTCGCCGTCGACCTTGACCGTGCCGCCGAAGCGGCCGTGTGCGGTGTCGTACTGCGTCAGGTGGGCGTTGATCTTGGCGTCGCCGAGATCGTTGATCGCGACGATCTCGATGTCGTGTTTCTTGCCGCCCTCGTAGTGGGCACGCAGCACGTTGCGGCCGATGCGGCCATATCCGTTGATCGCTACCTTGATGGTCATCTGGATCTTCCTCTGGACAGGGATGGGGATGGGGAACGGCGCAGCACCTCGCGCACGATGTCGGCGACGTTGTCCGCGGTGAATCCGAACAGCTTGAACAAGGCTCCCGCCGGGGCGGATTCACCGAAGCGATCCAGGCCCAGCACCGCGGCGCAGCCGTACTTCCACCAGCCGTCGGTGGCGCCGGCCTCCAGCGCGATGCGCGGAACAGCATCGGGCAGGACGTTGCGTTTGTATGTGATTTCCTGCCGGTCGAAGACATCGGCACACGGCATCGAGACCACCCGCACCTCGATGCCCTCGTCCTTCAGCAGCTCGCGGGCGGCCAGTGCGAGCCCGACCTCGGAACCGGTGGCGATCAGCACCGCCCGCGGCCGGCCGACATCGCGCAGCACATAGGCGCCGCGGGTGATCGCTTCGATCTGTCCCGGCGAGCGGGTGATGAACGGAACCGCCTGCCGGGTCAGCAGCAGTGCGGCCGGTCCGTCGGCGCGGTCGATCGCCGCCGCCCAGGCCGCCGCGGTCTCGACCGAATCCGCAGGTCGCCAGACGTCCAGCCCGGGGATCAGCCGCAGGCTGGCCGCGTGCTCGACCGGCTGGTGGGTCGGCCCGTCCTCGCCCAGCCCGATCGAATCGTGCGTGAACACGAAGACGACCCGCTGCTTCATCAGCGCGGCCATCCGCAGCGCGTTGCGCGAATAGTCGGAGAACGTCAGGAACGTGCCGCCGTACGGGATCAGCCCGCCGTGCAGCGCGATCCCGTTCATCAGCGCGCTCATGCCGAATTCGCGCACGCCGTAGTTGATGTGGCGCCCCGGCGTGAAGCCGGCATCACTCGCGCGAAACGCCCCCGCGCCCTTGAAGTCGGTGAGGTTGCTGCCGGTGAGATCGGCCGAGCCGCCGATCAGCTCCGGCAACGCCGGGCCGAGCACATCGAGTGCATTCTGCGACGCCTTGCGGGTGGCGATCGTCTCGCCGCGGGCCGCGACCTCGGCGAGCAGCTTGTCGACCGTGAACTCCCAGGTGGCCGGCAGGTCCCCCGCCATCCGGCGCCGGAACTCGTCGGCCTCGCGCGGGTGGATCGCGGCATACCGATCGAACATCACCTGCCAGTCGCCGCGGGTGCGGGCACCGCGGTCGCGGGCATCCCAAGCGGCGGCGACATCGGCCGGGATCTCGAAGGCCGGTGCGTCCCATTGCAGCGCACGCCGGGTCGCCGCGATCTCGTCGGCACCGAGTGGTTCGCCGTGGGTCTTCGCACTGCCCACCTTGTTCGGCGACCCCATGCCGATCCGGGTCTTGCAGACGATCAGGGTCGGCCGGAACATCCCGTCACGACCGTGGACCGCCCAGTCGCGTGCCTGGATGATCGCCTGCTCGACCGCCCAGCCGTCATGACCGTCGATGCCGTCGATCACGTGCCAGCCGTAGGCAGCGAACCTGCGCGGCGTGTCGTCGGCGAACCAGGGCGTCAATTCACCATCGATCGAGATGCCGTTGTCATCGTAGAAGACGACCAGCCTGGACAGTCGCATCACGCCGGCCAGCGAGCAGGCTTCGTGCGAGATGCCCTCCATCAGACAGCCGTCACCGACGAACACCCAGGTCAGGTGATCGACGATCGGAAACCCGTCGCGGTTGAACTGCGTCGCGAGCATTTTCTCGGCGAGTGCCATGCCGACCGCGTTGGCCAGGCCCTGGCCGAGCGGTCCGGTGGTCGTCTCGACACCGGGGGTGATGCCGACCTCGGGATGACCGGGCGTACGCGAGTGCAGTTGCCGGAACCGCTTCAATTCGTCGATCGGCAGGTCGTAGCCGGTCAGGTGCAGCAGCGCGTACAGCAGCATCGACCCGTGGCCGTTGGACAGCACGAAACGATCCCGGTCGGGCCATGTCGGCTCGGCCGGATCGTGTTTCAGGTGCCGGCCCCAGAGCGCGACCGCGATGTCGGCCATGCCCATCGGCATCCCGGGATGTCCCGAATTGGCCTGCTGGACCGCGTCCATCGCGAGCACCCGCAGCGCATCGGCCATCCGCTTGGCGCCGGGGAGCACGCCGTGTGCATCGGCAGTTTCGGCGGACGGCATCGCGGTCGAGTTCATCGTCGTCAGGTGATCGCTGGATGGGAAGGCTGTCGAGGAATTTTCCGCTCGAGCATCACACGCTGGCGATGCCGCACTGCAATCGCTCCGATTTTACCAGCGCAGGCGGAGTGACTCCGACGAGGGCGAGGGAAATTCGATATAATCGCGGGCTTTTCAAGAGGGGAGGACTCCGTCGCTTTCCGACGGACGAAAGTCTTCCCGCGGTGCCGTGGGCTTCGAACGGGTTCTGCCGGCAGTCGGCGGAGCGAAGCGCGCGGATGTTGCGGGACATTTCCGCTGATCTGGGGCCGCTTCGGACACCCAATGTTCGGGCCGGCTGATATTTCGACTGGGTTGGTATGAAATGCAAGGACTGCATCTCACGGCTGATCTCTACGGGTGCCGCTGCGAGCCGGCGCTACTGATCGACGCGGAGCGACTGGCGGGCCTGTGCCGCCGCGCGGTGAGCGAATGTGGGCTCACCCTCGTCGACGAGAAATTCTTCACCTTCCCCGATTACGACGGACAACCCGGCGGTGTCACCGGCGCGGCGCTGCTGGCCGAGTCGCACCTGGCGCTGCACACCTGGCCGGAACGCCAGGGTGTCACGCTCGACGTCTACGTCTGCAACTTCTCGACCGACAACTCGGCGAAGGCCGAGCGGGTGCTCAACGACCTGATCGTCGCGTTCGCACCCGGCGAGCAGCACACCAACCGGTTGCTGCGCGGCTCGGCCGACCCGCAGAGCCAGGCCGGCGAGCTGCTGATCGAGTGGCTGAACCCGGAGAGTGCGTTCGGCTATCGCGCCCAGCGTCGCCTGGAGACGGTGCGCTCGCCGTACCAGACCATCGAGGTCTTCGACACCACGCAGTTCGGCAAGCTCTTCCGTCTCGACGGCTGGTACATGACGTCGGAGCGCGACGAGTTCTTCTATCACGAGTCGATGATCCATCCGGCCGCGCTGGCGCATCCGGCGCCCGAGTCGGCGCTGGTGATCGGTGGCGGCGATGGCGGCTCGACCGAGGAGCTGCTCAAGCACCCGACGATGCGCAGCGTCGTGATCGCGGAACTCGACGAGGCCGTGATCGGCGTCGCGCGCAAGCACCTGCACAGCGTGCATCGCGGCGCGCTGGACGATCCGCGGGTGCGGGTGGTGATCGGCGACGGCCATGACTACGTCGAGCGCTGCGAAGCGGCGCAGTTCGACCTGGTGGTGCTCGACCTGACCGATCCCGACACACCCGCGCACCGACTGTACACACCGGGGTTCTACCGTCTCGTCAGGCGGGTGATGCGGCCCGGCGCCGCGCTGACGCTGCACATCGGTTCGCCCGTGTTCCAGCCCGAGCGGGTCACGCAGGCGGTGCGCGACCTGCGTTCGGTGTTCCCGCAGGTGCGGCCGATGGGACTGTACATACCGCTGTACGGTTCGTACTGGGGGCTGGCCTGCGCGTCTGAGAGCCTCGATCCGCGCGCCTGTTCGCCGGTCGAGCTCGAGCAGCGGCTGGCCGCCCGCGGAATCCGCGACCTGTCGTATTACAACGCGGACGTTCACCACGCGTTGTTCGCGCTGCCGAACTACTTCCGCGACCTGGTGCGGTGAACGGCGGCGGGGGATGACTCCGCGGGTGCTCCTCGAACGCGTGCTGGCGCCCGGCGACACGGTGGCGCTCGATGCCGAGCGCAGCCATCACCTGGTCCGGGTGCTGCGCCTCGTGGCGGGCGCGCCGATCGAACTGTTCGACGGCCAGGGCCACCGCTTCGATGCCGTCATCAGCGAGGCCGACCGCGACGGTTGCCGGGTCGCCGTGCGCGCGGCCATCCCATCGGCGACCGAGAGCCCGCTCGAGATCACGCTCGCACAGTGCCTGTCGGGCGCCGAGCGGATGGACTACACGATCGAGAAGGCGGTGGAACTCGGCGTCGCGCGCATCGTGCCGCTGGCCTCGCGCCGTGCGAAGGTCAGGCTCCAGGCCGATCGGATCGACCGCCGGCTCGAACACTGGCGACGCATCGTCATCGCCGCCTGCATGCAATGCGGGCGCGACCGCCTGCCCGTGATCGACGCGCCGCAGGACCTCGAAGCATGGCTCGACTCGGGCGCGGGCAGCGCCGGCACCCGGATCGTGCTCACACCCGAGGC
>CADEEH010000154.1 GCA_902826305.1 uncultured Burkholderiales bacterium
CGAATTCCCGTACCGCAAGGAAAGAAGACGACGCGATGTCCGACGCTATTTCAATACTGATCGTTGACGACGAGCCGGTGGCCCGGACCCGGTTGCGCGAACTGCTCGCCGACCTGTCACCGGACTTCCCGCATCGCGTGGTCGGCGAAGCCGCCAACGCCCCCGAGGCGTTGTCGCAGATCGAGCTGCTGCGTCCGCAGATCGTCCTGCTCGATGTCCAGATGCCCGGCATGACCGGCATCGAGCTGGCCCGTCACATCTCGGCGCGTGCGTCGGCCGGCGAGGCGCCCCCGCCGATGCCGCTGGTGATCTTCGTGACCGCGTACGACGAGTTCGCGGTCGACGCGTTCGAGGTCCGGGCGATCGACTACATCCTCAAGCCGGCGCGGGCCGAACGCCTGCTCGAAGCGCTCAAGCGTGCGGTCACGCGCATGCCGGCCGATCAGGTCGAGGCGATCGATCAGCTGGCCAAGGCGACCAACACGCGCCGCCGGCACCTGTCGGTGCACGAGCGCGGCCGCGTGATCCTGGTGCCGATCGAGCAGGTGGTCTACCTGAAGGCCGAGCTGAAGTACATCACCGTGCGCACGAAGGAACGCGAGTACCTGATCGAGGAGTCGCTGACCTCGCTCGAGGAGGAGTTCATCGATCGTTTCGTGCGCATCCATCGCAACGCGCTGGTCGCGCGCCCGTCGATCGCCGGTTTCGAGCGCGTGACCCCGACCGGTGACCAGGAAGGCGGCGATCCGTACTGGCAGGTGGTGATGCGCGACGTGCAGGAGCGCCTGCCGGTCAGCCGTCGCCAGTGGTCGATCGTCAAGGGGCTGGTCTCCTGAGCACGACCCTCGCGGCGCCGCGTCGCCTCGTCATCGCCTCCCGGGAGAGCCGCCTCGCGTTGTGGCAGGCGCACCACGTCCGCGATCGACTGCGGGCGTTGTATCCGTCCTGCCAGGTCGAGATCCTCGGCATGACCACCGAGGGGGATCGGGTGCTGGATCGGGCACTCAACGAGATCGGCGGCAAGGGACTGTTCACCAAGGAACTCGAGGTGGCGCTGGCCGACGGGCGCGCCGATCTCGCCGTGCATTCGCTCAAGGACGTGCCGATGACGCTGCCCGAGGGCTTCGTGTTGTCGGCGGTGCTGGCCCGCGAGGATCCCCGCGACGCGTTCGTCTCCAATCGGTTCGGCGGGCTCGCGGA
The DNA here is from genome assembly GCA_902826305.1 of uncultured Burkholderiales bacterium. Taxonomy (GTDB): domain Bacteria; phylum Pseudomonadota; class Gammaproteobacteria; order Burkholderiales; family Burkholderiaceae_E; genus CADEEH01. The sequence continues at coordinate 1,201 of CADEEH010000154.1, forward strand.
GCTTCCCGCCGGTGCGCGGGTCGGCACCTCCAGCCTTCGTCGCGGCGCGCAGTTGCGCAGCCGTTTCCCGCACCTGACGATACTGCCGCTGCGCGGCAATCTCGACACGCGCCTGGGCAAGCTCGATCGCGACGACTACGAGGCGATCGTGCTCGCCGCCGCCGGGTTGAAGCGGCTCGGCCTGGCGCAGCGGATCCGTGCCCTGCTGACGCCGGAGGAATCGCTGCCGGCGGCCGGGCAGGGCGCACTGGGCATCGAGATACGCGCCGATGCCGCCGCGGTGCACGAGGCGCTGGCACCGATGGTCGACGCAACGACGCTGGTCTGTGTCACCGCCGAGCGCGCGGTCTCGCGCGTGCTCGGTGGCAGCTGCCGGGTGCCGCTGGCCGCCTACGCGCGTCCGCGTCCGCACGGCGGCATCGAGCTGATCGCCCGGGTGGCGACGATCGACGGTGCGTCGATCCTCGAGTCGCGCGCGCAGACCGAGGACACATCGGTGGCCGCCGCCGAAGCCTGCGGCGAGCTCGCCGCGCAGCGTCTGCTCGACCAGGGCGCGTCGGTCTTCGTTCATGACCTGCGTGGTCCTGACCCAGCCGGCCCCGCGTAGCGAGGCGATCGCCGCCCGGCTGCGGCAACGCGACGGGTGCGAGGTGCTGTTGCTGTCGCTGACCCGGATCACCACGTGCACCGACGATGCACACCTGCGTGCGCTGCTCGATGCCACCGATACACACGAGATGGTGCTCTTCGTGAGCCCGGCGGCGGTCGACGCGGTCGCGAGCCTGCTCGCACGTTCGCCGGCGGCGCACTGGCCGGCGACGACCGTGTTCGCCGCGATCGGCCCTGGCACCGCCGCGGCGCTCGCCGCCCACGGCGTCGATCCGCAGGCGCGCCGGCTGGTCACGCCGCAGCATGCCCCCTACGATGCCCATACCCTGATCGACGGCGAAAGCTTCACGGCGATCGCCCCGGACAGTGTCCTCGTCGTCAAGGGTGAGGGTGGGCGCGAGGACTGGATCACACGACTTCGGGATCGCGGCACGCGGGTCGACGAGGCCATCGTCTACACGACACGACCGAACGTCCCGGACGCCGGCACCCTGGGCCGCCTGCGGTCGGTGGCCGGCGACGCGGGCCGGGCCGTGTTCGTGGTCACGCAGAGCGCGACCGTGGCCCGGCTTGGCGGCCTGCTCGACGAGCTCGGCGTGGCATCCTGGGCCCACGCGCAGCCGGTGCTGGCGATCCATCCGCGGATCGGTGCGGCGCTGACCGAGGCCGGCTGGCGGCGGGTGACCGAGATCGAACCGGGCGACGCGGCCCTCGAGCGCGGTCTCGCTGCTGCGACGCAGGGTTAGAATCGATTCAATCATGACCGCGACAACCAGCACCGTCGGCGACGGCATCATGCCCGGCGGCAGAGGTAGCCCGGTCGCCCCGAGCGCGATCAGCGGCGCCGCGCCACCAACCCCCGGTCCCGCCGATTCGGGCTCGTCCGCACGGCCGTCGTCGATGCCCGGTGAGGCGATCGATGCCGCCGCATCGGGTGCCTCGACGGGTGGACCGGACGCGAATCCGTCCGGTCCCGCGGGCAGCGATACGGCGGCGGTCACCAATTCGCCGGCCGATCCATCGACCCGATCATCACCACCCGACCGGGCGACAACGCCGGCGGACACCTCGGGCGACACGGCCGGCGCACCCGTGGACCAGGCGCCTGCGCCGGCGCACCCGCTGGAGCCCGCGGCCGTCGAATCCGCCCGCGCCGCGACCGCGGCAGGTGTCATCGCCGCGACCGGACGCCCGTGGTCCCGGGCCCGCTTCGGGATCGGCACGATCCTGGCGACGGTGGCCCTCGTGCTCGGCGTCGGTGCGGCGATCCTCGGCTGGCAACGCGCCGATCGTCTCGAGCGCGAGGCGGCCCGTCGACTGCAGACCGGTGAGCAGCGGGTGATCGAGGTCGAGCAGCAGCTCAGGCTGTCGAACGACGCGCTGCGCGACGTGCAGAACCGTGCGGCGGTGATCGAGAACAAGCTGTCGGAGGCGATCGGCCAGCAGGTTCAGCTCGAGCGCCGCTACAAGGACATCGCCAGCGACGGCATCGACGTGGTCCTCGCCGACGTCGAGACCTCGGTGTCGCTGGCCGCGCAGCAGCTGGTGCTGGGCGGCAACGTCCAGGGTGCGCTGGCCGCGATGCAGGAGGCCGAGGACCGGCTCAAGCGTTCGAGCGAACCGGTGCTGATCAACGTGCGTCGGGTCGTCGAACGCGACATCGACCGCCTGAAATCGGTGCCGGCGGTCGACCTGACCTCGCTGGCACTGCGCATCGACACGCTGATCCAGGCCATCGACACCCTGCCGATGCTGGCCAGCGCAACCGCCGCCCCGTCGGTCGTGCTCGAGCCGCCTGCCGATGCCGCCGAGACCGACGGTGCCGGCGCGACCTTCGATCGCCTCGCCTCGCGGGGTCGACGCGGATGGGATTCGCTGCGCGGGGAGTTCCAGGACCTGTTCCGCGTACGCCGGCTCGATGCGCCGGAGGCCGCGCTGCTGGCGCCCGAGCAGTCGTACTTCGTGCGCGAGAACCTGCGCCTGACCCTGCTCGGGGCGCGACTCGCGCTGCTGTCGCGCAACCAGACGGTGTTTCGCGCCGACCTGGAGCGTGCGTCGAAGTGGATCGGCACCTACTACGATCGGCAGAGCCGCGGCGTGGGCAACGTGCTGACGTCGCTGCAGCAGTTGCAGTCGAGCCAGGTGTCGGTCGAGGTGCCCGGGCTGTCGGACAGCCTGAACGCGGTCCGCAGCGCACGCTCGGCGCGCGAGCAGCGCTGAAGGCGGCGGGGCCGGGGCACCATGCGCTCGATCATCTGGACGTTGCTGCTGGTCACGTTCGCGGTCGGGCTGGCGATGCTGCTGAAGGTCAACCAGGGCAACGTCGCGATCGTGTGGCCGCCGTATCGGATCGACGTCTCGATCAACCTCGCGTTGCTGGTGATCCTCGGCACCTTCCTGGTCGTGCACCTGCTGCTGGTTGGCCTGGCCACCGCGCTCAGGCTGCCGGAGCGTGTGCGTGAATACCGGGTGCGACGCGAGCGCGACGAGGCCGCGTTCGCGCTTCGCGACAGCGTGCTCGCGCTGTTCGAGGGTCGCTTCGGTCGTGCCGAACGGCTGGCGCAGAACGCGCGCCAGGATCCGTCGTTCAGCGGGCCGGCGGCGCTGATCGCCGCGCGGGCCGCGCACCGGCTGCGCGAACCCGAGCGTCGGGACAAGTGGCTGGATGCCGCCGACACCGAACCGACGGCGCTGCATGCCCAGCTGGTCACGCGGGCCGAGCTGGCGATGGAGGACCGCGACCCGGCCGCCGCGATCGACGCGGTCCGCGATCTGCACGGTCGCGGCGCACGCCACATCCACTCGCTGCGCATCGCGCTGCGCGCCTACGAGGCGTCCGAGGACTGGGACCAGATGCTGGCCACGCTGCGCCAGCTCGAGAAACGCGATGCGCTGCATCCGAGCGCGGTCCGCGGCCTGAAGACGCGCGCCTGCCGGGCGCTTTTCGCCCGGCGCACCGGCGAACCGGTCCGGCTCAAGGAACTGCTGTCGAGCCTGCGCGGCGACGAGCGCACCCAACCCGAGATCGCCGAAGCGGCCGCGCTCGCCTTCGCGCGGACCGGCGACCCGGCGCAGGCCCAGCGGCTGCTCGAGGCCGCACTCGACCAGCAGATCGCGCCGCGGCTGCTGCAGGCCTACGCCGGACTGGACGAGGTGTCGTTGCGCGACCGGATCGCCCGCGTCGAGCAGTGGCGCGAGCGTTATGGCGAGGAACCGTCGCTGCTGCTCGCACTCGGCCGGCTGTGCGCGGCGCAGGCACTCTGGGGCAAGGCCGAGGAGTACCTGCTGCACAGCCTGCGGCTCGATCCGCAACCCGAGGCCCACGTGATGCTCGCCGACACCTACGAGGCGATGGGCCGCCCCGACGCGGCGGGCGAGCACTTCGAGGCGGCCGCGCGGCTCGCGGTCCAGGGCTCGCTGGGTGACACCACGAACCGGCGCCCGAAGGCGCTGCCCGCGCCGGCCTGACGAACGGGGCACGCCGGAGTCGCCTCGTCGCAGCAGGTACAATCGCTGCCGTTCTCCGCCAGCACGGCCGTGTGGCCGCGCGGCCCGGAACCTTTCTCCAGGGAGTGAACCATGAACCTCGACCGAGTCGATTCCGGGCGGAGCATTCCGACCGATTTCAACGTGATCGTCGAGATCCCGATGAATGCGGATCCGATCAAGTACGAGGTCGACAAGGAGACCGGCGCGTTGTTCGTCGACCGGTTCATGATGACCTCGATGCACTATCCCTGCAACTACGGCTACATCCCGCACACGATCGCCGACGACGGCGATCCGGTCGACGTGCTGGTGATCACCCCTTTCCCGGTCACCACCGGTGCCGTCGTGCGCTGCCGCCCGCTCGGCGTGCTGAAGATGGAAGACGAGGCCGGCGGTGACGCGAAGCTCGTCGCGGTGCCGATCGACAAGGTGCTGCCGATCTACAAGCACTGGAAGAAGGCGTCCGATCTCGCACCCGAGCGCCTGGCGCAGATCCAGCACTTCTTCGAGCACTACAAGGATCTCGAGAAGGGCAAGTGGGTGAAGGTGCTCGGCTGGGGTGGGCCCGAAGACGCCGCCGAGGAGATCGTCGCCGGGATCGACCGCTACAAACACGCGAAGAAGAAGCCCCACTTCTGAGGCGCGCGGGCCGACGCGGCCCGGCCCGCCCGATCCGAGCCGGCTCAGCGGTCGCGATACGCGACGTGTTCGCCGAGATCGTCCAGGTACATCCCCACCGCCTCGCGTTCCTCGGCGAGGAACCGGTCGACCGCATCGGCGAACGCCGGCTCGGCCAGCCAATGCGCCGAACGCGTCGGCACCGGCACGAACCCGCGCGCCAGCTTGTGTTCACCCTGGGCGCCGCCTTCGATCACGCGGATGCCCAGGCTCAGTGCCGCCTCGATCGCCTGGTAATACGCGGTCTCGAAATGCAGGCAGTCGATCGTCTCGAGTGCGCCCCAGTAGCGTCCGTACAGGCGCCGGTCATCGCGCACCAGCAGGCTCGCGGCGATCGGCCGACCCAGCCGGCGGGCGATCACCATCACCAGTTGCTCGGGCATCCGTTCGCCGAGCCGCAGGAAGAATTCCTGCGTCAGATACGGCGACGACCGGTGCAGCTCGTAGGTGCGGCAGTAGCAGCGATGAAAGAAGATCCAGTCCTCGGCACCGATCTGCCCGCCGACGAGCCGATCGAAGGTGACACCGGCCTGCGCGACCTTGCGCCGCTCGGCGCGGATCTTCTTGCGCTTGGGCTGGGTCAGCGAGCCGAGGAAATCGTCGAAGTCGCGCCAGCCCGGGTCGCACCACTGGAACTGGACACCGTGGCGGATCATCATGCCGCCGGCCGCCAGCAGCGGTTCGTCGATGCCGCGCGGAAACAGCACGTGCAGCGACGATACCCGCGCCGAGCGCGCGTGTTCGAGCAGCGCCCGTGCGGCCGCCTGCGCGGCGTTGTCGTCGACCGCGATCAGCCGCGGACCGGCGACCGGTGTGAACGGTACCGCGGCGACCAGCTTCGGGTAGTAGCGACGCCCGTGACGACGGTAGGCGTCGGCCCAGGCCCAGTCGAACACGTACTCGCCGAACGAATGGGTCTTGCGGTACATCGGCACTGCGGCCGCGAGTGCGCCGGCCTCGTCCTCGAGCACCAGGAACTCGGGTTGCCAGCCGGTCCCCGGGCCGACGCAGCCGGTGTCCTCGAGTGTGTGCAGGAATTCATGACGCAGGAACGGATGCAGTGCATCGTGCACGTGATCGTCGCAGCGTGTGCCCCGGTCGCGGGCGAGCAGATCGTTCCAGCGTCCGGTGCCGACCCCGTCGAGGCGATCGACGATCCGCGTGCGATACACTGATGAACCCTCCCAGGGTCGAGGCCCCCCGAATGCGCATCGCCGTCGCACAGTTGAACCAGACCGTCGGCGACTTCCAAGGCAACGTGCAGCGGATCGTCGAGGCCGCGAGCCGATCGTTCGCCGACGGCGCGCGGATCCTGCTGACGCCGGAACTGTCGCTGACCGGTTATCCGCCGGAGGACCTGCTGCTGCGCGGGGCATTCTATGACAGGAGTGCGGCCGCACTCGACGAGATCCGGCGTCAGACCCGAGGATTGGACCTCGACCTCGTGCTCGGGCTGCCGATCCGCCGCGACGGCCGCGCGTTCAACGCCGCGGTCGTGCTGCGCGCGGGCGACACGATCGGCGAATACCACAAACACGACCTGCCGAACTACGCGGTGTTCGACGAGCAGCGCTACTTCGTGCCGGGCGACGAGCCGCTGGTCTTCGAACGCGACGGCCTGCGCTTCGGCGTGGCGATCTGCGAGGACTTCTGGTTCGGCCAGGTTCCCCGCCGCGCCCGTGCCGCCGGCGCGGACGTGCTGCTGGTGCTCAATGCGTCGCCGTACCACATCGACAAGCAGCATCAGCGCCTGGAGGTGGCACGCGACAACGTCTGCAGCGAGGGCCTCGCGATGGTCGCCGCCAACCTGGTCGGCGGGCAGGACGAACTGGTGTTCGACGGCCTGTCGTTCGCTCTCGACGCCGGCGGCGGGTTGCTGGCACAGGGGCGCTCGTTCGCGGCCGATCTGCTCGCCGTCGATCTGGCCGCCGACGGCCGGTCGACCCCGTCGCGGATCGAGCCGCCGCTGGAACTCGAGGCGCAGATCTACCAGGCGCTGGTGCTCGGGGTGCGCGACTATCTCGGCAAGAACGGCTTTCCCGGCGCGCTGCTGGGCATGTCCGGCGGCATCGATTCGGCACTGACGCTGGCGATCGCCGTCGATGCACTCGGCAAGGACAAGGTGAGGGCGGTCATGATGCCCTCGCCGTATACACGCGACATCTCGCTGATCGACTCGCGCGACATGTGTTCGCGGCTGGGCGTGCGCTACGACGAGATCCCGATCGCGTCGTGTGCCCGCGCGTTCGAGGAGACACTCGCCGGCGAGTTCGCCGGCCTCGCCGCCGACACCACCGAGGAGAACATCCAGGCGCGCATCCGCGGCACGCTGCTGATGGCACTGTCGAACAAATACGGCTCGATCGTGCTGACCACCGGCAACAAGTCCGAGATGGCGGTGGGGTACTGCACGCTGTACGGCGACATGGCCGGCGGTTTCGCGGTGATCAAGGACATCGCCAAGACGATGGTCTATCGGCTGGCCCGGTATCGCAATCGCGCCGTCGAAGTGATACCGGATCGGATCATCACCCGGGCGCCGAGCGCCGAGCTCAAGCCCGACCAGGTCGACCAGGATTCACTGCCCCCCTACGAGGTCCTCGATGGCATCATGCAGATGTACATGGAGGACAACCTGTCACCCGCACAGATCATCGCCGCCGGTCTTCCGGCCGATGCGGTCGAGCGGGTCGTGCGGTTGATCCGCATCAGCGAATACAAACGCCGCCAGGCGCCCGTCGGCATCCGCATCACCGAGCGGGCCTTCGGCCGCGACTGGCGTTATCCGATCACGTCGAAATTCAGGGATTGAACTTCAGGAGGCCCCATGAAACAGATCACCGCCATCATCAAGCCGTTCAAGCTCGACGAGGTGCGCGAGGCACTCGCCGAGGTCGGCGTCAGCGGCCTGACCGTCACCGAGGTCAAGGGCTTCGGTCGCCAGAAGGGCCACACCGAGCTGTATCGGGGCGCCGAATACGTGGTCGATTTCCTGCCGAAGGTGCGGGTCGATGCGATCGTGCCGGACGAGTCGACCGAGCGTGCGATCGAGGCCATCACCCGCGCCGCGCGGACCGGCCGCATCGGCGACGGCAAGATCTTCGTGACCGAAGTGCTCGAGGTGGTCCGCATCCGCACCGGCGAGACCGGCGACAGCGCGATCTGACGGCGCCGCGGTCGCCGCCGGGCGGCCTCGGGGTCGGCCTCGGGTCGCCCTCCAGGGCGGTTCAGGTCCTTCTCAGGGCGATCTCAGGTCGGTTGTTGCGCCTGCCCGCCCAAGGTCGCCGCGATCCGCCGCACACCGCGGATCAACAGGCGCAGCACGATCACTGCGATCACCAGGAACACGACCAGCAGCACCAGGAAAAGCACCGGGTACTGGGTCGCGATCCAGGTGCCGCCGACGACCGCGGCATCCTCCCCGAGCGACACCAGGGTGTTGGTGAACGGCTCGGGTGACGTGTTGACCACCGCGCGGGTACCGGCCTTGGTGAAGTGGGTGGCGGCGGTCAGTGAACCGCCGAGCAGCGCCGCCGCGAGTGCGGTCGCCGATCCCGCATCGCCGAAGACCGCCGCGGCGAGTGCGGCGCCGGCGGGAATCCGGATGAAGGTGTGCAACGCATCCCAGGCGGAATCCAGCCACGGGAGCTTGTCGGCGAACAGTTCGACCGTGGCCATGAATCCGGCCGCACCGAGCACCAGCGGATGCTGGATCACGGTCAGGTGTTCGGGCAGCGGCCACCAGCCGTAGTGTCCGGCGAGCCCGAACAGGAACAGCACCAGGTACAGACGCAGCCCGGCACCCCAGGCCAGCGCGCCCGCGAGCGCCAGGTCGGGGACGTGCTGGAGCAGGTTCGGGTCGGTGACCAGACGCTGCAGATCGAGTTCCATCGCTTCGCCTAAGCTCCTCGCAACAGCGCGATCAACGCGCCGCTGCCGCCGTCGGTTGGCCGCGCCTGGCAGAACGCGAGCACCTCGTCGCGCTGGATCAGCCAGCGCAGCACCTTGCCCTTGAGCACCGGCTCGCGCCCCGCCGAGCCCAGTCCCTTGCCGTGGATCACGCGCACACAACGCCGTTCACGCCGGATCGCCTGGGCCAGGAACGACGTCAGTGCGTCGCGCGCCTCGACCACACGCAGTCCGTGCAGGTCGATCTGCTCCTGGACCACCCACTCGCCGCGCCGCAGGCGACGCACGACGTCGGGGCCGAGTTCGGGGCGACGATACGACAGCCGGTCATCGGTGTCGAGCAGGCGCTCGATGTCGATCTCGTCGGACAGTGACGCGGCCAGCGCCGCCTGTTCGTCGAGTTCGCGTTGCCTCGGCAGCAGTTTCCTTGCCGGCGGCGGGTGGATCACCCGATCACTGGTCGGCAGCGGCACCGCGTCGGCGACCGCGGCACGAAACAATCCCGCCTCGCGGGCCGCCTCGGCGGCAGCGGCCTCGCGCCGCGCGCGTTCGGCCGCTTCCTCGCGGGCGCGCCGGCGCAGCTCGTCGCGCAGCGTGTGCAACTCGTCGAAGCCCTTGGCCATCACCGTCCGCTCCGTCGCCAGCACGACCCAGGCCGCGGTTCAATGGTCTCAGGCGGCCGCGTTCTCGGTGGGCGCCGGCTGGCCGGTCGCCTCGACGGGGCTCGTCTCCAGGCTCTCCAGGTAGCGCTGGGCGTCGAGCGCCGCCATGCAGCCGGTGCCGGCGCTGGTGATCGCCTGCCGATAGACATGGTCCTGGACGTCGCCGGCGGCGAACACGCCGGGGATGCTGGTCGCGGTCGCCTGGCCGGTCAGGCCGCCACGGGTCACGATATAGCCGTTGGCCATCTCGAGCTGGCCGGCGAACAGGCTGGTATTCGGCGTGTGGCCGATCGCGATGAACACGCCGTGCAGCGCCAGGTCGGTACGGGTGTGTGTGCGACTGTCGCGCAGCCGCACGCCGGTGACCCCGGTCTCGTCGCCCAGCACCTCGTCGAGCTCGTGGAACCAGCGCACCTCGACGTTGCCAGTGCGGGTCTTGTCCATCAGCTTGTCGATCAGGATCGGCTCGGCCCGGAACTTGTCGCGGCGATGCACGACGATCACCTTGCGGGCGATGTTGGACAGGTACAGCGCCTCCTCGACCGCGGTGTTGCCCCCGCCGATCACGCAGACGTCCTTGCCGCGGTAGAAGAATCCGTCGCAGGTGGCGCAGGCCGAGACACCCTTGCCCATGAACGACTGTTCCGACGGCAGGCCCAGGTAGCGGGCCGAGGCGCCGGTGGCGATGATCAGCGCGTCGGTGGTGTAGGTGCCGGAGTCCCCGACCAGCCGCAGCGGCTGGTCGCGCAGCGCGGCGGTGTGGATGTGGTCGAAGATCATCTCGGTGCCGAAACGCTCGGCGTGCCGGCGGAACCGCTCCATCAGCTCCGGCCCCTGGACCCCGTCGGCGTCGGCGGGCCAGTTGTCGACGTCGGTGGTGGTCATCAGCTGGCCGCCCTGGGCCA
>CADEEH010000155.1 GCA_902826305.1 uncultured Burkholderiales bacterium
GGTCTACGATTTCCAGAAGCGCTCGAGCCTGATCCAGGTCTCGGCGGCCGGCGCGCAGTCGCTCGGCCGGATCGCGGCGACGCTGGCCGACGGCGAAGGCCTGCAGGCGCATGCGACCAGCGCGCGGCTACGACTGCGGGCCGCGGGCGACGACAGGGAACGACCGGTCGCGTCGGCTCCGGCCGCGAAGGCACCGTGATGGACGATCGGCCGCTCGAATCCCGTCTCGCGGTGTTGCGCCCCGAGATCCGCGCGCTGTCGGCCTATCACGTGCCCGATGCGTCGGGCTTCGTGAAGCTCGACGCGATGGAAAATCCCTACCTGCTGCCGCCCGGCCTGCGCGAGGCGCTCGGCCGGCGACTCGCCGAGGTCGCGCTGAACCGGTATCCGGTGCCGACCTACCAGGCACTGAAGGCGTCGATCCGCGAACGGCTCGGGGTTCCCGCCGGCAGCGACCTGATCCTGGGCAACGGCTCCGACGAGCTGATCACGATGCTGTCGGTGGCCACCGCGACGCCCGGGGCTGCGGTGCTCGCGCCGGCGCCCTCGTTCGTGATGTACGACCTGTCGGCGCGGCTGGCCGGCAGCCGGTTCGTGCCGGTGCCGCTCGGGCCGGACTTCTTGCTCGACCGGCAGGCGATGCTGGCGGCGATCTCGGCGCAGCGGCCGGCGATCGTCTACCTCCCGTATCCGAACAATCCGACCGGCGACTGTTTCGACGACGCCGACATCGAGGCGATCCTGGCCGCGGCCCCGGGGCTCGTGGTCATCGACGAGGCGTACCAGCCGTTTGCGATCGACTCGTGGATGCCTCGACTGGCCGAGTTTCCGCACCTGCTGGTGATGCGCACCGTCTCCAAGATGGGACTGGCCGGCATCCGGCTCGGTTACCTGGCCGGCGCGCCGGCCTGGATCGCCGAACTCGACAAGGTACGTCCGCCGTACAACGTCAGCGTGCTGACCGAAGCGGCGGCGCTGTTCGCGCTCGAGCACATCGACGTGCTCGATGCCCAGGCGGCCCGCTTGCGCGAGGACCGCGCGTCGCTGGCCCGGTCGCTGGCCGGGCTGCCCGGCGTCACCGTGTACCCGTCGCGGGCCAACTTCGTGCTGATCCGGGTGGCCGAGGGGCCGACGGTGATGCAACGATTGCGCGAGCGACGCGTGCTGGTCAAGGACGTCGGTAGAATGCATCCGTTGCTGACCGACTGCCTGCGGCTGACCGTGGGCACGCCGCAGGAGAACGAGACGCTGCTCGACGCACTGGCCGCGTCGCTGTCATGACGACAGCACCGACCGGGCGCTGCGACAGCCCGACGCGATGGCCGCACCGATGAGAACCGCCGACATCCACCGCAAGACCGCCGAGACCGACATCCGTGTCCGCATCGATCTCGACGGCACCGGTCGCCAGCGGCTGGCCACCGGTGTGCCGTTCCTCGACCACATGCTCGACCAGTTCGCCCGTCACGGCCTGGTCGACATCGACATCGAGGCCCACGGCGACCTGCACATCGATGCCCACCATACGGTCGAGGACATCGGCATCACGCTCGGCCAGGCGGTCGCCGCGGCGATCGGCGACAAGAAGGGCATCCGGCGCTACGGTCACGCCTACGTCCCGCTGGACGAGGCCCTGTCGCGGGTGGTGATCGATTTCTCCGGCCGTCCGGGCCTGAGCTGGCACGTGGACTTCCGGCGGGCGGCGATCGGTGCCTTCGACGTCGACCTCGCGCATGAGTTCTTCCAGGGCTTCGTCAACCATGCACAGGTGACGCTGCATGTCGACAACCTGCGCGGCGACAACGCCCATCATCAGTGCGAGACCGTGTTCAAGGCCTTCGCGCGTGCGTTCCGGATGGCGGTGGAGGCGGATCCCCGTGCTGCCGATCGGGTGCCCTCGACGAAGGGAACGCTCTAGGAGTCGGTCGGGGTATGAATCGGGTTCACGACGCGCCGAGGCGCGATGAGGCAACACCGCGGATCACGTGCCTTGCCGTCCCCGCGGGCTTCGACCGGCAAAGCGCCGTGGCCGCGTTGCAGAACCGCCCGCGATGACCACGATCGCCGTCGTCGACTACGGCATGGGCAACCTGCGCTCGGTGGCCAAGGCGCTGGAGCATGTCGCCCCCGAGGTGCGGGTGACCGTCACCTCGAGCGCCGCCGCGATCCTCGACGCCGACCGGGTCGTGTTCCCGGGGCAGGGGGCGATGCCCGACTGCATGACCTACCTGGAGCGCGCGGGACTGCGCGACGCGGTGCTGAAGGTCGCCGCCGACCGGCCGCTGTTCGGCGTCTGTGTCGGCGAACAGATGCTGTTCGATTCGAGCGCCGAGGGGCCGACCGAAGGTCTCGCGGTGCTGCCCGGTCGGGTCACCCGGTTTCCGCTGTCCGCGCTCGACCCGCTCGACGGTACGCGGCTGAAAGTGCCGCACATGGGGTGGAACCGGGTGCGGCAGGCCGGCGCGCACCCGGTGTGGAACGGTGTGCCCGACGGCTCGTACTTCTACTTCGTGCACAGCTACTACGCCGAGCCGCTGCGCGCCGACGACATCGTCGGACAAACCGACTACGGGATCACCTTTACCTGCGCGGTGGCCCGCGATAATATTTTCGCGACCCAGTTCCATCCGGAAAAGAGCGCCGCCCACGGGCTCAGGCTGTACCGCAACTTCATCGACTGGTGTCCCTGACGCCGCCGACCTTCGCTACACGGCAATTCGCTACCCGGCACTTCGCTACAGGCAACTCGCTACAGTCAACTCGCTGCACGGCAACTCCGCCAACCCGCTGCCTCCCCCGGTTCCATCCCCTTCGCGCGCCGAAACACATGCTCCTCATCCCCGCCATCGACTTGAAGGACGGTCGCTGCGTACGGCTGCGCCAGGGCGACATGGACGATGCCACGGTCTTCTCGGAGGATCCGGCCGCGGTCGCTCGGCACTGGGTCGACCAGGGAGCCCGCCGCCTGCATCTGGTCGACCTGAATGGCGCGGTCGCCGGCAAGCCGAAGAACGAAGCGGCGGTCAAGGCGATCGTCGCCGAGGTCGGCGACGAGATCCCGATCCAGCTCGGCGGCGGCATCCGCGACCTGGACACGATCGAGCGTTACCTGGACGACGGGATCGGCTACGTGATCATCGGCACCGCCGCGGTCAAGAACCCGGGATTCCTGCACGACGCCTGCGGCGCGTTCATCGGGCACGTGATCGTCGGGCTCGATGCGAGGGACGGCAAGGTCGCCACCGACGGCTGGAGCAAACTGACCGGACACGACGTGCTCGACCTCGCGCGCAAGTTCGAGGACTACGGCTGCGAGGCGGTGATTTACACCGACATCGGTCGTGACGGGATGATGACCGGCGTCAACGTGGACGCGACCGTGCGCCTGGCCAGGGAACTGCGCATCCCCGTGTTCGCCTCGGGCGGCGTCGCGAGCCTGCAGGACATCGAGCGCCTGTGTGCGATCGAGGCCGAAGGCGTCGAAGGTGTGATCCTGGGCCGTGCACTGTACGAGGGTCAGCTCGACTTCAGGACCGCACTCGCCCGGGCCGACGCGCTGCAGGAGCCCGACGAGGCCGATCCGGCCTGAAGCGGACGACGGCGCGGGCCGCTCGTGCCGTCGCACGGGTGCCTTGTTCGCCCAGGTACCATCCGACCGAGGGCGGCTGCATCCGTCGCCCGCCAGGCACCGACATCGGGACGCTCCCATTGCTGACCAAACGGATCATTCCCTGCCTCGACGTGACCGCTGGCCGTGTGGTCAAGGGGGTCAACTTCGTCGAGCTGCGTGACGCCGGTGATCCGGTCGAGATCGCGCGCCGTTATGACGAGCAGGGGGCCGACGAACTGACGTTCCTCGACATCACCGCCTCCAGCGACGAACGCGACATCATCCTGCACGTGATCGAGTCGGTGGCCGAACAGGTGTTCATTCCGTTGACGGTCGGTGGCGGCGTGCGCAGCGTCGAGGACGTGCGCCGGCTGCTGTCGGCCGGCGCCGACAAGGTGTCGATCAACACCGCCGCGATCCAGGATCCCGGCCTGATCGAGGCGGCGAGCCGCCGATTCGGCGCGCAGGCGATCGTCTGTGCGATCGACGCGAAGCAGGTCGACCCGGCGGGTCGATGGGAGGTATTCACCCACGGCGGTCGCCGGACGACCGGGCTCGATGCGGTCCAGTGGGCGCAGCGGGTCGAACGCCTCGGCGCGGGCGAGATCCTGCTCACCAGCATGGACCGCGACGGAACGCGGGCCGGATTCGACCTCGCGCTGACCCGCGCGGTGTCCGACGCGGTGGGTGTGCCGGTGATCGCCTCCGGCGGCGTCGGCGGCCTGGAACACCTGGCCGAGGGCATCGTCGAGGGGCATGCCGACGCGGTGCTGGCGGCCAGCATCTTCCACTTCGGGGAATACACTGTCGGCGAGGCCAAGCGGTTCCTCGCCGCCCGCGGCGTGCGTGTACGGCAGGAATGACCGCGGAACGGACGCTGCGACATGGATGGGAAGTCAGGGGCCGACGGCTGGCTCGACCAGGTCAGGTGGGATGCCGACGGGCTGGTGCCGGCGGTCGCGCAGGACGCACAGTCCCGCCAGCTGCTGATGCTGGCCTGGATGAACCGGGATGCACTCGCCGAGACGGCCGCCAGCGGCCGGGCGGTCTACTGGTCGCGTTCGCGCGGACGGTTGTGGCGCAAGGGTGAGGAATCCGGCCACGTGCAGCATGTGCGGCAGATCCTGCTCGACTGCGACGGCGACACCGTCGTGCTGCTGGTCGAACAGGTCGGCGGGATCGCCTGCCACACGGGGCGCGCCCATTGCTTCTTCCACCGGTTGCAGGACGGCCGCTGGCAGGTCACCGAGGCGCCACTGAAGGATCCGGCGACGATCTATCACGGAGGCGGGTGATGAGTGACGGATCGGATGGCGGCCGGTCGGGCGGCGACACGTTGATGCGCCTGGCCGCGGTGATCGAGGCGCGGCGCGGTGGTGATCCGGAGCGTTCGTATGTCGCCCGGCTGCTCGCCCGGGGGCCGGACGCGATCCTGAAGAAGATCGGCGAGGAAGCGACCGAGACCGTGATGGCGGCCAAGGACGGCCAGGCCGAGCGGATCGTCGCCGAGACCGCCGACCTGTGGTTTCATTGCCTGATCATGCTGGCCCACTACGGGCTGTCGCCGCGGGACGTGCTCGCCGAACTCGAGCGGCGGGAAGGCACTTCGGGCATCGAGGAAAAGGCCGTGCGCAAGGCCAGGGAGCGTGGTGAATGACGACCAAGCCGGACTGCATCTTCTGCAAGATCACCCGCGGCGAGATACCCAGCCGCAAGGTGTACGAGGACGAGGATGTCTTCGCGTTCCACGACATCCAGCCGGTGGCGCCGGTGCATTTCCTGATCGTGCCCAAGATCCATGTCGAGAATCTGTACGACACCGACATGCGCCATCAGGCGCTGCTGGGCAAGATCCTCGGCATGACGGGGCAACTGGCCCGCGAACAGGGTTGCCAGGACGGCTTCCGGGTCATCATCAACAACGGCAAGGTGGGACGGCAGGAGGTGTATCATCTTCACGTCCATGTGATCGGCGACCAGGTTCCTCTTTGGGGCATGGGCCGACGCTGACCGGTCCCGCGTGGCCGCCGGACCGGGTCCGGTCGGTCGCGGCAGTCCGCCGACAGGAGATCAATCAATGGGTTCGATGAGCATTTGGCACTGGCTGATCGTGCTGGTGATCATCATGCTGGTGTTCGGCACCAAGAAACTGCGCAACATCGGGTCGGACCTGGGTGGCGCGGTGAAGGGCTTCAAGGAGGGCGTCAAGGAGGGCACCGACAAGGCCGCCGCCGAATCGTCCTCGGCCAAGACCATCGATGTCGATGCCAAGGAAAAGAGCTAGGCGCCCGCGCGACCGGGCCGGTGGCGACGCGGGCGGCTTCAAGGCCGCTCGTGTCTTTTCTGGGCTGGACGATCCTGCCGGCCACTGACCCGACACTGACCCGCAACCGAGCCGCAGCCACCCGTCATGTTCGACATCGGTTTCACCGAAATGCTGCTGGTCGCCGTGGTGGCTCTGGTCGTGCTCGGCCCGGAACGGCTGCCCCGGGTCGCACGACAGGCCGGCGAATGGATCGGCAAGTTGCAGCGCTACGTGAACGACGTCAAGTCGGACATCAACCGGCAGATGGAACTCGAGGAATTGCGCAAGCTGCAGACCGAGGTCAAGGATGCGGCGCGCAGCTTCGAGACGTCGGTCGCCTCGTCGATCGACGAGGCGCGCACCGAACTTGGCGGCATCACGTCATCGTTCGAGGGCGCAGGCGGCAGCCAGCCGGAGGCGGCCACCGACTGGGACCGCGTCTACGCATTGCGCCGCACGCGCGAGCGGATCAGGGAGCGTCGCGCCGATCGCGCGAAGGAACTGGGCCTGAAGCGGCCGAAGCGGCGTTGAGCGGACTGTCGACCGGGAACCCAGGCAGTCAATGAGCCAGCCGCAGGAAGAAAGTTTCATCTCGCACCTCGTCGAGCTGCGCGATCGGCTGATCCGCTCGCTGATCGTCGTGCTGCTGCTGTTCGGCGTGTGTTTCTATTTCTCCGGCGAGATCATGAAGTTCCTGTCGCAGCCGCTGTACCAGGCGCTGCCGGCGGGCACCCGGCCGATCTTCACCGACCAGGCCGGTGCGTTCTTCACGCTGACCAAGGTCGCGTTCCTGACCGCGGTGCTGATGTCGTTGCCCTGGATCCTGTACCAGGCCTGGGCCTTCGTCGCGCCCGGGCTGTACGAACACGAGAAACGCTTCGCGCTGCCGCTGATCTTCTCCAGCGTGTTCTTCCTGGTCGTCGGCATCGCGTTCGCCTACCTGTTCGTGCTGCCGGCCGCCTACAAGTTCTTCATCGCGTTCTCGGCGCAGACCGGCGCGGAGACGTTGCAGGACCTGCAGAAGTACTGGGACTTCACGCTCGCGATCTTCTTCGGCTTCGGCGTGACCTTCGAGGTGCCGGTGGTCGAGATGCTGCTGGTCAAGCTCGGCATGGTCACGCCGCAGCAGCTGCGTGACGCGCGTCGCTACGTCGTCGTCGGCGCCTTCGTCGTCGCCGCGGTGCTGACGCCTCCCGACGTGTTGTCGCAGTTCATGCTCGCGATCCCGCTGTGCCTGCTCTATGAACTCGGGATCTGGCTCGCGGGATTCGTCAAGGCGCGCAGCAAGGCGCCGGAGAACGCGGGCGAGGAACCGGCGTCTCCCTAGTTCGGTAGCCGGGCACACCAGTCCGTCCGGCGCCCGCCGCGCGGGGGGCACGCCGTCAGACCGCCAGCACTTCGCTCTTCGGCGTGACCTGGGTCGGGCCGGCGGCCGCAGCCGGTGTGGTCATCGCTCCCTGCATCCGTTTCTCGAAGTCCTCGACCGACAACGGCTTGGCGAACAGGTATCCCTGGCCGAGGTCGCAGCCCGATTCGCGCAGCGCGTCGAGTTGTTCACCGGTCTCGACGCCTTCGGCGGTGACCTGAAGGTCCAGGCCGCGCGCCAGGGCGACGATCGTGCCGACGATGCTGGCGTCGCGCCGGTCGCTGGCCACGTCGATCACGAACGAACGGTCGATCTTCACGATGTCGAACGGCAACGTCTTCAATCGGCTCAGCGACGAGTAGCCGGTGCCGAAGTCGTCCAAGGCGATGCGCACGCCGATCGCTTTCAGTTCGCCGACCTTGGCCTGCGAGGCCTGGTCGTTCTCGAACAGCATCGATTCGGTCAGTTCGAGTTCGACCGCCTCGGGCGGCACGTCGGCCTCGCGGATCACCCGGGCGACCGACTGGGCGATCGACGATTCGCGGAACTGGCGCGCCGACACGTTCACCGAGACGAACAGGTCCGGCGCCAGCGTCGCGCGCCACTGCCTGATCCGGCGGCAGGACTCGGCGAGCACCCATTCACCGACCTGGATGATCAGCCCGCTGTCCTCGAGCGCCGGGATGAACACACCCGGCGGCACGACGCCGTGGCCGGGCCGGTTCCATCGGATCAGTGCCTCGGCGCCGACGGTCCTCATGTCGCGGAAGTCGACGATCGGCTGGAACACCAGGAAAAATTCGTTGCGGGTGATCGCCTGGCGCAGCGCCTGCTGCAGCTGCAGCCGCTCGTCGAGCACCGCCTTCATCGCCGGGGCGAAGAAACGCAGCTTGCCTGGTTCGGTGATCCGCGACTGATGCAGCGCCGTGTTGGCCATCTGGATCAGGCTCTCGGCGTCCTCGGCATCGTCCGGGAACATCGCCGCACCGACACTCGCGCCGAGCACCGCCTCGGTGTTGGCCAGCGGGATCGGCATGTCGAACGTGCCGACCAGCGACTGGCCGATCCGCTCGACCACGTCGCGGTCGGCGATGCCGTCGAGTACGACCAGGAACTCGTCGCCGGCGATCCGCGCGACCAGGTCGGTCGAGCGGACTGCCGCGGTGAGCCGCGCCGCGACCGTCTTCAGCACCTGGTTGCCGGCCTGGTGGCCGAGGCCGTCGTTGACCAGCTTGAATCGGTCGAGGTCGACCAGCAGCACCGCGACCTGCCAGCCGCGCCGCCGGGCGCGGGCCATCAGCTGGTCGATCTCGGCGATCGCGGCCGCGCGGTTCGGCAGGCCGGTCAGATCGTCGCGGCGCGCCCGGGTGTGGATCGTCGCCTGGGCCTGGCGCAATCGTTGGATCGCGATCCGATGGACCGCGACCACCGCCAGGCCGGCCAGGGTCGAGGTCAGGATCGCCAGCCCGAGCGCCTCGAACAGGATGTGGCGGATCGAACGTTCGACCCGATAGGCGCCGAACACACGCCCGTTGCCGCCGACCACGTCGGCCCGTGCGGCGATCGTCGGTGCCGCCAGCATCGCGGGCGCCTCGCCCGCCTCGACCGCCACCAGCGGCAGGCCGGACGGATCGACCATCGAGCGCTGCTCGTGGCCGCGATTGAACTTCTCGTAGACCACATCCTCGTCGACCAGCCGGCGCAGCCGCCCGTCACGATCCGCTCCCGGCTGCGGATACAGGCTCAGCACCTCGGCGGCAAGCTGGGCGTTGAGCCTGGCTTCGGATTCGATCTCGCCACGCTGATATTGCAGGTGGGTCAGCAGGTAGACGACCGGCACCGCCAGCGCGAGCAGCGCGGCGATCGTATTGACCGTCCAGCCGATCACCCGGGTCAAATCCTTGAACTTCGGAAACATGTCCGCTGCCGATCGGGAAATGCCCGCGCGACCTCCGCGCCGTGGCATCCGGGTTATCGGCGGCGCCGGTCGATCCGAAAGGGCGGGGCGGTCGCGCCGGCACCACCGGCATCCGACGGCCGATCGGCGGTCGGGTCGGTGTGGATGAGCCGGCGTCGATCAGCGTTTGTAGCGCTTGGGCACGAACGGCAGCGGCGTCACATGCACCGCGGGCCGTTTGTCGCGGACCACCGCGGCCAACGGTGTGGTGCCGATCGACTCCAGTGTCACGCGGTCGACATAGGCGAGCATCACCGGGCGATTCAACGTCGGGGACACCGTGCCGCTGGTGACCTCGCCGACCGTGTGGCCGGCGCCGTCAAGCAGCACCGCATGCGCGCGGATCGGCACCGGGTCGTACGAGACCAGGCCGGCGAGCTTGCGCAACGGTGGCTCGGCGAACTGGCGCAGCACCGTGGCCGCGCCGGGAAACCCGCCCGCCTTCGCGCCGCCGGTGCGCCGCGACTTCGGGATCGCGAACGACAGGCCGGCGGCCACCGGTGTCGTCGCCGGCCCGATGTCGTTGCCATGCAGCGGCAGCCCGGCCTCCAGGCGCAACGTGTCGCGCGCACCGAGACCGATCGGGCCGACGTTCGGATCGGCCAGCAGGCGGCGCGCAACCGCCTCGGCGGCGGCTGTCGGCACCGAGATCTCGTAGCCGTCCTCGCCGGTGTAGCCGGACCGCGTCGCGAAGCAGGGCGCCCCGGCCAGGTCGAGAGCCGCGGCCTGCATGAACGTCAGTGCGGCGGCCTTCGGATCGAGCGCCGCCAGCACCCGCTCGGCCGCGGGGCCCTGCAGCGCGAGCAGCGCCGCATCGATCCATTCGAAGACCAGCGCCGGGCACAGCCGCTCGAACAGTGCGAGATCGTGGTCGCGATTGCCGGCATTGGCGATGATGCGGACATGGTCGTCCAGGCGGACCAGCATCAGATCGTCCTCGATGCCGCCCTGTTCGTTGAGCAGGTACGAGTACTTCTGCTGGCCGACCGGCCACAGGTCGAAATCCAGCGGCAGCGCCGCCTCCAGGGCCCGCGCGAGTGTCGCAAGTGAACCGTCGCGGGCGGTGACCTTCAACTGACCCATGTGCGAGACGTCGAACAGGCCCGCTCGTTCGCGCGTCTGCAGGTGTTCGCTCTTCAGGCCGGCCGGATACTGGATCGGCATGTCGAAGCCGGCGAACGCACCCATCTTCGCACCGAGTTCACGATGCAACGCGTCCAGCGGGACGCGCCGCAGGTCGACGGGGTTCGTCATTTGTGTGACCTCCGGTTGCCGACGAGCCCGCCGATGCCGACGGCGATCAGGATCAGCGGCCACCAGGTCCTGAGCAGTTCGCTCAACTGGTGCAGGCTGAACAGTCCGAGGTTGCCGGCGAGGAACACCGCGCCGACGATGATCAGGATCAGGGGTGCGACACGCATGGAAAGCGACCTTCCTTGGAATCTCGGGGCGGCGCGGCGGCCGTGCAGGAGAACGGCATCGATCGCAGGGTTGTCGATCACGACGCGTAGTCCGACACCGGCGGGCAGGTGCACACCAGCGAACGGTCACCGGCCGCGTTGTCGATCCGCTTCACGCTCGGCCAGAATTTCGCATCGCGCAGGAAGGGCAGCGGATAGACCGCCTGTTCGCGCGAGTAGCCATGGGACCAGTCACCGGCGATCTCACCCGCGGTGTGCGGCGCATTCTTCAGCGGATTGTCGACACGATCGAGCCGGCCGGCCCGGATCGCCTCGAGTTCGCCGTGGATCGCGATCATCGAGTCGCAGAACCGGTCGAGTTCGGCCTTGGATTCGGATTCGGTCGGTTCGATCATCAGCGTGTCGGCCACCGGGAACGACAACGTCGGTGCATGGAAGCCGTAGTCCATCAGGCGCTTGGCGACATCCTCGGCGCTGATGCCGTAGTCGGTCTTCAGGTGCCGCAGATCGAGGATGCACTCGTGGGCGACACAGCCGTTCTCGCCGGTGTAGAGGACCTTGAAGAAACCCTCGAGCCGGCGCGCGACGTAGTTCGCGTTCAGGATCGCGACCTCGGTGGCCTTGCGGATGCCCGAGGCCCCCATCATCCGGATGTACATCCAGGAGATCGTCGTGATCAGCGCGCTGCCGAACGGCGCCGCCGAGACCGCGCC
>CADEEH010000156.1:0-2481 GCA_902826305.1 uncultured Burkholderiales bacterium
CGGCGGATGGCGAGTTCCGACAGGTAGAGAAGCAACGCGACCCCACAGAGCAACGGCACCAGGGAGCGCCGTTCCCTCGGACGGTCGCTGCAGGCGGGGAAGACCTTCGGCATGGCGGGCGTCACCTGCCCCCCGGTCCGGTCACTGATCAGCCGCAGGCGCGCGGCATCCTTCGCGACGTCCCTGAGGCGCGGCCCGCCGTCCAGTCGCACGGTTCGCGGGCCGATCGCCTTGAGCACCTCATCGGGCAGGCCGCCGCCGTCGACCAAGTTCACGCGCAACGTGCGTGCCTGATCCTCCACGTGCTCGAACCGCGCGACGTATCTGCCCGGGGCGACCGCCGTCAACGGTCGGCGGGCCAGCTCACCCACCGAGCTGCCCAGCGACACGACCGGTGCGAGGTCGCGCCGCCCGGCGAACCACGCTTGCGGGAGGTCGAGCGTCACGACCGCGCCATCGACCGAAGGGGTCGCGTGGAACCGCGGCAGGTCCGTCCCCGGTTCGCGCATGCCCGCCTGCAAGGTCTGCACCCACAAGCGCCCGAAGTCCGGCCAGCGCCGCCAGGGCGCGGACCACCGTCCCGACACGTCGGCCATGAAGGCGGTCACCTGCCCAAGGCCATAGCGGTGGGTCACCAGCAAAGGGTTGCGCTCGATGCCCTCGAGGATTACGTCGGCATGGGGTCGCGGTGTCGAGATCGCCAGCCCGAGCAGCGGCGGTGCGCGGGCGACATCGATGCCGTCGATCGCGTTCGCCGGAAACACGACCTTCGGCACGAAACGCTTCTCGACGACCGAGTCGCCGGTCAGGCGTTTCGCCTCGCCGGCGAATAGCGCGGGCACCCGGTCGGCCGTCTGCGCGACATACGCCTTGCCACCGGTGGAGCGCGCGATCAATCCCATCAGGTCCAGGTTCGGCTCGTCGCCGATCGCCACCGTCGACACCGAGATGCCAGCCGCCGCGAGCCGCGCACCGAGCGCTTCGAAGCTGTCCGGCGGCTGGTCGTCGAGTACCGGATCGCCGGCTTGCGGTGCGCGGAAGCCGACCGGTGCGCTGTTGCCGTCGGACAGCAGGATCACGTGGCGCAGAGTCGCCTTCGAGTTGCGCAGCCGAAGATAAGCACCCCAGAGCACCTGGAACAGGTTGGTCTGGCCTTCGGCCGTCAGCGCGCCGACCCGGCCCAGCTGTGCACGAGCATCGGCGCGACGCTGCAAGGCAACGAGCTCGTGTGAACGGGCGTCGAACGCGATCACGCCGACCCGGTGGCGATCCTCCAGTGCGTCGATCGCGGCGACAGTCGCGATCTTGGCCGTCTCGAGCCGCGGACCGCGCATGCTGTAGGAGCGATCGACCAGCAGCAGCAGATCCAGTTCATCCTTGCGACGCGGACCGACGAAACGTACCGGCAGCAGGCGTTCGAGCGTCGACCCGGTCCAGCCGTCGCGACCGTGGCTGCGTTCGCCGGCGATGAAGACGAGCCCGCCGCCTTCGCGCACGTACCGCTCGAACTCGCGTTGAAGTTCGGCGCCGAGACGATCCCGCGCCGGGTCGTGCATCACCACCGTGTCGTAGTCGTCGAGTCGGAAGTGATCCCGCCGGACCCGCGAAGGCGTCCAGGTGTCCACCCGGAAGCCCTGCCGCGTCAGCACCGAGGCGAACCCGCGCACACGTGCAGGATCGTCGGCCAGTTGCAGCACACGATGCGGCTCGTCGACCGACACCTCGGTCGTCCAGGCATCCTGCACGACCGGCCCGGTACCTGTCTCGTCGTCGGCCTCGAACGCGATCTGCAAAACCACCGGATGCAGTCCGGGCTGCGAAAACAGCGCCTCCAACCGCCATCGACTGTCGCCGGCCGGCAAGGGCGCGGGCGACCAGGCCAGGTCGTGACCCTCGATGCCGATACCCAGCCGTGCGGGCACCGCCACGGACGCCCGCACCGTCACCTCGACCGCCACACGACGTCCCGCGCGGGGATGCTCGGGCAGTCCGACCTCGACGATGTCGGCGGTGCGTGCGGGTCGGCTCGGCGTCGGCACGCCGTGCACCTGGACACCCGATGCGCGCAGGCGTTCGACGACCGGCCACAACTCGCCGCGTGTGTGCCGGCCGTCCGACGCCAACACGACGTGTCGGCAGCCCGCCGCTGGCAACGCCGCCGCCGAGGTCTCGAGTGCGCGCCCGAGGTCCGTTCCGCCCCGCCCTTGCAGCACGCTTCGCCCGTCGCCGTCTCGCAGGGCCAATGCTCCCGACAGATCGTCCGCCGACGCAACCGCCACCGCGTCTTCGCCGAAGAGGACGTAGCCGGCATGGCGGGCGCGTGCCTCGAGTCCGCTCGCCCGGATGGCACTGGCGGTCCGAAGCACGTCATCCACCGGCACCGACGTGGACACGTCGATCGCGTGAACGACCGCGACCGTCTCGGTCGTGCGATCGACAGCGGGCCCGGCGAGCGCGACGATCAGCAGCGACGACACGATC
>CADEEH010000156.1:2581-7365 GCA_902826305.1 uncultured Burkholderiales bacterium
TCATCGCGCACTGCCATCGGCGCGAACGGACTCCGGTTGATCAGCGAGATCGCCGCTTCGGCGTGACTCACGACGACGTGGCGCCGGCCCCCCGGGTCGTCGAGGGTGTAGATGCCCACGGTCTCCGCGTGGAATGAGAAACCCTCGTCGGTTGCGATCACCGGCACGGCGATGCCGTCGGCATGTCGGACGACGGACGATGGATCTGCGCCGAGCGTCACAAGCCCCGGGGCATGCAACGCGGGGCCGGGTCGCAGGTCGAATCGCTCGATCGCAGCCCCGAGGAACGCCGGGAAGCGCCCCTGGGTCGCGAGGTTGGAATCCTCGAGCCGGAAGCGGATATCGAGGCGAGCGGGGGCGTCCGAGGTGGCCGCGGCGAAGCCGACCAGCTCGATGCTGCGGTCGTGGGCCGCGGCGACGATCGTGCCGGGACCGGCACGCGTGGCCCGGCCGCGGGTCACGTGCACGTCGCCCCAGGCGACCCCGGAGGCGATGGCCTCCCGGGGACGCAATACCGCGACGGGTCCCGGCAGATCGGTGACGGGTGCCCCGCCATCGGCCGATCCGCCGAAAACGATCGACGGTACACGTGCATCCGGTGCCGTGCCGACCGCATCGAGCACGAGCAGGGCCGCGTCGCCCGGGCCTTCGCGTTCGAATCGGGCGGGATCGACGACACGCAAGGTGATGCCCGGAAGCAAGCGAAGCGCCGTCTCCAGTCGCGTGCCGCCGGCGGTCACGAGCATGACCGGCAGGGGCTCGCGCTCAGGCAGCACCGCGTAGGCTCGATCGTCGAACGAGAACGCGTCGTCTTCGGCGCTCACCACCGCCTCGATCGGCCCGGACGGCAACGACGAGACGTCGAACGATTCGGCTCGCTCCGCTTCGGCGGCGGCGACGATCCGACGGGTCAGCCGCGTGCCGCCGGCACCGATGGATACGTCGATCGTCTTCATCACGGCCGAGCCGTTGACGATCCGAAGTACCGCCTCCGCCCGGGCGGGCTCGCCGGGCGGAGAACGGACGGCCAGCGAGAGTACGCCGACGTTGTCCGACGGCTGGAACACGCCGACCCGCTCGACGTCGATGCCGGGAGCCAGCGGAGCAACGCCATCGGTGAAAAGGATCGTCCGCCGAGGCAGCGCGGAGGGCGGCGGCACGGGCATCGAACCCCGTCGGGCGAGCGGGCGTGAAACGAAGCCGTCGATGTCGGCCAGTACGGTCCGTGCCGGTTCCCAGGCCCGGCGGCGGTACTGCGACGTCGTATCGACCAGCATCGCGCGCGTGCCCGGTGGCGCGCCGCCCAGTCGCTGCGCCGCCAGCGCCTTCGCGTGCTCGACGCGCGACCGGCCATCCGCGGTACGCGCGTGCATCGATGCCGTGGTGTCGATGATCAGCAGCCAGTCCTCCGTCGGCACCGGCGCGAACAGCGTCGACGGGATCATCGCGGCCAGCGTCAGCGTGCCGGCGGCCAGGGCCAAGGCCAGCGACGCCCACCAGCGCACACGCCATCGGGCAGCCGGCGAGGTGTCACCCAGCCGCTGCCAGATCACCAGCGATGGGACGGTCAGGCGCCGACCGCGCCGGCCGAACAGATACAACGCGACGATGCCGAAGCAAACGACGCTGGCGAAGCCCGCGAGCGCGGTCGCGGACGGGGAGAACGGGTTCACACCAGGACCCGCAGCCGCGCCAGCCCGCGCAGCCAGCCTTCATCGTCGGCGCCGTCGACGTCGACACGCAGGTGCCGGAATCCGCGGCGCTGACAGGCCGACGCGAGCTCGGCGGTGAACGCCCCGAACGCTTCGTGATACGCCGCGGCGATCGCCGGAGACAGGTTGCGCCGGATGCTGGATCCGCTCTCGGCATCGACGAGCACGAGCTCGCCGTCCTCCGGCACCGTATGGTCGGCCGGACCCGCCAACTGCAGCACGACTACGTCGTGCGACTGACCGGCGAGGCGCTGCAGCGCCGGTTCGAACCCCGCGGGATCGAGGAAATCGCTGATCAGCACCACCATTCCCGAGCCGCGGCGTCGAGCGAGCAACGGGCCGACGCAGGCGGTCAACTCGGTCGGGCCGCCCGGCACCAGAGTACGCAGGAACGTCATCAGCTGATGCGTGAGCGCGCGTCCTCTCAGCGGTCCCAGCTGCCTGATGCGGCCGTCGACCGACGCGAAGACGACGACGCGGTCGAGGTCGACCAGCGCGACATGGGACAACGCCGCCGCCAGCCGGCAGGCGAGGTCGAACTTGGACGGTGAACCGAACGCCATCGACGCACTGCCGTCCAGGACGACGTACAACGGTCGCTCGCGCTCCTCGCGCGCCAGCCTGACCACCAGGCGATCGAGCCGGGCCAGTGCGCGCCAGTCGACACTCTGCAGATCGTCGCCCTCGCGATAGTCTCGGTAGTCGGCGAACACCATGCCGCGACCGGTGCCCCGCGACGCGTGCGGTCCCTTGCGGACCGATGCGGCCGATTCGTTGGCACCGAGGCGATATCGCTCGAGCCGCAGCACCAGTTCCGGACTCAGCATGGGCAGCATCCGCCCGGTCCGATCAGGGTCGCGGCATCGGGACGTGTTCGAGCACGCGACCGATCAGATCGTCGATGTCGATCCGCTCCGCCTCACCCTCGAAGTTGAGCAGGACCCGGTGGCGCAGCGCGGGCAGCGCGACCGCACGCACGTCCTCGCTGGCGACGTGGACCCGGTCGCGGGTCAGCGCACGGACCTTCGCCCCAAGGATGATCGCCTGCGCGCCTCGCGGGCTCGATCCGAAACGGACGTAGCGGCGAACGGCCTCGGGCGCATGCGGGCTGCCCGGCTGGGTTGCGAGCGTGACGAGGATGGCATAGTCCCGGATCGCCGGGGCGACCGGCACGGCCCGCGCGAGCGCTCGCATCGCCATCACCTGATCGCGATCGAGCACCTCGTCGAGCTCGACGCCATCCGCCGAGGTGGTCCGGTCCAGGATCGCACGCATCTCGTCCAGCCCGGGCACCGCCATGCACAGCTTGAACAGGAATCGATCGAGCTGCGCCTCGGGCAGCGGATACGTCCCTTCGAGTTCGATCGGATTCTGTGTGGCCAGCACACACAACGGCGGGTCCAGCCGGTGCGTAATGCCGCCGACGGTCACCGACGCCTCCTGCATCACCTCGAGCAGCGCCGATTGGGTGCGCGGCGTCGCGCGGTTGATCTCGTCGGCAAGGACCAGATGCGCGAAGATCGGGCCCGGCTCGAACCGCGCGACCCGATTGCCCGACGGATCGTCGCGAAGCATCGTCGTGCCGGTGATATCACCCGGCATCAGGTCCGGGGTGAACTGGATCCGGGAGAATCGAAGCCGAAGCACTTCGGCCACCGACTGCACGAGACGGGTCTTGCCGACGCCGGGCACCCCCTCGAGCAAGCCGTGCCCGCCGGCGAGCAGACAGGTGAGCACGCCGTCGATCACCTCGTCGTTGCCGACGATCATCGAGGACAACGCGCTGCGTGTCGTCAGGAAGCCGTCGCGAAACGCCGCGACCTGCACTTCGAGTTCGGCGGGATTCACCGTGACGGGCTCCGATTGAGTGACAGCGCGTAGTCACGCGCGGCCGCGCGGTATTCCGCCGACAGCGGGGTGTCGTCGCGAACCGATTCCGACCGCGACGGCCCGGCAAACGCGGCACCGTTCGGCAACGGAACCCGTGTCGCCTGCAGCGCCGTCGGGACCCGCTCACGCAGGCGCTCACCCGGCGGACCGCGTCGTGCGAGCGCAGGCCCGAGCGTCGCCGGCGTGGTCCGCGCGGAGGCGACGGGTACTTCCGGACCGAGACGCAGTTCGGCGGCCTGCACCCCTTCGGACGACTGCCCCGGCGGCGCGACTCCGCCCCCGCCCTGGCTGCCGACGGAGGCGTTGACCGGGGCCGTGCGCCCGCCGGGCGCCTCGTCGGACTTGTCGCTTTGCCATCGACCGTCGGCCGGGGGCGGCTGCATGCCTGCGCGATTGCCCTCGCTTCGCAGGGGAGCGACTTCGCCCTGGCCGGTGTCTCCGCCGACGGCCAGATGGGTCCGGCCTGCCTCCGACCCGCCGCGCGGTGATTCGACGCGCCGAGGCTTCTTCGCTTCCGGCAGACCGATGCCGCCCGCCTGTGTGGTGGTGTCATCCGGCGCGGGCTCGGCGTCCCTGAACAGCGCGGACAACGCCTGCGCGAGGTCATCGCGTGCGGCCAGGATCTCGGCGGTATCGGCGCGCCGCGCTGCTTCCCCGACGCGCCCGGGGCCGACCGCCGTCATCCTGCCGAGGACCGGCAAGGACCCCGGCGACGGCTGTGCCAGGGACTTGTCGGCCGGGCGGCCCGCGGTCGACGCAACCGGCGCACCAACGGGTCCGAGGCGGGCGGAAGGGTCGAGGCCGGAGATATCCGACCGTGAGCCTCGTGCGGGCTGCGACGCACCGTCGGCAACCGGGGATGCCGACGGCAATGCAGGTGGGCCGTCGCCCAGGTCGGCGGAGGCCGATCGGCCCGCCTCGGTCGGCACGGTGCCGAGTCCGGCGAGATGGCTCGCCGCGACGGCGACCCAGGCGACGGCCGCGGCGATCCACCAGCGCCCGCCGCGGCCGGCCGCTGGTACGGGCGGCGCCAGTGCACCGGCGATCGCATCGGCGCGATGGGTGTGGAGCCGCGCGAGTACGCCTGCGCAGGGATCGGCCGCGAACGCATGCGCGCTGGCCAGCGTGTCGGGCAGTCCGTGGTGACGATCGAGCAGAAAGGCGCTTCGCGCCGGCACGATC
>CADEEH010000156.1:7465-11335 GCA_902826305.1 uncultured Burkholderiales bacterium
CGACCTAGCGGTCGCTCCGCCCCTCGTCCGGCTTCAGGTCGTACGCGTCAGTTTCGCGAGACCTTGCTCTCGGCTTCCAGATCGCGCTTGAGCAGCTTCGCACGGCTCTGGATGAACGCGCGCAAGGCTTCCGCGTCGTCCGCCGTCAACTGGTCACCCCACTTCGGCATTCCCTTGTTTTCCCGGCTGCCTTTCAACACGACGTCGGCGAACGCATCCTTGCTCGTTGCGATCGGCGAGCGACGCAGATCGGGAAGCATGTTGTTCGTATGCAGCCCGAAACCGTGGCAGAACACGCAGTTCCCGTACAGTTCACCGCCCTTCTTCACCTGGGCATCGGTGAAGGTGTCCGGCGCGACGACGGCATTGAGCACCGGCTTCGTATTGCTGGGCAGGGTGGCCTTGCCGTCGAGCTTGAATACCAGGATGCGGCCGTGCGTGCCCACCTTCGCGTTGATGAACGGCACGTGCAGCGCATTGGAGCCGCCGAAGCCGGCCAGCACCGCGATGTACTGCTCGCCCTTGAGCATGTAGCTCATCGCGCCGGCGATGATCGCGTCGTGACCTTGCCAGGACCAGACCTTCTGGCCGTTGTCCGCGCGATAGGCCACCAGCTTGCCATCCGGCGTACCCTGGAACACGAGGTTTCCGCCTGTGGCCAGCACACCGGCGGATGCGACGCCGCCGTGGTTCACGCGCCAGGCGGCGGTCTGGCGGACCGGGTCCCACGCCAGCAGGTGACCTTCGGTGCGCATCGCCTGGATCTTGCGTTCCGGCTCGTCGCCTGGACCACCGTTCTGCGCCGACGTTATCGCCAGATTCCAGTTGCCGTGCCCGGCCGTGTACTTGAACGTGCCGTCGTCCGAGTAGCCGAACGGAATGTTCTGCACCGGGATGTAGACCAGGTTGGTCTTCGGGCTGAACGCCATCGGATGCCAGTTGTGCGCACCGAACGGCCCCGGGATCGCGAGGAAGTCGCCTCCGGTGACGCCGTATCGGGCTTGCTCGTAGACGACGGGGCGGCCGGTCTCCAGGTCGACCCCGGATGCCCAGTTCACCGTCGCGAACTTCTCCGCCGACAGCAGCTTGCCGTTCTGGCGATCGACGACGTAGAAGAAGCCGTTCTTCGGCGCGTGCAACGCGACCTTGCGCTTGGCACCGTTGATCGACAGCTCGGTCAGGATGATCGGCTGCACCGAGGTGTAGTCCCAGTCGTCGCCCGGCGTCTCCTGGTAGTGCCAGCGGTAGTCGCCGGTGTCGGCGTCCAGCGCGAGCATCGAGCCGACGAACAGGTTGTCGCCCTTGTTGCCCGAGCGCGATTTCCAGCTCCACGGGTTCGCGTTACCGGTGCCGATGATGACCTGGTTGAAGTCCGGGTCGTAGACGATCGCGTCCCACGCAGTGCCGCCGCCGCCGGTCTGCTTCCACGCGCCGTCGCCCCAGGTGGAATAGCCGAGTTCGCGATGGATCCGGTCGGATGCGGCGCCATCGGGCTGGTTGTTCGGATTGGGTGTGATGAAGAAGCGCCAGGCCGGCTTGCCGGTCTCGGCATCGTAGGCGGTCACATAGCCGCGGACGCCGTATTCCGAGCCGGAGTTGCCGATGATGACCTTGCCGTTGAAGGCTCTCGGCTGCCCGGTGATCGTGTACGGCTTGGACTGGTCGACGGTCACCTGCGACCAGACTTCCTTGCCGGTCTTCGCGTCGAGGGCGACCAGGCGGCCGTCCAGCGTACCGACGAAGATCTTGCCGTTCCACGCGGCCACACCGCGGTTGACGACGTCACAGCAGACACTCTTCGCGATCGAGCCCGGGACCTTCGGATCGTAGCGCCACAGCTCCTTGCCTGTCGCGGCGTCGTAGGCGTAGACCTTCGACCAGGACGTGCTCGTGTACAGCACTCCGTCGATGAACAGCGGCGTCGCCTGCTGTCCACGGTCCGTGTCGAAGTCGCCGTGCCAGGCGAGTCCGAGCTTGGACACGTTGTTGACGTTGATCTTGTCCAGCGGACTGAAGTAGGTCTCGTAGTACGAGCCGCCACGGGTCATCCAGCTGCCCGGCTCCTTGGACGCCGAGATCAGACGCTTACCGTCGACTTGTGCGAACCCACCCGCCGCGAACGCGGCGCCGGCGCCCAGGCCGATCGAAAGCCCCAGCACGGCCGTGCCTCCTGCGACGCATCGCAGCAATGTCCTCGTCATGTCTCCTCCATGTCATCGTTGTAAGAGGGGCCTCGATTCTAGGAATGCGGCCCGGGACTCGACAGAGACGTCTTCCCGAGCGGACTCGGGCATGTTTCCCGTTCGCATGACGATTGCCGGCGAGCGAACGCACGTGCGCGACGAGCTGCGCGACGCGGCGGACGAATGCCGCGGGGACCGGGTGGGGAGGTGCGTCGTTTCGCCCGCGGCTCGACGGGCGGCGCGATCAGCAATAGACAGGCAGCAGGAACAGTGGAATCGAGAGGCAGGCGACAGGGAGCGTCTGGCGCGCGGGCGACGGCCAGGCGGCCCGTGCGCGCCTGGCCAGCACGAACACGACTGCGGTCTGCGCGAGCAGGTACGTGCCGACAGCGCCCACGTCGTGCAGTTCGAACGGCAGGCCGCCATCGAACAACAGCCAATCGAGCAGGATCGCGAGAACGTACGCACCGGCGACAGCAGACCAGCTCCAGCCCCTGGACGCGGTATCGACCGGTTCGTTCGACAGACCGCCGCGGGCAGCGGCGTACATCGCGTCCAGCCGCAGCCGGCCGGTGACCCCGTCGCGCACCGCGATCGCCTCCCCAACCATCGCGCGCCACCGACGCACACTGCGGCCGATCGGCCGTAACGACAACCAGTGGCTGATCGTCGTGTGGGCTCCGACGATGCCGGCAATCCGCTCGTGGTTGCCCGGGCAGCGGATCGGCGAGGCGTCGTCGACAGCCTCCAGGGAGGCGGCCACGGCCGTCACCGGACGCCGGAACACCGACGTCAGGTTGCCGCCGTCCTGCGAGAGCCGGCTCGACTCGCAACGCAGCCCTGCCAACATCGCCATCCGCTCCAGCGATACGCGATTGAAGTGGTACAGGTGCGCCTCGTGGAACGTGCTCGACGGCGCCTGGCATACGGCCTCGATGCTCGGCACCTCGACCACCAGCAGGCCGCCGGGCTTCAGCGCCCGGGCCAGCCTGCCCAGCACGCTCGCCGGCCGCTCGGTGTGTTCGAGCACATGCCAGATCGTGATCAGGTCGTAGGCGACGTCGTCCAGCGGCGCGTCGTCGACGAACCCCCGCCAGACCTCCAGCCCGTATTCGTCGATCGAGTACTGCGCGTAGCCGCGATTCGGTTCGATGCCCCGGACGTCGTGGCCGAGCGATTTCAGCAGGTACGAGAACTCGCCACCGCCGCTGCCGACATCGAGGACCTTCTTCGGCCCGTCCAGCAACCCCCGGATGCGCTGCCAGCGCGACAGCGCGACCTGCCCTGCCCGATACACGTGCTTCGGCTTCGGCGCGAACGCGCCCTTGTAGTCGACCCGGTACTGGTCCTCGTAGAAGCGACGCACGTCGTGCGGCCGGGGATCCGACCAGGCCAGACCACAAGCGGTACAGGCGACCGTCCGCAACGCCGCGCCGCTGCGGCTTCGTCGCCCGATCACGGTGACGTCGTCGCCACCGCAGAGGTTGCAGGGAATCGTCGCCCGGCGTTCGTCGATCGGGCCGGCGACGCGGGGTGCTTCAGGGGGCGCCATTGGGCCGGGAAGCGACCAACAGGCAGCCCCCGCCCGATGATTTCCCCTACGCGGGGGCCCTGTTAGGGGCGGTCGACCCTAGACCGCCGCGAGCGCCTGCTCCAGGTCCGCCTTCAGATCGTCGATGTGTTCGAT
>CADEEH010000157.1 GCA_902826305.1 uncultured Burkholderiales bacterium
AGAACTTCTTCTTCCACGGACTCTGCACGAACGAGCCGAGATCCTTGATCGACTTCAGGTCCGGGTACCGGGTCAGGATCAGTTCGATCGTGAACGCGTTGTAGGCGTTGATCAGGAACGCGAGCCGGGCATCACGCGACAGGCCGTCGTAGGCGGCCCGGGTGACCGACGAGAATTCGTCGAGCACACGACCGAGGGCCGCCCGCTCGGCGCCGAAACCCCGGTAGTCGACAGTCGACGCGGTGCCGGCCGCATTCCAGGCGACATGACGCCTGAGCAGCTCGTCCCAGGTGCGCCAGCCCGGATCGGTCCCCTGCGCCGCCGACGTCGACACACGGACGGACAACACACCGGCCGCGAGGGCCGCCGGCGCGCGCAGGCAGCGCCGCCTCGAGTCGTTCATCGGATCTGCCATGCGTGGTATCGCTCCAGCCAGGACAGCACGCGCTGTGGTGCGTGGGCGCGTTTCCACACCCCGGCGGCGTACTTGTTCGCCTCGGCCAGCGTCGGATAGATGTGGATCGTGCCCAGGATCTTGTTCAGGCCGAGTTTGTATTTCATCGCGGTCACGTATTCGGCGATCAGGTCGCCGGCGTGTTCACCAACGATCGTCACCCCCAGGATCCGGTCCTTGCCCGGCACCGTCAGCACCTTGACGAAACCATGCGCGGCTTCGTCGGCGATCGCACGATCGAGCTCGGCGATGTCGAACCGCGTGACCTCGACCGCGATCTGCTTTTCCCTGGCCTCGGCCTCGCTCAGGCCGACCCGGGCGACCTCCGGATCGGTGAACGTGCACCACGGGATCACCGAGTAGTCGACACTGAAGGTCTTGAAGCGCCCGAACAACGCGTTGACCGCGGCGAACCAGGCCATGTGCGCCGCGGTGTGGGTGAACTGGTACGGCCCGGCGACGTCGCCCACCGCGAAGATGTTCGGGTAGTTCGTCTGCAGCAGCGCGTTGACCTCGACCGTGCGCGTGCGTGTCAGCGACACGCCGAGCTGCTCGAGTCCGTAGCCCTCGACCCGGGCCGCACGCCCGACCGCGACCAGCAGCATGTCGAACTCGATCGTGACCTCGCGGCCGTCGGCCCGGGCGACCAGCACCTTGCGTGTGCCGTCGACCTCGAACCGCTCCGCCTTGTGGCCGGTCAGCACGTCGATGCCATCGGCACGAAACGCGTTCGTCACCGCCTCGGAGACCTCCGGGTCCTCGCGCGCGAGGATCCGCGGCGCCATCTCGACCTGCGACACCTTCGAGCCGAGGCGCGCGAACGCCTGCGCCAGTTCGCTGCCGATCGGTCCGCCGCCGAGCACGACCAGCCGCGCGGGCAGGCTCGTCATCGACCACATCGTGTCCGAGGTCACGTAGCCGGTGCGCTCGATGCCGGGGATCGGCGGCACGAACGGCCGCGCGCCGGCCGCGATGACGAGGTTGCGTGCGGTCAGCCGTCGCGTCCGGCCCTCTTCATCGATCTCGACCGTCCACGGGTCGACGATCGTCGCGTTGCCGATCACGCAGTCGACCCCCAGGCCACGATACCGTTCGACCGAATCGTGCGGCTCGATCTCGCGGATCACGCGATGCACCCTGGCCATCACGTCGGCGAAGTCGACCTCGGCCTGCATCGAGCGCACGCCGTAGTCGGCCGAGTGGCGCGCCTGGTGCAGCAGCCGTGCCGTCTTGATCAGCGCCTTCGACGGTACACAGCCGGTGTTCAGGCAATCGCCGCCCATCCGGTGCCGCTCGATCAGTGTCACCTTCGACTTCACCGCCGCCGCGATGTAGGCGGTGACCAGGCCGCCGCTGCCGGCACCGATGACGATCACGTTGCGGTCGAAACGCCGCGGCTTCTGCCAGCGCGCATAGATCCTTCGTGCCTGGATCGCGTCGATGATCTTCCTCGCGATCAGCGGCAACACGCCGAGTGCGACGAATGACAGCACAAGCGACGGCGACAGGATGCCCTTGAGCGAATCGAGCTGCGCCAGTTGGGTGCCGACGTTGACGTAGACCACCGTGCCGGCCAGCATGCCGAGCTGGCTGACCCAGTAGAACGTGCGGGTGGCGATCGGCGTCAGTCCCATCAGCAGGTTGACGATCCAGAACGGAAACACCGGCACCAGCCGGAGCGTGAACAGGTAGAACGCGCCGTCGCGTTCGATGCCGCGATTGATCGGCGCCAGGCGCTGGCCGAAACGCGCCTGGATCGATTCGCGGAACAGGTAACGCGAGGCGAGGAACGCGAGGGTCGCGCCGATGCAGGATGCAAACGAGACCAGCACCGTTCCCCAGAGCAGCCCGAACAGCGCCCCGGCCAGCAGGGTCATCAGCGCGGCACCGGGCAGCGACAGTCCGGCAACCGCGACGTAGACGGCGAAGAACGACGCGCTGAAGAGCAGCGGACGCGCCTGCAGCGCGGCCTGCAGATCGGCCTGGCGGGACTTGACCTGCTCGAGCGTGAAGAACCGGTCGAGGTCGAAGACGAAAAACGCGACCGCGGCGGCCACCAGCACGATCAACAGCACGATCCGGCTACGGGTCATCACTCGCCTGGGCGGAGGAAGGGAAACGTGTGCAATCGGCGCCGGCCCGCAAAGCCGCCGGCAGGGGTCGAGGCCCTTGGGTAACCCGACCAGCAGGTTACCTTACACGGCCGGATCACCCGTCGGAAAGCGGGCGATGAAGTCGCGATCGATCCGGTCCTTCCAGCGCCAGGCCCAGCCGCCGGCGAAGAACAGCGGGCCCCAGGCGCCGATCGCGGTGCCGTCGCACCGGTTGAGCAGCGCGAGTGCGCGAGGCTGGGCCCGATACGACGACGCGGGCACGGGTGCGCCGGCGCCGCGCGCCAGCGATTCGGCCAGCACCGGCCCCTGGCGCAGCGCGTGCACCCCCGACTTGGGCACCGCCTGTGCGGCGAAGGTGGCGGCATCCCCCGAAGCGAACACGGTCGGCTCGCTGATGCTGCACATCGCGTCGTCGACCTGGATGCCACCGTCCTCACCGACCGCGACGCCGTCGCGCCGAGCCGACAACGTGAGCCAGCGCGGCGGCCGGGCACCGTTGGCGACGACGATCAGGTCACACGGCACCGGATCGCCGCTCGCAAAACGCGCCGCCCCGGTGGCCGCGCCGACATAGCGGCGGCCGAGGGACACCTGCACGCCGGCGCGTTCCAGCGATCGCCGCGCGAGCCAGGCGGCGCCCGCCGGCAACGCCGGCAACAGCCGCGTGCCGTCGCCGGCGAGTTCCACCTGCATCGCGGCGAGCACCGGATGGCGCCGGCGTAGCGTGGCCAACGCGAAGGCGATCTCGACCGCCGCGGCGCCGGCCCCGACGATCAGCACGCGGCCGGGTGGGTGGTCACCCCAGAGCCGGCCGCTGTCGCGTGCACCGGCCTCCCAACGCTGCCACTGGGTGACGAAGCTGGCGAACGGCTTGGTCGGGATCAATGTCGGTGGCCCGACCCCGATGTCACCCGGGTCGTTGGCCGAGCCGACGTTGATCGACAGCAGGTCGTAACGGCACGACGGTCCGTCGCTCAGGTGGACCGTCCGTCCCCGGAAGTCGATGTCCACCGCGTTGCCGTGGATCCATTCGATACCCGCGCGGCGCGCGATCGCCTCGAGCGGCAACGCACACTCGTCGAACGAGTACTGGCCGGCGAGCCAGCCCGGCATCATCCCCGAGTAGAGCAGCCGGGTGGCCGGTGCGATCAGCGTGATCGGGTGCGCCGCGCCGAGCAGCATCCGCAGTTTCGGTGCGGCGATCAGCTGGGTGTGCCCGCCGCCGAGCAGGACGATGCGCCGGTCAGCCACGGTGTCGGCTCACTCCCCCGATGAAGACGCGAGGTCCGGGTCGAACGACGCCGGCCAAAGAACAAGGCCCGGATCGAACGGCGATCCGGGCCTTGGTCGTTTGTTGGTCGGGGCGGCGGGATTCGAACTCGCGACCCCTTGCACCCCATGCAAGTGCGCTACCAGGCTGCGCTACGCCCCGAAGAGCGCGCGATTATATCAGCGCAGCAGGTCAAGCGCGCGCGTCAGTTCCGCGCGTGCGCCGGCCAGGTCCTCGGCCGCGATCTCCATCGGTTCACGCGGCGCGTCGGCGTTCTCGACCTGGTCGCGCACACGGCCGTTGTGTGCATCCCCGAGCCGGTTGCGCGCGCCGCTGATCGTGAAGCCCTGCTCGTACAGCAGTTCCCGGATCCGACGCACGAGCAGCACTTCGTGGTGCTGGTAGTAGCGGCGGTTGCCGCGCCGCTTCATCGGGCGCAGCTGCGTGAACTCCTGCTCCCAGTAGCGCAGCACGTGCGGCTTGACCCCGCACAATTCGCTGACCTCACCGATCGTGAAGTAGCGCTTGGCGGGGATCGGCGGCAGGGGGATCTTCGCGGCGGCCGCGCGCGCCGACTCGGACTTGGTCTGCATCGTTCGCGCGTGGCGGTGCTACGCGTCCCCCTCGATCTGGGCCTTGAGCTTCTGGCTGGCGTGGAACGTCACCACGCGCCGCGCCGAGATCGGGATCTCTTCGCCGGTCTTGGGATTGCGCCCCGGCCGCTGCGGCTTGTCGCGCAGCTGGAAATTGCCGAATCCCGACAGCTTGACGCTTTCGCCGCGTTCGAGCGCGGCACGGATCTCGTCGAAGAACGTCTCGACCATGTCCTTGGCTTCGCGCTTGTTCAGTCCGACCCGCTCGAACAGCATCTCGGCCAGTTCGGCCT
Organism: uncultured Burkholderiales bacterium; assembly: GCA_902826305.1. Classification (GTDB taxonomy): domain Bacteria; phylum Pseudomonadota; class Gammaproteobacteria; order Burkholderiales; family Burkholderiaceae_E; genus CADEEH01. The sequence continues at coordinate 4,725 of CADEEH010000157.1, forward strand.
TGGTCAGCGTCAGGTGGTCGCCATCCGGCTCGGCACCCTGCGCTTCGGCAGCGGGACCGATCGCGGCGATCGGCTGGTCGAGGGCGTGTCCGACTTGACTCATGGTCCGAAGGGCGGCGGATCTTGCAGTGGACGGTCAGCGCAGGCGGCCGCCGAATCGGGCACCGATCGCCTCGACGATCGCGGCCACGGTGGACGCCACCTCAGCATCATGCAACGTGCGCTCAGTATCTTGCATCCAGAGTCGGAACGCAAGGCTTTTTTCCTTATTTTCCAAACCCTTACCGCGATATTCGTCAAATAACTTGACGTTTGTCACGGGAACACCGCCGGCTGTCCGGACGGCCGCGTCACGGATCGCGGCGATCACTTCGCCGGCTTCGACCGTTTCCGGAAGAACCAGCGCTATGTCCCGGAGTACCGGAGGAAATTTCGAGATGCCGGCCACCGAGGGCACATCGAGTGCCCGCAACGCGTCGAGGTCGATCTCGGCGAGCACCGGAGCGGCCGGCAGATCGAGCTCGCGAACCAGTTTCGGATGCAGCGCACCGACCCAGCCGATCGGTCGGCCGCGGTCGATCACCCGCGCGCTGCGCCCGGGATGCAACGCCGGATGGGTCGCCCGCTCGCACCGCGCCTGCGGCCCGAGCATCGCCTGCAGGTCGCCGGCGACATCGAAGAAATCCACGATCCGCCCGCTGTCGCCCCACTGTGCATCGAGCGCCGGACCGTGGGCGAGCAGCCCGAGTCGCCAAGGCTGCGCGATGCCGGCGACCGCCAGCGGCCCAGCGGCCGCCGACGGGTCGCGCCGATAGACGCGACCGACCTCGAACAGCCGTACCCGGTCGGCCTGCCGGTTCAGGTTGTAGCGCAGGTTCTCCAGCAGCCCGGCCCACAACGTCGTGTGCATCGTGTCCATCTGCGCGGCGATCGGGTTGAGCAGCCGCACCGGCGCATCACCGCCGAGCGCGGCATCCAGCGTGCCGGCGACGAAGCTGTAGTTGATCACCTCGTGGTAGTCGCGCGCGGCGACCAGCCGCTTGAGCTGCGCGTTCGTGCGCCGTCCCTCGGGTACCGGCCGCATCGCCACCGGCGCACGCGGCGCACGCACCGGCAGCCGCTCGTAGCCCCACAGGCGGACGACCTCCTCGATCAGGTCCTCCTCGATCTGCATGTCGAAACGATACGACGGCGGTGTGACGACGAAGGTGTCGCCGTCGCGTTCCCAGGCCAGGCCGAGCCGGTCGAATGCCTTGCCCATCTCGTCGTCGCTGACCGGAGCACCGATCACCTTGCGCGCCCGCCCGGCACGCATGCGCACCGGCTGCGGCGTCGGTATCGCGGTGATCCGGTCATCGACCGGGCCCGCTCGCCCGCCGCAGATCGACAGCAGCAGCCCACTCAGGAACTCGATGTGTTCGACGGTTGTCGCCGGATCGACGCCGCGTTCGAAGCGCTGGCCGGCGTCGGTGGCGAACTTGTAGCGGCGCGAGCGGCCGGCGATCGCCTTCGGCCACCAGAAGGCCGCCTCGACGTAGACGTCGGTCGTCTCGAGCGAGACCGCGGTCGACTCGCCGCCCATGATCCCCGCCAGGCTGACCAGTCCGCGCGCATCGGCGATCACGCCGACGGAGGCATCGAGCGTGATCGTCTGCCCGTTGAGCAGCTCCAGCGTCTCACCGTCGCGCCCCCAGCGCACCTCGAGCCCGCCGGACACCTTGCCGAGGTCGAACACGTGGGTCGGACGCCCGAGTTCGAGCAGCACGTAGTTGGAGATGTCGACCAGCGCGCTGATCGATCGCTGACCGGCACGCTCGAGCCGGTCGCGCATCCAGGCCGGCGTCGGTGCGCGCGCATCGACGCCGCGGATCACGCGGCCCGAGAAACGACCGCACAGGTCGGGCGCGGCGATCGACACCGGCAGGTGATCGTCGATCGTGACCGGCACCGGCTCGACCGGCCGCGCAGGCAGGCGGATGCCCGCGAGTGCCGCGACTTCGCGGGCGACCCCGACGATGCTCATGCAGTGGGCGAGGTTCGGCGTCAGCTTCAGCTCGAAGATCGTGTCGTCGAGCGCGAGTGCTTCGCGCAGCGAGCGGCCGACCGGTGCATCGGCGGGCAGCACCATCAGCCCGCTGTGATCATCGGACAGGCCGAGCTCACGCGCCGAACACAACATGCCGTCGCTGGCGACACCGCGCATCGTCACCGGCTTGATCACCAGGCCGCCAGGCAAGGTCGCCCCGGGCAGCGCACACGGCACCCGCATGCCGACGGCGACGTTCGGTGCGCCGCAGACGATGCGGCGCAGGGCGCCGGTACCGGCATCGACCGCGCAGACTCGCAGCTTGTCGGCATCCGGATGCGGCTCGACCGCGTGCACCTCGGCGACCACGACACCGTCGAACGCCGGCGCGAACGGCTCGGCCGATTCGACCTCGAGGCCGGCCATCGTCAGTCGGTGGGCCAGCTCCTCGGTGCTCCAGCCGGGATCGACGAAGCTGCGCAGCCAGCTCTCCGGAACTCTCATCGCGTCACTCTCGAATCGTCAGCCGGCGAACTGGCGCAGGAAGCGCAGATCGTTCTCGAAGAACAGGCGCAGGTCCGCGACGCCGTAACGCAGCATCGCCAGTCGCTCGATGCCCGAGCCGAACGCGAAGCCGATGTAACGTTCCGGGTCCAGGCCGATCGTGCGCACGACGTTCGGATGCACCTGCCCCGAACCGCTGATCTCGAGCCATCGGCCGCGCAATGGTCCGTCGGCGAAGCGCATGTCGATCTCGGCCGACGGCTCGGTGAACGGGAAATACGACGGGCGGAAACGAACGTCGATGTCGTCACGCTCGAAGAAGCGGCGCAGGAAGTCCGCGTACACACTCTTCAGGTCGGTGAAGCTCACGTCCTCGTCGATCCACAGGCCTTCGAACTGGTGGAACATCGGCGAGTGGGTCGCATCCGAGTCGACCCGATAGGTCTTGCCCGGTGCGATCACCTTGATCGGCGGTGCATTCATCCGCGCGTAGCGGATCTGCATCGGGCTGGTGTGGGTCCGCAGCAGCAGCCCGCCTTCGACGTAGAAGGTGTCGTGCATCGAGCGGGCGGGATGATCCTCGGGCTGGTTCAGCGCGGTGAAGTTGTAGAAGTCGTCCTCGATCTCCGGACCGTCGGCGACATCGAAGCCGATCGACGCGAAGATCGCCTCGATGCGCTCGATCGTGCGTGTGATCGGATGCAACGTGCCGCAGCCCATGCCGCGACCCGGCAACGTGACGTCGACCGCCTCACCCGCCAGGCGTGCGGCGAGTTGTGCATCGGCCAACGCCTGCTCGCGCTCGACCACCAGGCGCTCGATCGCCTGCTTGACCTCGTTCAGTCGCTTGCCGGCGGCGGCGCGCTCCGCGGGCGCGAGCGCACCCAGCGTCTTCATCTGGCGGGTCAGGGCGCCGTCCTTGCCGAGGTAACGGGCCTTGGTGTTGGCGAGCTGGGCGGCGTCGTCGGCCGCGCCGAGTGCCTGTCGCGCCTCGTCGATCAGCGATGTGAGTGTGTCGTCGTTCACCATGTCCAACCGATCGATTCCGCGTCAGCGCGACGGTGACAGCACAACGGGGCCGATCCGGCCCCGTTGCCTCCTCCTGCCGGACCCGCGGGAAGGCGCACGCGCCCGCCGCGGCATCCGCGTCAGCGCGCGCCGAGCGTCGCCTTGGCCTGCGCGACGATCGCGGCGAACGCCGGTTTGTCGTTGACCGCCAGTTCCGCGAGCACCTTGCGATCGAGTGCGATCGACGCGCGGGTCAGCGCGTTGATCAGCCGGCTGTAGCTCAGGCCGTGCTCGCGCGCCGCGGCATTGATGCGGGTGATCCACAACGCACGGAACACACGCTTCTTGTTGCGGCGATCGCGATAGGCGTACTGGCCGGCCCGCATGACCGCCTGCTTGGCGATGCGGAACACGTTGCCGCGGCGGCCGCGATATCCCTTGGCGAGGGCCAGGACCTTCTTGTGACGGGCACGTGCCGTCACGCCACGCTTGACTCGGGGCATGCTCCGCTCCTTGTCAGGCGTACGGCAGCATGGCGCGAACCTGCTGCACGTTGGTCGCGTCGACCGTGACCGTACCGCGCAGGTGGCGCTTGTTGGTCGTGGTCTTCTTGGTCAGGATGTGGCGCTTGAACGCCTGCGCACGCTTGATCGATCCGGATGCACGCACCCGGAAACGCTTGGCGGCGCTTTTCTTCGTCTTCATCTTGGGCATGGCCCGTCACTTCCCTTTTTGATTGCCTTGCCAGGTGTCCACGGCATCGACCGCGGAACTTGTCGAACCTGCTCGGCTTCTACGACCGCCTCGCGGCGATCCCGGCCCATTCGGCCGTCATTTCAGAATTCACATCGCAAATCAGCAATAACTTGCTGAATTCACTTCTTTTTCTTTGGCGAAAGCACCATCACCATCTGTCGGCCCTCGAGCCGCGGCATCGCCTCGACCAACGCATGCGGCTCGAGATCGTTGCGAACCCGTTCCAGCAGCCGGATGCCGAACTCCTGGTGGGCCATCTCGCGGCCGCGGAAGCGCAACGTGACCTTCGCCTTGTCGCCTTCTTCCAGGAATCGCGTCAGGTTGCGCAACTTGACCTGGTAGTCGCCTTCATCGGTTCCCGGTCGGAACTTCACTTCCTTGACCTGGATGATCTTCTGCTTGAGGCGGGCCTCGTGAGCCTTCTTCTGCTCCTGGTACTTGAACTTGCCGTAGTCCATGAGCCGGCACACCGGCGGCACCGCGGTGGGCGCGATCTCGACGAGATCGACATCCGCTTCCTCGGCCATCTTCATGGCGTCCCTCAAGGTCACGATTCCCAGGGGTTCGTTGGAGACCCCGACCAGCCGCACCTGTTGCGCGCTGATCTCGCCGTTCAGGCGATGCGTGCGTTCATTAGCTATGCGCTTTCTCCCGTCGAATGAATGAAATCAGCCGTGCCGCGCAGGGTGTCCGGTTGCGACCGTCACTGCCGACGGTCGGACCGATCCACTCAAGAGCCGGATCGACGGCCCGCGACATCGTCGCCCAGACGAGCCGCGAAGGCCTCGACGCTCATCACGCCGAGATCGATCCCGCCCCGCGCGCGCACGGCCAGCGTACCCGCCTGCCGTTCCTTCTCGCCGATGACCAGCAGGTAAGGAACCTTTTGCAGGCTATGTTCCCGGATTTTATAGGCGATTTTCTCGTTCCGCAAATCGCTTTGAATCCTAAACCCTTGTTTTTTCAGCGTTTGAGCAACCGAATCGACGGTCGACGCCTGCGCTTCGGTGATGTTCATCACCACCGCCTGGACCGGCGCCAGCCACGGCGGCATCGCGCCGGCGTGATTCTCGATCAGGATGCCGATGAATCGTTCCAGCGAACCGACGATCGCCCGGTGCAGCATCACCGGCGGATGGCGACTGTTGTCCTCGCCGACGTACTCGGCGTCCAGCCGCACCGGCATGTTGAAGTCGACCTGCATCGTCCCGCACTGCCAGTGCCGGCCGATCGCGTCCTTCAGCGTGTATTCGATCTTCGGCCCATAAAACGCCCCCTCGCCCGGCGCCAGCTCGAACTCGACGTTGCTCGCCCGCAGGCTTTCCATCAGCGCGTGTTCGGCCCGGTCCCACAACGCATCGTCGCCGACCCGCTTGGCCGGCCGGGTGGCCACCTTGTACAGGATCTCCTCGAAGCCGAAGTCGCGATAGACCTGCAGCAGCAGCGCGGTGAACGCGATGCACTCCGGAAGAATCTGCTCCTCGGTGCAGAAGACGTGGCCGTCGTCCTGGACGAAGCCGCGCACGCGCATGATCCCGTGCAGCGCGCCCGACGGTTCGTTGCGGTGGCACGAGCCGAACTCGCCATAACGAAGCGGCAGGTCCCGGTAGCTGCGCAACATCGACTTGTACACCTGGATGTGGCCGGGGCAGTTCATCGGCTTGACCGCGTAGTCGCGGTTCTCGGACGCCGTCGTGAACATGTGGTCCTTGTAGTTCTCCCAGTGCCCCGACTGCTCCCACAGGGATCGGTCGAGGATCTGCGGGCAGCGGATCTCCTGGTAGCCGTTGTCCTGGTAGACCCGGCGCATGTACTGCTCGACCTGCTGCCAGAGCGCCCAGCCCTTCGGATGCCAGAACACCATCCCCGGCGCGTCGTCCTGCAGGTGGAACAGGTCGAGTTCGCGCCCGAGCTTGCGGTGATCGCGTCGTTCCGCCTCGGCCAGCCGGTGCAGGTAGGCCTCCTGGTCCTCCTTGCGCGCCCACGCCGTGCCGTAGATCCGCTGCAGCATCTCGTTGCGTGAATCCCCGCGCCAGTAGGCCCCGGCGAGCTTCATCAGCTTGAAGACCTTGAGCTTGCCGGTCGAAGGCACGTGGGGACCGCGGCACAGGTCGATGAA
>CADEEH010000158.1 GCA_902826305.1 uncultured Burkholderiales bacterium
CATCACGTTCCGCGCGCTGCGCTACCGGATGCAGCGGCTGGAGATCAACTGAGCGGCTCGCGACTCTCCTGGGACGAAGACGACCGCGGCTGGCTCGCCGGCGCGCGCCGGATCGATTCGCCGAACTTCGATGCCCGCCCGCCGCGGGTCGTGATCGACCTGCTGGTCCTCCATCACATCAGCCTGCCGCCGGATCGATTCTCGGGTGATGCGGTCGAGCGGCTGTTCACGAACCGGCTCACCGCGCGCGACGAACCGGCGCTCGCGGAACTGCGCGAGTTGCGAGTTTCGACACACTTTTTCATCCGTCGGCGCGGCGAACTGTTCCAGTTCGTCGATTGTGGACAACGTGCGTGGCACGCCGGCACCTCGCGTTTTCGTAACCGCGAGCGCTGCAACGACTTTTCCATCGGCATCGAGCTCGAAGGCACGGGCAGCGTGCCGTACACCGACTCGCAATACCGTCGTCTTGCACAGCTTGTCCCGCTGCTGTGCACGGCTTATCCCCTGAAATGGGTTGCAGGGCACAGCGATATCGCACCGGGGCGCAAGTATGATCCCGGTCCGACGTTCGACTGGTCGCGCATCGCGCCGGTATTGAAGGCCTCGTCTCTCGAGCGGCCTTTCTGATCGATCGAAGTCGGCGTGTGGAGCGATCCGCGCGAAGGGAACGGATCGAGCAGCCGCGCGGGATTCGAGGACAAATTGTCCCGGATCACGCATCGATGCTGGATCCGCGCGCATCGAACCAGCATTCATGCGGGCGCACGGACGATGAAGCATCGAAGTGTCGCGCGAGGCCCTACACAACGAGCGATCGCGACTTGTGCTGCGCCGCGACAAGACCCTACAATTAGCGCCTCCTGGGGCACCAGAACCCTAGATGTAGTGCTCCGAGTCGTTTCATCGATCGCATCGACGCTGGCTCGATCGGTCGTCCGGACGCTCGGTTGAATGCTCGGTCGGCTGGCTTCGACGTTCAGCCGACACCGTGGTTGGTCCCTGGTCGGCTGTCCTGATCCAGACCGTCGGCCAACCCGTCGCACCGTTCGCGCGCGACGGGCCGTGAAACTCGCAAACCCTGGAGGGAAGTCTCATGCAACGGGCCGGTGAAAGCCTGCACTCCTCTGTTCCTTTTGTTGCCCGTGCCGTCGCCGATGCGCCGGTGGGCACCACCCGCGCGACGTCGACGACGGTGCTCGACGACTTCAAGGTGATCCGTCGCAACGGTGCCGTGGTCGGCTTCGAGCCCCACAAGATCAACGTCGCGCTGACCAAGGCGTTCCTCGCCGTCAACGGCCAGCAGGCCGCGGCCTCGGCACGGGTGCGCGAAGTGGTCGAGCGCCTGACCCACGCGGTCGTCGGCGCGCTGACGCGCAACCGGCCCGGCGGCGGCACGTTCCATATCGAGGACATCCAGGACCACGTCGAACTCGCGCTGATGCGCTTCGGCGAGCACGAGGTCGCCCGTGCCTACGTGCTGTACCGCGAGAAGCGCACGCAGGAACGCGCCGCCCGGGCCCGCGAGTCGGCGCCCGAGACCGCGGTGCTGCACGTGGTCGACGGCGGCGTGCGCCGTCCGCTGGACCTGGCCGAACTGCGCGCGCTGATCGGGTCGGCCTGCACCGGCTTCGGTGATCTGGTCAGCGTCGACACGGTCCAGGCCGAAACGGTCAAGAACCTCTACGACGGCGTGCCGATCGAGGAAGTGCACAAGTCGGCGATCCTGTCGGCCCGGGCGCTGATCGAGACCGATCCCGCCTACAGCACCGTGACCGCGCGCCTGCTGATGCACACGATCCGCAAGGAGGTGCTGGGCGAGGAGGTCTCCCACGCCGCGATGGCCGAGCGCTACGCGGTCTATTTCCCGACCTTCATCAAGCGGGGCGTGGCCGCCGGGCTGCTGGATCCGGCGCTGCTGAGCTTCGACCTGGGTCGGCTCGGCGCGGCACTCAAGGCCGAATGTGACCTGCAGTTCTCCTACCTCGGCCTGCAGACGCTGTACGACCGCTACTTCCTGCACGAGCACGAGGTCCGGATCGAACTGCCGCAGGCGTTCTTCATGCGCGTGGCGATGGGCCTGGCGCTCAACGAGATCGACCGCGAAGCCCGCGCGATCGAGTTCTACGAGCTCCTGTCGCGTTTCGACTTCATGAGCTCGACGCCGACGCTGTTCAACTCCGGCACCCAGCGCTCCCAGCTGTCGTCCTGCTACCTGACCACGGTCGCCGACGACCTGGACGGCATCTACGAGGCGATCAAGGAGAACGCGCTGCTGGCCAAATACGCCGGCGGACTGGGCAACGACTGGACGCCTGTCCGTGCGCTCGGCAGCCACATCCGCGGCACCAACGGCAAGAGCCAGGGTGTCGTGCCGTTCCTCAAGGTGGTCAACGATACCGCGGTCGCGGTCAACCAGGGCGGCAAGAGGAAGGGCGCGGTCTGCGCGTACCTGGAGACCTGGCACCTGGACATCGAGGAGTTCCTGGAGCTGCGCAAGAACACCGGCGACGACCGGCGCCGCACGCACGACATGAACACCGCGAACTGGATCCCGGACCTGTTCATGAAGCGGGTGCTGGACAACGCCGAGTGGACGCTGTTCTCGCCGGCCGACTGCCCGGACCTGCACGACAAGGTCGGCCAGGCGTTCGAGCGGGCCTACCTCGGCTACGAGGCCAAGGCCGCCAGCGGCGAGCTGAAGCTGTTCAAGAAGGTGCAGGCGGTCGTGCTCTGGCGGCGGATGCTGTCGATGCTGTTCGAGACCGGCCACCCGTGGATCACGTTCAAGGACCCGTGCAACCTGCGCTCGCCGCAGCAGCACGTGGGTGTCGTGCACAGCTCCAACCTGTGCACCGAGATCACCCTGAACACCGGCGACGACGAGATCGCGGTCTGCAACCTGGGGTCGGTCAACCTGGTCGCCCACATGGTCGAGCGCGACGGCCGGTTCGAACTGGACCACGTGAAGCTCAAGGCGACGATCCGCACCGCGATGCGGATGCTCGACAACGTGATCGACATCAACTACTACGCGGTCGGCAAGGCGCGCAGCTCCAACCTGAAGCACCGGCCGGTCGGCCTGGGCATCATGGGCTTCCAGGACTGCCTGCACCTGCTGCAGTTCCCGTACGCCAGCGCCGAGGCGGTCGAGTTCGCCGACCGGTCGATGGAAGCGGTCTGCTACTACGCGTACTGGGCGTCGACCGAACTGGCCGAGGAGCGCGGCCGGTACTCGAGCTTCAAGGGGTCGCTGTGGGACCGCGGCATCCTGCCGCAGGACAGCCTGAAGCTGCTGGCCGCCGAACGCGGCTCGCTGGCCGGCGATCCGGCCGGCGAGACCCCGCTGCTGGTGGTCGACGACTCGTCGTCGATGGACTGGGATGCGCTGCGCGCTCGGATCGCCAGCCACGGGATGCGCAACTCCAACTGCATCGCGATCGCCCCGACCGCGACCATCTCCAACATCATCGGCGTGTCGGCCTGCATCGAGCCCACGTTCCAGAACCTGTACGTGAAGTCGAACCTGTCGGGCGAGTTCACGGTCGTCAACGACTACCTGGTGCGCGACCTCAAGCGCCTCGGGCTGTGGGACGAGGTGATGGTCAACGACCTGAAGTTCTTCGACGGGTCGCTGGCGAAGATCGACCGGGTGCCGGCCTCGCTGCGCGAGGTCTACGCGACCGCGTTCGAGGTCGATCCGGCCTGGATGGTCGAGGCGGCCTCGCGCCGGCAGAAGTGGATCGACCAGGCGCAGTCGCTGAACATCTACATGGCCGGTGCGTCGGGCAAGAAGCTGCACGACACCTACACGCTGGCCTGGCTGCGCGGGTTGAAGACCACGTACTACCTGCGCACGCTCGCGGCGACCAGTGCCGAGAAGTCGACCACCGATCGGATCGGGCAGCTGAATGCGGTCGGTGCCGACGGCAGCGCCGGATCGGGATTCAGCTACAAGGATCACCACACGAATGGTTCTGCCGCGAACGCGGAGGACGCATTCAGCGCGGAGTCCTCGCCGAAATTCTGCGCGCTCGATGACCCGACATGTGAAGCCTGCCAGTGATTTGACAAGCGATTCGAGTGGTGCTCTCGCAATTTTCGGCAAGTGACTGTTGCAGGCGCACCACCTCGAAACCGCCGTTTGTCAAGTCAGCGAGGCCTAACTGTTGCAAGGTCTACCACAGGGTCGTAAGATTCGCCTGTGAATAACAGCCGAATCTCGCGACGGGACAACTAGTTAGTGTTCTGTATTTAAGCGAGACGTCAGATGCTGTCCTGGGATGAATTGTCGCCGCTAACACCGGCTCAAAAACCTGTCAAGCCCGATCCGGCCCTGCTGGGGTCGGCTCCGGATATCGCTTCCACCCGCCTCGGCGTGGTGTCGGCGACCCGGGCCGACTCGCGGTTCCCGGAGGCGCGCCGTCCGGTGCCCGCGCCCGGATGGGCCGATGCGGCCCGTCCGAGCGCCGACATCGCGATCGCGCCAAGACCCGACACACGATCCGCCGGCTCGCAGATCGCGCCCAGTGATCGGCGCGTGCGCGTCGAGGACAAGCGTGTGATCAACGGCGCGTCCGACGTCAACCAGCTCGTGCCGTTCAAGTACAAGTGGGCCTGGGAGAAGTACCTGGCCGCCTGCGCGAACCACTGGATGCCGCAGGAAGTGAACATGAGCCGCGACATCGGCTTGTGGAAGGACCCCAACGGCCTGACCGACGACGAGCGCCGGCTGGTCAAGCGCAACCTGGGCTTCTTCGTCACCGCCGATTCGCTGGCCGCCAACAACATCGTGCTGGGCACGTATCGCCACATCTCGGCGCCCGAGTGCCGGCAGTTCCTGCTGCGCCAGGCGTTCGAGGAGGCGATCCACACCCACGCCTACCAGTACATCGTCGAGTCGCTGGGCCTGGACGAGGGCGAGATCTTCAACGCCTACCACGAGGTCAAGTCGATCCGGGACAAGGACGAGTTCCTGATCCCGTTCATCGACACGCTGACCAACCCGACGTTCGTCACCGGCACCGCCGAGAACGACCAGAAGCTGCTGAAGTCGCTGATCGTCTTCGCCTGCCTGATGGAAGGCCTGTTCTTCTACGTGGGCTTCGTGCAGATCCTGGCGCTGGGCCGGCAGAACAAGATGACCGGTGCGGCCGAGCAGTACCAGTACATCCTGCGCGACGAGTCGATGCACTGCAACTTCGGCATCGACCTGATCAACACGATCAAGCTCGAGAATCCGCACCTGTGGACGCCGGCATTCCGCGACGAGATCAAGGCGCTGTTCCTGCGCGCGGTCGATCTCGAGTACGCGTACGCCGAGGACACGATGCCGCGCGGTGTCCTCGGGCTGAACGCACCGATGTTCAAGGGCTACCTGCGCTTCATCGCCAACCGGCGGGCGCAACAGATCGGTCTGGACACGCTCTATCCCCAGGAGGAGAACCCCTTCCCGTGGATGAGCGAGATGATCGACCTGAAGAAGGAACGCAATTTCTTCGAGACGCGTGTCATCGAGTACCAGACCGGAGGCGCGCTGAGCTGGGATTGAAGAAGACGCCCGGCGGTGTCGTCGGGACGTGGGGATCGTGATCGGGCGGGGAGGCGGTAGCGCCGCCCCGGACGAGGCGAAACGGGATACAGCCGCGGCCTGGTGCCGTTGCAAGAGGGATTGAATTGACGGATCGGATGACTGGAATGTGCCCCCGGGCCTGGAACACGCAGCCGCGTTCGCGCCGGCGCGTCCTCCGGGGGGCATCCGGCATCACCGCCGTCGTTCGCGGGGCGTTGCGGCTCGATCCGCACCAGCCCCGCTGTGCCGAATTCATTAGCGCAGGGACGAACAAGGGAACCTTCCCGGTTCTTGCGCCGATGAATAGCCCGGTGGACACCGGGTTCCCATCCACGTAGTCCGCATGAAGGAGTAATCCTATGGCTACCGCCAAGAAAGCGAAGAAACCCGCCAAGAAGCCGGCCAAGAAGGCCGTGAAGCGCCCGGCCGCCAAGAAGGCCGCCGCGAAGCGCCCGGCCGCCAAGAAGGCCGCGAAAAAGCCGGCGAAGAAAAAGGCTGCGAAGAAGTCTGCGAAGAAAGCGGCCAAGAAGCCTGCGAAACGCAAAGCGGCCAAGAAGCCGGCGAAAAAGAAAGCGGCGAAGAAGAAGGCTGGCAAGAAAAAAGCGGCGAAGAAGGCTTCAAAGAAAGCGCCTGCGAAAGCCGAGGCGCCTGCGGCGCCCGCGGCTGCTGCTGCTGCTGCTGCTCCCAAGCCCTTGAATCCGGCGGCGGCCTGGCCGTTTCCGACCGGTCCCAAGCCGTAATACGGCGCGGACGACACCGCACGAGCGTCGTGTCGTCCGCGGGCTCCGAGAGCCTGTGTAGTTCACCGTGCCGGCGCATGCCGGCACGGTTCTCCCCCTGTGCGAAAATCGGGCGATCCCGCTCGATACAGGTTCGCGCATGTCCCAAGCACTCTGGCTTCTCCTGAACACCGTCGGCAGCCTGCTCGCCACCGCGTGCCTGGTCCGCGCGCTCGGCCACTACGTGTCGCTGTCGCCGCACAACCCGGTCAGCCAGTTCGTGGTCGCGGTCACCGACTGGCTCGTCAAGCCGTTGCGTCGTGTCCTGCCGACCTCGCGCAGCACCGATTGGTCGAGCCTGGCGGCCGCCGTCATCGTGTCGGTCCTGCTGGCCGTGACCTTCATCCTGCTGTTTCCGCGCGCGCGGATACCGTCGTTCGGCTACGCGGTGCTGATCGGCGTCGGCTGGCTGTTCAAGTGGGCGATCTGGCTCGTGATCGCGCTGGTCATCGTGCAGGCGGTGCTGAGCTGGGTGAACCCGTACGCGCCGGTGGCGCCGGCGTTCGACCAGCTCACACGTCCGTTCCTCGCCCCGATCCGCAAGATCGTGCCGCTGCTCGGTGGTGTCGACCTGTCGCCGCTGGTGCTGATCGTGCTCGCACAGGTCGCGCTGATGCTGCTGCAGTCGCTGTTCTTCGACTTCGCGGGCATCCAGCTCTGAGCGGCCCGCAGCCCCCGGCCTGGCTCACCGGTGCGTCCGGTGCCTGGCGCGCCGCGCTGTGGATCCAGCCCGGCGCCTCGCGGACCGAAGTGGTGGGTGTCATCGACGAACGGCTGAAGGTGCGCATCGCCGCGCCACCGGTCGAGGGGCAGGCCAACGAGGCGCTGCTCAAGTGGTGCGCCAAGCGCCTGCAGCTCGCGCGTCGCGACGTCGACCTGGTCGCCGGGGCGGGTCAGCGGCGCAAGACGGTGGTGATCACCTGCACACTCGGCGCGGCGGAGATCGTCGATCGGTTGACAGCCCCGGGGCGTTGAGCCGCACGGTCCCAGCCCGCCTCAGCCCGCCTCAGTCCGCCCAGGGCGGGTTGCCGAACGCGTCGGCGAAGCGCCGGGCGACGGCCGCGCGTTCGACGCGATGGTTCTGAGCGCCCTGGTGTTCGATCTTCAGCGCACCCATCACGCTGCCGAGTTGCGCCGAGCGCACCCAGCTCCATCCGCTGGCCAGCCCGTAGAGCAGGCCGGCGCGGTACGCATCACCGCAGCCGGTCGGGTCGACCGCACGCGAGATCGCGACGCTCGGCACGTCATGCCGTGTGCCGCGCTCGTAGACGGTCGAGCCCTCGCCGCCGCGGGTGATCACCAGCGCCTGCACCTTGTCGGCGATCTGCTGCTCGTTCCAGCCGGTGCGTTCGCTCACCATCTGCGCCTCGTAGTCGTTGACGGTGACCGCGGTGGCGGCGCCGATCAGGTCGCGCAGTTCGGCGCCGTCGAACATCGGCAGGCCCTGGCCCGGATCGAACAGGTGCGGAACCTTGGCATCGCGGAACTGCCGGGCATGCTGCACCATCGCGTCCTTGCCGTTGGGCGCGACGATGCCCCAGGCGGCCGGCGCGGCGCGTGTCGCCGAGACCTCGTGGGCCTGGCTCATCGCGCCCGGATGGAAGGCGGTGATCTGGTTGTCGGCAAGGTCGGTGGTGATGAACGCCTGCGCGGTGTAGCTGTCGTCGTGGCGTCGCACATGCGACACGTCGATGCCCATGCCCGAGAGCCGGGTCAGGTAGTCGCCGCCGTCACGGCCGACCGAGGCCAGGATCACCGGCTCGCCGCCGAGGCCCTTCAGGTTGTACGCGATGTTCGCCGCGCAGCCGCCGAACTCGCGTTTCATGCTCGGGGCGAGGAACGACACGTTGAGCACGTGGACGCGGTCCGGAAGGATGTGGTCCTTGAAGTAGCCGTCGAACACCATGATGGTGTCGTAGGCGACCGATCCGCTGATGAGTACGCGCTTGGTCATTTCTTGCTCCGGGAATGTCGTGAGGGGAATCGGATCCGGTGCCGGGCGTGTGGGCCCGCGGCCGTTGGAATCAGGGATAGAACAGCACGACGCTGTAGCCGGCGGGCGACAGCCGCCGTGCCTCGAGGGCGACCTTGATCGGTGTCTCTCCGCTGCCGATGCCGCGCGGGTTCAGCGAGGACTGGCCACGCAGGTAGTCGGCGGGCTGCAGCACCTTGCGTACGAGCACCCCGCCGCCGGTGTCGGTCAGCGTCAGCTCCAGCGCCGGCCACATCACTTCGTGATCGCGGTGATTGCGCAGGATCGCCGACAGCGCGAGCACGTCCGGGGCGGGCGAGGCCTGCAGCTCGAAGGCTTCGATCGTCAGTGCCTCGAGCTCGCGCGGCGGTTCGACCCGCTTGCCGACCGCGGCCGCCATCGTGTTCAGCGGTCCGCGCAGCGACGGGATCGACGAGGCGAGGCGGTCGCGGGCACCGAGCGTCACCTGGATGACCAGCAGCAGGATCAGCAGCGCCGCACCGCCCAGGACCAGCGGCGACGGACGGTTGATGAAGCCGAGCCCGCGCGGACGGGTCCGCTGCGAGAACAGGTCGATCGCATCGTCGTCCTGCGGTTCACCGAACGCGGCCGGATACGCGGGGCTGCGGGTGCCGGGATCGAGTTCCTCGAACTCGCCCGGCCGCGCGCCCTCGGCCGCCTCCGGCTTGCGATCCTGGCGCCGGCGGCGCGGCCGGTACTCGTCGTCCCACAGGTCCGAGCGCGGGCGGGTCGACGAATCCGCACCCGGATCCGGTCCGGTGGCCGACAGCGGGATCGTCGTCTCGTCGAGGTCGCTGAACGCGCCGCGGGTGGTGATCGACTCCGGCGGCAGCACGTCGCCCGGGCCGGGCGCATCGGGCATCAGCGTCTCGGTGTCGGGTGCGCCGTTCTCGGGCAGGAAGTAGGCGGTGCGCAGGCCGCCGACCGAATCGAGTGTCGTCTCGTCGGATATGCCCTCGGCGCCGGCGACCGGCGCATCGGCCCCGGCTTCGCGCAACGTCGTGGTCTCCTCGACGTACTTCAGGAACTCGAGCCCGGAGAACACATGCTGGCACACGCCGCAGCGGACCAGCCCCCGGCGCAGCTTGAGCTGGTCGGCGACGACCTTGAAGCTGGTCTTGCACTGGGGGCAGGTGGTGGCGAGCGACATCGTCGGGATCGGATCGGACAGCCGGCGTGGGTCAGGCCGCGTGTCGGCCGGCGAGGCAGGCCCAGCCGTCCTCGATCGCCCACGCGGACAACTGGAAGTGAGGATAACAGGCCGCGACCTCCGCCACCTGTCGTTCGAGCAGTCCGGACAACACCAGGGCGCCGCCGGGAGCCACCAGCGCCGTCAACATCGGCGCGAGCACCTTCAGCGGCGAGGCCAGGATGTTGGCGAGCACGACATCGGCCGGGGCCGGCAGTGCGGCAGCGGCGTCGCGAACCTGCAGGCGCGCCGGATCGATCCGGTTGACCTCGGCGTTGCTGCGCGTGGCGGCGAGCGCCTGCGGGTCGATGTCGATCGCGGTCACCTCGCCCGCGCCCAGGCGCGCCGCGGCGATCGCGAGAATGCCCGAGCCGCAGCCGTAGTCGATCACCCGCGCACCGGCGACGAGAAAGTGATCGAGCCAGGCCAGGCACAGTCGTGTCGTCGGATGGGTGCCGGTGCCGAAGGCCATGCCCGGATCGAGCACCAGCGTGAGCCGGGTGTCGTCGTCGGCTCCGGTCGCGGTGTCGCCGGTGGTCGCCGGCAGGTGCCACGAGGGCGTGATCCGCAGCCGCCGCCCGATCTCGATCGGCGCGAACTGCGCCTGCGTCGCATGCACCCAGTCCTGGTCGGCCAACGTGCGTTCGTGGAACTCGAGCGGCGGCGCATGCCGGGCGATCCGCGCCGCTTCGCGCAGCATGTCGGCCGCCGTGCGGTCACCGTCGATCAGGGCCGCGAGCCGCGTGCGCCGCCAGCCGTAGGTCGGGACCGGACCGCCGGGTTCACCGAACTGCGCCTGTTCGTCGGGTGAGTCGGCGTCCGCGTCCTCGGCGGTGACCGACATCGCCCCGGCGGCCAGGGCCGCATCGGACCAGGCATCGGCCAGGTCGCGGTCGACGAGCCAGCTCACTTCGCGCCACATCGTCGAACAACTCGGCGGACCGGGTGGAGACATCGCTCAGGACTGCCGCTGCGCGAGTTTCTGTTCGAGATAGTGGATCGATGTGCCGCCGGTGACGAAACGTGCGTCGGTCAGCAGTTCGCGATGCAGCGCGATGTTGGTCTGGATGCCCTCGATCGCCATCTCCGAGAGCGCGATGCGCATCCGTGCCAGCGCCTGCGTGCGGCTGTCGCCGTAGGCGATCACCTTGGCGATCATCGAGTCGTAGTTCGGCGGCACGAAGTAGTTCGCGTAGACATGCGAGTCGACGCGGATGCCGGGGCCGCCGGGCGGATGCCAGGCGGTGATCCGGCCCGGCGAGGGCGTGAAGCGGAACGGGTCCTCGGCGTTGATCCGGCATTCGATCGCATGGCCGCGGATCACGACGTCGCGCTGGCGCAGCCTGAGCTTCTCGCCGGCGGCGATGCGGATCTGTTCCTGCACGATGTCCACGCCGGTGATCATCTCGGTGACCGGATGTTCGACCTGCACCCGGGTGTTCATCTCGATGAAGTAGAACTCGTTGTTCTCGTACA
>CADEEH010000159.1 GCA_902826305.1 uncultured Burkholderiales bacterium
GCGCCGAGAAGCCGAGATCGTTCAGGCCGAGCTTGAGCCGGGTGATCAGCGCCTGGCGGCCTCCGAACAGTTTCAGGCTGGGTTCGAGTTCCAGCAGCAGCCCGCAGGGCCGGTCGGCCCGGCTGCCCTGCGGCCTCGACGCGGCCACGTCGGGCAGCGGGCAGGCCGACTGCAGCGACACCATCGGTGTGAACTGCAGCGCCCAGCCGGCGATGGCTTCCAGCGCCTGCCGCTCGTGTGCCGGATCGCGTTCGAGCAGCGTGAGCTCCGGCGCCAGCGCGAGCGCCGTCGCGCGTTTCATCCCCCGCTGCACGCCGAACGCGGCCGCGTTGTCGTTGGCATGCAGGATCGTCAGCCGGTCGGCGACCGCGAGTTGCACGCCCGCGGGCAGTCGCTGCCCGGACGCGGGGCGCGAGCCGCCCGCGCCGCGGCCTCGGGCCGCGTCGACATCGATGCTGCGCTGGAAGACCTCCAGCGGCAGCGATGGCAGGCAGATGGCGAACCAGAGCATCGTGTGACCGTGTGAAGTCGCCGTGAAGTCGCCGGACAGCCCGGCAGTGAAATCGGGGCTGCGCCGCGACAGTGGCTAACGAAGGACCGTCCGGCGCTTGGTATCGAGCCGCCGCTTGCGTTCCTGTGTGTAGGCCCACCAGGGCCGGGGCGGTTCGCCCTGCATGAAGCGGACCGCGGCGATGAAGGTGTCCAGCACACAGGGATCCTGCCGGCGGCCCTTGGCGCGTGTGAGTGCGTCGTACAACGCATAGGGATCGCGCCGCTTCAGTGCGGCCGGGGTGCGGATGCCGATCAGCCGCAGATCGCCGGCGATCGCCGGTCCGACGTTGGGGATCTGTTCAAGTCGCAGACATTGATCGCGATCGAGGATCTTCATGAGTGGTGCTCGAGCGATGAACGGATCGGCTGGATCGATGCCCGGACTCAGTGGGTCCGATGCAGCCGGCCGGCATCGTCCTGTCGTGCATGCACGGTCACCAGCGAACGTGCCGGACGCTCGGTGCCGCGTGCCGGACTCGGCCTGATCGTGACGGCGGCGAGCGGTTGCGGCAGATCGAGGATCAGCGGCATCGCCAGCACCGGGCCGCGACGCTTGAGGATCTGGACCGAGACCTGCTGGTTGGGCCGCGGCAGCAGCAGCAGGCGCAGCGGCGCCGGCGACGATTCGAACTGCGCGGCCAGCGTCCGGAACAGGAAGACCGGTCCGCGTGCGCCCAGGGCCGCCAGTTGCATCCGGCGCAGATGCTCCGGGCGTGTCCGATCGGCGGGCAACCAGGCGAGCAGGGCGCCGAAGCTGGCGCTCTTCAACGTCTGCTCGACCGCCCACAACCGATCGGCCGCGTTGGGTGCCTGGATGACGATCAGATAGTCCAGGTCGATGCCGAAGCCGGCCAGCGCGGGTGCGTACGGGATGTGCGGCGGTGCGAGCAGGATCACGATCCGGCCTTCGCGGGTCAACTGGCGCAGCATCGGCACCAGCAACCGCAGCTCACCGATGCCCGGTTCCCGTGCGATCAGTTCGGTGAGCACCGCGATCGGCCATCCGGAGCCGGGCAGTTCGTCGTCCAGTCGCGGATGACCGCTGCTCAGCGAGGCGACGGTGCCGTGCCCGAGCTGATCACCTCGCCAGACCGAGCGGGCGAGGGTGGACGAGTGCAGCGGATCAGAGGTGGGCGGGTCGTGTTCCGGCAACGGGCCGGACGAAGACACCTTGGGCAGGGGGCGGGGGACACGGGACATCGATCGATCGCCTCACAGCGCCTTCCCGCTGCGGATCAGGCCGACCCCGATGCCTTCGAGCGCGAAGCCGTCGCCGCGGCTGTCGACGACGATCGGTTCGAACTCCGGGTTCTCCGGCAGCAGCTCGATCAACGCGCCGCGCCGCTTGAAGCGCTTGACGGTGACCTCGTCGCCGAGCCGGGCAACGACGATCTGGCCGTTGCGGGCATCGTCGGCACGGCGCACCGCCAGCAGGTCGCCGTCGTGGATGCCGGCATCGCGCATGCTCATCCCGCGCACCTTCAGCAGGTAATCGGGCGGATCGTCGAACAGTCCCGGGTCGATCGCATAACTGGTCTCGACGTGTTCCTGCGAGAAGATCGGGCTGCCGGCGGCGACCCGTCCGATCAGCGGCAACGACAGTGCCATCTGCACCGCGCGCGGCATGTCGCCGCCGGCTTCGTCCGGAAACAGTTTCAGCCGGATGCCGCGCGACGTGCCGGAAGCGAGTTCGATCACCCCCTTGCGGGCCAGCGCCTTCAGGTGTTCCTCGGCGGCATTCGGCGACCGGAAGCCGAGCTGGGACGCGATCTCCGCGCGGGTGGGCGGAGAGCCGGTCTCGGCGATGTGTCGTCGGATCAGGGCCAGGATTTCCTGCTGACGTGCGGTCAACTCGCGCATCGGGGACTCTCGGGAACTTGGAAACTGTATTTTTATACAGTTCTTCCGGACTTTCAACTCCTTTTTTCCGGCTCGCGGCGCATCACCTTCGCACCCGCGGGCGGCTCGTGCATGTCGCCACGGATATCGCCACGAACCTAACCCCGCACCCCGTCCGGGGTTACTCGCGCCCGCCCGCCGCGGCAACCGATGCGAGTCGGCCGCGCGGGGTTTCGAGGCACGATGCGGCCGAGCGTCTCATCGCGACTCGATCCCCACGCGCGCAATGCCTTGCTGCGCTCCTGGAAGATACGTGCACTCTGTCGGCCTTTGTGGCACATTCGGCTGCATGCGCGAGGCCGGCCTTCGATCCGAACCGACGCGCACTTCGGGTTGCATTTCTGGTCCGTGGTCCGCTGTCCTGGTGCACCTCGAAATGCAATGGAACGAGGCAACGCTTTCGAGGATCAATCGATGAGCACCAAGATCTACGTCGGCAATCTGCCCTGGCGCATGACCGACGCACAGCTGCAGCAGATGTTCGGCGCTCATGGTGAAGTGACCGATGCCCGCATCGTCACCGATCGTGAGACCGGCCGCTCGCGTGGCTTCGCGTTCGTGACGATGTCCGATGCGTCGGCGGCCGAGGCGGCCATCCGCGCGCTCAACGGCTTCTCGGTCGAAGGCCGCGCCATCGTCGTCAACGAAGCGCGCGACCAGCAGGGCGGCGGCGGATTCCGTCGCGGCCCGTCCGGTGGCGGTGGTGGTGGCGGCGGCGGTGGTGGTGGCCGCGGCTACGGCGGCGGCGGTGGTGATCGCGGCGGAGGTTACGGCGGCGGCGGTGGCGGCGGCTACGGCGGTGGTGGCGGCCAGCGCCGCGCGCGCCAGTTCGGCGGCTGATCGTTGCGCCCGATGCCGCGGTCGGGTCGCGGCGGCTTCCTCTTGTCCTGAACCCGATCGCGCGCCGGCGCGCCGGCGCCTGAATCCCTCGTTGCCGGCCGGACGCCGACCCGTACAATGGGCGGCGTCCGCCGCGCAGAGCGCCGGACGTTTCCGGGGCGCAACGCCTCGTCCATCCGACGGACTCTTGTCATGCCTCTCAGCTTCGACCTCACCGGCAGGACCGCGCTCGTGACCGGCGCCTCCAGCGGCCTGGGCGCCCGCTTCGCGCGTGTGCTCGCCGACAACGGCGCGCAGGTGGTGCTCGCCTCGCGGCGGCTCGAACGATTGAAGGAACTGCGTGCCGAGATCGAATCGGCCGGGGGCGCGGCGCACGTGGTCACACTCGACGTCACCGACCACGCGAGCATCAAGTCGGCGATCGCACACGCCGAAACCGAGGTCGGCCCGATCGACATCCTGGTCAACAACTCCGGCGTCAGCACCACGCAGCGTCTGCTCGACGTGACCCCGGACGACTACGCGTTCATGTTCGACACCAACACACGCGGCGCATTCTTCGTCGCCCAGGAGGTGGCCAAGCGCATGGTCACGCGTCACCGCGGCGATCCGCGCCGCACCGCACGCATCATCAACATCGCCTCGATGGCCGGCCTGCGCGTGCTGGCGCAGATCGGCGTGTACTGCATGAGCAAGGCGGCGGTCGTGCAGATGACCCGCGCGATGGCGCTCGAGTGGGGCCGTTTCAACATCAACGTCAACGCGATCTGTCCCGGCTACATCCGCACCGAGATCAACGACCACCATTGGGACACCGAGTCCGGGCAGAAGCTGATCCAGATGCTGCCGCGCAAGCGCCTGGGCACGCCGGAGGATCTGGACGGCGTGCTGCTGCTGCTGGCTGGCGAGCACTCGAATTTCGTCAACGGCGCGGTGATCGCCGCCGACGACGGCTTCGGCGTCTGACCGGGTTCCGGACCCCGGCTCATCGGTCACGGCCGCGTGACAACCGGCGATCGGCGGGCAGGCACGCCGGTGGACGCGGATGCGTTCGACCTGGCGGCGCTGCCGCCGTCGTTCTACGACGACCCGTATCCCTGGTACGACGCGCTGCGCGCCCTCGACCCGGTGCGCACGATGCGCGACGGATCGGTGCTGCTGACCTCGTACGACGAGGTGGCCGCGATGTACCGCAATCCGGCGGCCAGCTCGGACAAGAAGATCGAGTTCGCACCCCGCTTCGGGCGCGATTCGCCGCTGTATCGCCATCACACCACCAGCCTCGTCTTCAACGACCCGCCGCAGCACACCCGCGTGCGGCGGACGATCGTCGGCGCGTTGAACCAGCGCGCGATCGCGCGCATGGAGGCGGGGGTGGTCGCGCTGGTGGCACGCCTGCTCGACGCGATGCAGGCGCGCACACGCGACGGCGAGGTGATCGACCTGGTCGCCGACTACGCGAGTGCGATCCCGATCGAGGTGATCGGCAACCTGCTCGCGGTTCCGCACGACGAACGCGGGCCGCTTCGCGACTGGTCGCTGGCGATCCTGGGTGCGCTCGAACCGGCGCCGGACGCCGCGATGCTCGCGCGCGGCAACCGCGCGATCGTCGACTTCAGCGCCTACCTGGTCGGGCTGATCGAACGTCGCCGTCGCGCGCCGCTCGACCCGGCCGAGGACGTGCTGACGCGTTTCATCCAGGGTGACGCGCCGGGTGACGGCCTCGAGGGCGACGTGCTGCTCGACAACTGCATCTTCCTGCTCAATGCCGGTCACGAGACGACCACCAACCTGATCGCCAACGGGGTGTTTACGCTGCTGCGGCATCCGGAGCAGCGGCGCCGGCTGCGCGCCGAACCGTCGCTGCTGCCGACCGCGATCGAGGAGATGCTGCGCTTCGAGAGTCCGGTCCAGCTCAACAACCGCCGCCTGCTCGCACCGGGCACCATCGGCGGTCGCGGCTTCGACGCCGGCACGCGGGTGACGATGTGCCTTGGCGCGGCCAACCGCGACGCGGCGCAGTTTCCCGATCCGCACCGCTTCGACATCACGCGCCGGCCGAACCGGCACCTGGCGTTCGGCCATGGGGATCACGCCTGCGCCGGCATGAATGTCGCGCGGATGGAAGGGCGGATCGCACTGGGCGCGCTGCTCGCCCGGTTCGAGACGATCGAGCCGGGGGGCGACGCCGTTCGCGACCGACGCGCGAGATTTCGCGGCTGGGCGACGCTGCCGGTGCGGCTGGCCTGACGGTCGGTTCGGCCCGGTCGGCGTCTGCTCAGTCGGCCTCGACCGTCGCGCCGCCCTCGTCGAGGCGGCGCCGGATCCCGTGGTGCACGCGGCGCAGGCCCCAGGCGACCGTGAGCGCAATCGGGATCACCGACAGCCCGGTCGCGAGATCGACGTCGATCGTCCAGCCCAGGCCCTTGGCGGCCTTGAACAGATAGGAGGCGATGCCGGTCGCGTAATAGGTGATCGCGGCCACCGACAGACCCTCGACGGTCTGCTGCAGGCGAAGCTGCAGGTGTGCACGGCGGTTCATCGCCGCCAGCAGCTTCTGGTTCTGCTGCTCCTGTTCGATCTCCACGCGCGTGCGCAACAGGCCGCTGGCGCGGGCAACCCGGTCGGCCGTTGCATCGAGTCGTCGCGCCACCGATTCACAGTACGCCATCGCCGGTCCGAAGCGCCGATCGAGGAACGCGGTGATCGGCAGGATCCCCGACAGGCGCACCTCGCGCAGTTCCTCGCCGCGTTTGCGCACCAGCGCGTGGTAGGCCCGCGTGGCCGCGAAGCGGAACCCGGTGTCTCCGGCGAGCCGCTCGACCGCGGCGGCGAGCTGCGTGACCTCGTTGAGGATCGCCGGCTCCTGGTCGGCCTGCGCGGTCTGCAGGCTCGAGACCAGCGTGCCCAGCCGCCGTTCGATGTCGCCGAGGTCCCGCGCCGCCTGGCGCGCCGGCGCGAAGCCGATCATCGCCATCATCCGGTAGACCTCGATCTCGATCAGGCGCTGCACTTCGCGCCCGAGCTGGTTCGGCCGCATCGACTGGTTGATCAGCAGGAAACGGCTGAAGCCGCCCGCATCGAGCCGGAAGTCGCTGAACGCGCAGGCCGCGCCTTCGCCGATCCGGCTGCCGACCACGTCGACCGCGCCGAGTGCCTGCGCGACCTCGGCGACATCGTCCCAGCGCGGATCGGGGCCGACCACCGCGACGTGGACCGCGGCGATCAGTTCACCTTCGACCCGTTCGCGCCACGACGCGGGCAGCTCCTGGCTCGCCGGCAGGTCGAACGGACGCTGCGGCGTGCAGCCGGGCGCGTAGATCGTGTAGTCGTCGAACTCGCCGTGGCGTTCCCACTTCAACTGGAAGCGGCCGAAGTCGCCGAACAGGTGATCCTGGCCGGGTGCCGGCGGCGGCAGCGCATGTTCGACGCACAACTGCACCAGGCTGGGCGCCGGGCCCGCCACCGAACCGGGCCGGCGCAACAGCGCCAGGTGCGACACCCGCACCGGCGGCGTCACCGGCTGCCGGGGCCGGGCGTGGATCTCGTTGTGAAGGCTCAGTCGTTGCGGGTGTTCGATCATGGCGCGGGTCAACGGCGTCGGGCCGGCATCGATGCGGGAAGTTTCGACGAAATTCGGGCGCCGCGGGGGCGAGCGGTTAATCTTCTGCTGTTTTGTCGTTTCCCCGAGACCTGCGATGGATGACCGGCAACTGGTGTTCCAGATGGAGATCCCGATCCGCTGGGGCGACATGGACGCGATGGGCCATGTCAACAACACGGTGTACTTCCGCTACATGGAGGTGCTGCGCATCGCGTGGTTCGACGCGATGGGGTTCGCATTGAACCCGCAGGGCGAAGGCCCGGTGATCATCAACGCGGCCTGCACCTTCATGCGCGAGTTCCGTTATCCGGGGACCGTCCTGGCGCGCCAGTACGTCGGCGATTTCGGCCGCAGCAGCGTGGAGTCGCTGATCGACATGACCCGCACCGACGATGCGACGGCACTGTACGCCAGGGGATCGGCGAAGATCGTCTGGGTCGACTTTCCGAAGCGGCGCTCGACGCCGATGCCCGAAGACATCCGCGAGCGGATGAGGACCCCGCACCTCTAGGGTATCGGCCGCTTCCCCGTGCCGTCGCGGGCACACGACCAGGGCGGGACGACCCAAGCGTCGCGGGCACACGGCGGCCGGGCCGTCGGGCCGGTGCCGCGTGCTCGCCGGGCCGGCCCGGGTTCAGGCCATCTGCAGCGACGACACGTCGACCGGGCAGCCGGTCTTGGCGACGAGTTCGTCGACGGTGACCCCGGGGGCGAGTTCGCGCAGCTTGAGCCCGTGGTCGGTGATGTCGAGCACGCCGAGATCGGTGATGACCATGTCGACCACGCCGACCCCGGTCAGCGGCAGATTGCAGGCGGGCAGGATCTTCAGTTCCTCGCTGCCGTCCTTCTTCTTCGCGGTGTGTTCCATCAGCACGATCACGCGGCCGACGCCGGCGACCAGATCCATCGCCCCGCCCATGCCCTTGACCATCTTGCCGGGAATCATCCAGTTGGCGAGATCGCCGTGTTCACTGACCTGCATCGCGCCCAGCACCGCCAGGTTGATCTTGCCGCCGCGGATCATGCCGAACGAATCCGCGCTGGAGAAGATCGACGAGCCGGCCAGCGTGGTCACCGTCTGCTTGCCGGCGTTGATCAGGTCGGGATCGACTTCGTCGTCGGTCGGGAACGGGCCGATGCCGAGCAGGCCGTTCTCGGACTGCAGCCAGACCTCCATCCCCTTGGGCACGTGATTGGCCACCAGCGTCGGCAGGCCGATGCCCAGGTTCACGTAGAAGCCGTCGCGCAGTTCCCGGGCCGCGCGGGCGGCCATCTCGTCTCGGGTCCAGGGCATGTCTCGTTCTCCTGACAGGTCGGTGGTGCCCCCGCGCTCAGCGCGGACGCGTCGTGCGTTGTTCGATGCGCTTTTCCGGGCTCGGGTTGTGCACCAGCCGGTGCACGAAGATCCCCGGCAGGTGGACCTGGTCCGGATCGATCTCGCCGGTGGCGACGATCACCTCGACCTCGGCGACCGTGATCCTGCCGGCCATCGCGACGTTCGGGTTGAAGTTGCGCGCGGTGCGGCGGAACACCAGGTTGCCGGCCCGGTCGGCCATCCAGGCCTTGACCAGCGAGACATCGGGCTTGAGCGACCGTTCCATCACGTACTTCTCGCCGTCGAAGTCGCGGATCTCCTTGCCCTCGGCGACGATCGTGCCGACACCGGTCTTGGTGAAGAACGCGGGGATGCCCGCGCCGCCGGCGCGCAGCTTCTCGGCAAGTGTGCCCTGGGGGGTGAACTCGAGCTCGAGTTCACCCGACAGGTACTGGCGCTCGAATTCCTTGTTCTCGCCGACGTACGAGGCGATCATCTTGCGGATCTGCCGGGTCGACAGCAGCTGGCCGAGCCCGAAGCCGTCGACCCCCGCGTTGTTGGAGACACAGGTCAGGTTCTTCACGCCGCTGTCGCGCAGCGCGGCGATCAGCGCCTCCGGGATGCCGCACAGGCCGAAGCCGCCGACCCCGATCATCTGTCCGTCCGCGACCACGCCCTCGAGCGCCGCGGCGGCACTCGGATACACTTTGCTCATCTGCCCCCCGAAACTGGTCCGCGGAACCGGGTCCGCGCCTGGTCCAAGCCGTATCGTTGCATCCGTATCGTTGCATCGTCTCGTTCCATTATAGCCAGCGCGGCCGGCGGACCGGCCCGGCGCGAGGGCCACCGGGGTGATCCGAGTCATGAGTCTGCGATCCCAGATCAACCTGATCGTCGGCGGCACCGCGGTGGCGATGTTCGCCGCGGTGCTCGCGGTCGAACTGGTGCAGATCCGCGGCTCGGTGCGCGAGGAGGTCGAGGCCGCCAACCGGGTCGCCGTGCAGTTCGTCATGCGCTTCGGCGACGTGTTCGGGACCCAGGGCATCGAGGGCGTCGAGATGTTCCTGCGCAGCCTGGGTCGCATCCGCAGCAACGAGATCGTGCTGATCGACGCCGCGGGCGCGCAGCGCTACGAGTCGCCGCCCTCGCCGTACCGGCAGGGACAGAACGCACCGGACTGGTTCGTCTCGCTCGCCGGCTCGCCACGGGTGGATCGCAAGGTGCCGCTTCGCGACGGCTCGCTGCTGCTGCTGCGCACGGATCCGTCGCGCGCGTTGCTCGACGGCTGGCACGAGTTCCGTCGGCTGGCGCTGATCGGCGCGGCGCTGGCGTCGATCGCCAGCGTGTTCGCGTACGTCGCCGCGCGCCGGGTGCTGCGCCCGATCGCGCAGGTGGTCGAGGGCCTGCACGAGGCGAGCCTCGGCCATTTCGACTACCGGGTGCCGGAGTCGGCCTCGGGCGAGGCGCGCGCGCTGTCCGGTGCCTTCAACCGGCTGATGCAGGCGGTCGTCGAGCGCGACAAGGCGCGCGAGTCGGCGCTGCTGGCCGAGCAGCAGCGCGACCTGTCGCGCGAGATGGCGCTGCGCTTCGAACGCGAACTCGAACAGGAACGGCGCGCACTCGCGCGCGACCTGCACGACGATCTCGGTCAGCACTCGACCGCGCTCAAGACGCTGGCCACCACCTTCGAACACCGGCTCGGCGGGCGCGAGCCCTCGCTCGCCCAGCTGGCCTCGCTGATGGTGCAAAGCGCCGATTCGCTGCTCGGCTCGATCCGCGCGATGATCAACCGCGTGCGGCCCGAGGCACTCGAACACGGCGGGCTGGTATTCGGCCTGCGTGCGCTGATCGACGACTGGCAGCTGCGGCGCCCGGACCTTCGCTTCGAACTGCTGCTCGATCCATCCGACGACGACGTGTTCGGAGTCGGGCCCGACGAGACCGAATCGGCCGCCTACCGGATCGTGCAGGAGGCGGTCACCAACGCGGTCCGCCATTCGCAGGGCAGCACGGTCGTCGTCTCGCTGTCGCGCAGCGACGACTGGCTGCGGGTGCAGGTCAGCGACGACGGCCGCGGCCTGCCGTCGGCGGTGGTTCGCGCCGGCAAGGATGGCAGGGGCCTGGTCGGCATGCGTGAACGCGCCGCCGCGCTGGGCGGCGAATTCAGCGTGCGCACCGGCGAGTCCGGCGGCGCCGAACTGCTCGTCACGCTGCCCTGGTCGAGCCGCGCGCCCGCGGACGACACGACGTGAGCGAAGGGGCCGGACGAGGCGCCGTGAACTCTCGACGGCCCGCGGGCGTTGCATCCACCCCGCGGGCGATGGGAATCCGGCCGCGGCACGGTATACTCTCTTTTTCCCGGTACGCCGCACGATGACCAAGTTCATTTTCGTCACCGGTGGGGTG
>CADEEH010000160.1 GCA_902826305.1 uncultured Burkholderiales bacterium
TGCCCGGATCGTAGGTGAAGTACGGATTCGACTCGTCCTTGGCCGCGTCGGTGTGGTGTGCACCGGCGGCGGCGCCGACGCCGTAACGGACGTTGCGCAGCCCGGTCACGCCGGCCATGTCCTGCAGCTCGCAGTCGCCATTGGCGGCGCAGGTGAGGCAGTCCAGCGGGTGATCGCTGATGTACAGCTCCATCACCCCCTTGCGCAGCTCCTGCAGCTTCGGCGTCTGGGTGTGCACCACCATGCCGTTCTCGGCCGGTGTCGTGCACGACGCCGGGTAGCCGCGACGGCCCTCGATCTCGACCAGGCACAGGCGGCACGAGCCGAACGGCTCCAGGCTGTCGGTCGCGCACAGCTTGGGCACCTGGATGCCGACCTCGGAGGCCGCCCGCATCAGCGAAGTGCCCTTCGGCACGCGGACCGGGTAGCCGTCGATCGTCAGCTCGACCGTCTCGGCGGACTCGCGCGCCGGCGTTCCCCGGTCGATCTCTCGTTTCAGTTCGAACATCTGCACGTTCAGGTCCTTCCTTCAGGCGGCCTTGCGGTCCGGCGAACCGGCACCGAAATCCTCGGGATAGTGGTCGAGAGCGGACAACACCGGGTACGGGGTCATCCCGCCCATCGCACACAGGCTCCCGTGCAGCATCGTGTCACACAGGTCGCGCAGCAGCTGGATCTGCTGCGGCCGGTCCTTGCCGGCGGTGATCCGGTCGATGACTTCGACGCCGCGGGTCGATCCGATCCGGCACGGGGTGCACTTGCCGCAACTCTCGAGTGCGCAGAACTCCATCGCATAACGCGCGAGCGCGGCCAGATCGGCGGTGTCGTCGTGCACGACGATGCCGCCGTGGCCGACGACCGCACCCATCGCCGCGTACGCCTCGTAGTCCAGCGGCACGTCCCACTTCGATTCGGGCACGTAGGCGCCGAGCGGGCCGCCGACCTGGATCGCCTTGACCGGGCGGCCGCTTCGGGTGCCGCCGCCGAAATCGAACACCAGCTCACGCAGCGTCAGGCCGAACGCCTTCTCGACCAGGCCGCCGTGCCGGATGTTGCCGGCAAGCTGGAACGGCAACGTGCCTCGCGAGCGGCCCATGCCGAAGTCGCGGTAGAACGCGGCGCCGCGGGCGAGGATGATCGGCACGCTGGCCAGGCTGATCACGTTGTTGATCACCGTCGGACGACCAAACAGGCCCTCGATCGCCGGCAGCGGCGGCTTCGCGCGGACGATGCCGCGTTTGCCTTCGATGCTCTCGAGCATCGCGGTCTCTTCGCCGCACACATAGGCGCCGGCCGCCTTGCGGACTTCGAGACGGAACGACTTGCCGGACCCCGCCACGTCGTCGCCGAGCCAACCGGCCGCCTCGGCGCGCCGGATCGCCTCGTCCAGCGTTGCGATCGCGTGCGGATACTCCGAGCGGACGTAGATGTAGCCCAGGGTCGCGCC
Organism: uncultured Burkholderiales bacterium; assembly: GCA_902826305.1. Lineage (GTDB taxonomy): Bacteria > Pseudomonadota > Gammaproteobacteria > Burkholderiales > Burkholderiaceae_E > CADEEH01. Next base: position 1,448 of record CADEEH010000160.1, read on the forward strand.
GACCGCGATGCCGGCGATCGCCATGCCCTCGATCAGCATGTACGGATCACCCTCCATCGTCATCCGGTCGGAGAACGTGCCCGAGTCGCCCTCGTCGGCGTTGCAGACCACGTACTTCCGGTCGGCCGCCGTCTGCAGCACGGTCCGCCACTTGATGCCGGCAGGGAACGCCGCACCGCCGCGGCCGCGCAGGCCCGACTCGGTGACCACCTCAACGATCCGAGCACCGGTCATCGCCATGGCGTTGCGCAGGCCGGCCCAGCCTCCGTGTGTTTCGTAGTCGGCCAGCGACAGCGGATCGGTGACACCCATGCGCGCGAACGTCAGCCGTTCCTGCCGGGCCAGGTACGGGATCTCGTCGGTGACGCCCTGGCACAACGGATGGGCGCCGCCGCCGGGCAGGCCCGCATCGAGCAGCGATGCGACGTCCTCGGCCGCCACCGGACCGTAGGCGATCCGCCCGGCGGGTGTCTCGACCTCGACCAGCGGCTCGAGCCAGAACAACCCGCGCGAACCGTTGCGCACCAGCGTGATCGGCTGCCCCCGTGCGGCACACTGATCGCGCAGCGCCGCGGCCACTTCGTCGGCACCGGCGGCCAGCGCCGCCGCGTCGCACGGCACATAGATCCTGACCGGATCGCCGCTCATCGCGCCACGCCGAGGGTCGTCGCCAGCGCCCGCAGCCGCCCGGCGGTCATCCGCGCGAACAGCCGCTCGTCGATCTGCACCGCCGGCGACGAGGCACACAGTCCCAGGCAATACACCGGTTCGAGCGTGACCGCGCCATCGGCACGGGTCTCGTGTGACTTGCATCCGAGCAGCTCTTCGGCCTGTGCCAGCAGTTCCTCGGCGCCGCAGGCTCGGCAGGACTCGGCGCGGCAGACCTGGACCACATGTCGACCCGCCGGACGGCGACGGAAGAAGTGGTAATACGTGATGACCCCGTGCACCTCGGCCCGCGACAGGTTCAGCGCCTGAGCGACCATCGGCACCGCCTGATCGGGGATGTACCCGAGTGTGTCCTGGATCGCATGCAGCAGCGGCAGCAGCGGCCCGGGGCGGTCGCGATGGCGGGTGATCAGCCCGCTCACCGTGGTGGCAACGTCGACCGGCAACGCGTGATCCGGGCGAGTGTCGTCGGCACGGGGCGAAGAGTGGACCGGGGGCAAGATGTCTCCTTGGATCGGTGCGGGCGCCACGCCCGGAGGGCCCGCGATCTCCTATCGTCCTGCCTGGGTTGCAGGATCGCAATATGAGAAGCATGGCCGGTGCACCGGAGGTGCACCTCATATATGCGATCCTCTGTCTGTCGTGAACCATAAGGCAGTCGTCGGCGGACCGGGACCCGGGTTCCGACGAGCGGTGCAGCAAATGAAGCAGGTTTCCATCCGTCCGGTCTGGACGATCCAGGATGCCGACGGCCGGACGCTGCCGGCGCGGCTGATCGAACTGCTGGTGCAGGTCCACGACCAGGGCAGCCTGCTGCTGGCCGCCAAGCAGCTCGGGCTGTCCTACCGGCACGCCTGGGACCTGGTCCGCCAGGGCGAGGAGCAGTTCGGCGCCCAGCTGCTGAACATGGAGCGCGGCAAGGGGTCGACGCTGACCCCGCTGGGCGCGCGGATCGTCTGGGCCGAGCACCGGATCCTGGCCCGGCTCAAGCCGGTGCTGGACACGCTGGCGTCCGAACTCGAGGGCGAGCTGCGCGGAGCGCTGCGCGAGGCGCCGGCGGCATTGCGGTTGCATGCAAGCCACGGCTTCGCGATCGAACGGCTGATCGAACGCCTGTCGGCCGACGGCGTCCAGGTCGCCTTCTCGTACGCGAGCAGTTCGGCGGCACTGGCCGCGTTGCGTGAAGGCGACTGCGACGCCGCCGGGCTGCATGTCCCGATCGGTCCGATGCAGTCGACGATCCTCGCCCACTACGGCGGCTGGCTGGAGGGGCTGGACCTGACGCTGGTCGACATCGCCACCCGCCGGCAGGGCCTGATGGTGCGCAGCGGCAATCCGAAGGAGATCTTCGCGCTGGGTGACCTGGCTCGTCCCGGCGTGCGCTTCATCAACCGGCAGCAGGGGTCGGGCACCCGGCTGCTGCTGGAAGGACTGCTGCGCGCGCAGGACATCGCGCCGGCGCGGATCGCCGGATTCGAGCAGGGCGAATACACCCATGCGGCGGTGGCCGCGTACGTCGCCAGCGGCATGGCCGATGTCGGCTTCGGCCTGGAGACACCGGCGCGGCATTTCAAGCTCGACTTCGTGCCGATCGCCTCCGAGCGTTATTTCCTGCTCTGCCGCGACGACGTGATGGACACACCGCCGATGCGGCACGTGCTGCGCGCGCTGCTCGAGCCGGCGTTCCGGGACACGCTGGCCGCCCTGCCCGGCTACGATCCGGCCACGGCCGGGCGGGTCAGCAAACTCGACCAGGCGTTCACCGGGTCGCCGCCCGACGGACCGACACCGGCCGTCCCGCCGCGGTGAACCGTCACCGATCCAGCCCGACCGCCCGACCGCGTCGATGAACTACCCCGGATCCCCGATTCCGCGCTCGCCGACGTCGTTCCGTCTGGACGGTGTGCGCCGCGGCTTCATCGCGGTCCAGCCGCTGGCGCTCGGCATCTTCGTCTACGGCGCGACGTTCGGGCTGCTGGCGATCGGCGCGGGATTGAGCAGCCTGCAGGCGGTTGCGATGAGCATGACGATCTATTCCGGGACCGCGCAGACGGTCATGGTCAACGCGATGTCCAATGGCTCGGCGCTGGCGGCGACCGCGTTGTCGGTGCTGCTGCTCAATGCACGTTACCTGTTCTACGGCGCGTCGTTGCGTCCCTGGCTGTCGGACATCGGCGGCGCACGGGCCTACGGATCCCTGTTCCTGCTCGGTGACGCGAACTGGCTGATGGTCATGCGACGGTTCGAAGACGGCGAACGGGATGCCGGTTTTGTGCTCGGCACCGGCCTGGGCCTGTATGTCGCCTGGGCGCTGGGCACCGCGACCGCCGGTGTGCTCGGGCAGCTGATCCCACGGCCCGAGCGGCTCGGGCTCGACTTCCTGCTGGTCGCGTTCTGCGCGGCGATGATCGTCGAGACGGTCCGGATCCGGCCGGATCGCGCCACCGTTGCCGCCTGCGCCGGTGCGCTGGGCGCGTCATTGCTGGTCGAGAGGATCGCCCCGCCCGGCTGGTCGGTGGTCGCCGCGGGTCTGGCCGGCATCGCCGCGGCCTGGGCGGCGACGCCGGCAGGCGGGGACAACGAACGATGAACGACGCGCTGGGATTCGCCGGCTGGCTCGCTCTGCTGACAGCGGTGACCTTCACCTGCCGCGCCGCGGGCTACTGGGCGATGCAGTACGTCCCGCTGACACCCCGGCTGGAAAGTGCGCTGCGACGCGCACCGGTGGCGGTGATGATCGGTGTCGTGACACCGATCGTGCTCGCCGGTGGCTGGCACGAGGCGGCCGGCCTGGTCGCGGTCACCGCGGCGATGCTCGTCCAGCGCAGCGACGTGCTCGCCGCGCTGCTCGGTGTCGCCGCCGTCGGCCTGGCGCGTACCTTCGGTCCCTGACCGACAACGAGGAGACGATGATGAGCAGTCCCGCGACGAACTACTCGTCGATCCGTTACCAGGTCGAAGACCGTGTCGCCCGGATCACACTCGACCGGCCCGAGCGCCTGAACGCGCTGAACAAGGAGGCTCTCGAGGAGATCAACGACGCGATGGATCGTGCCGAGGCCGACGTCGAGGTGCATGTGGTGGTCGTCAGCGGCGCCGGACGCGCGTTCTCGTCCGGATTCGACCTGAAGGCGCAGATGGAGGCCCGGCCCGAGGGCGCGGCGGCGTGGCGCGTGATCCTCGACCTCGACTTCGACACGACGATGCGCTTCTGGCACTGCCCGAAGCCGACGATCGCCGCGGTGCACGGCGCCTGCCTGGCGGGAGCATTCGAGCTGGCGATGGCCTGCGACATCACGATCGCGAGCGAGGACGCGACCTTCGGTGAACCGGAACTGAAGTTCGGCGCCGGCATCGTGACGATGCTGCTGCCGTGGCTGACCAGTCCGAAGCAGGCCAAGCGGATCATCCTGTCGGCCGACGACCGGATCGGCGCCGCCGACGCGCTGCAGATGGGGATCGTCAGCAAAGTCGTCGCACCGGGCACCCATCTCGAGGAGGCACTGCGCACCGCGCGCGGCATCGCGCTGATGGATCCGGTGCTGGTCGCCGAGACCAAGAAGGCGTTGAACCGGACCTACGAGATCCAGGGCCTGCCGGCAGCCTTGCGTGTTGCACTCGACATCGACCATGGCATCGAGTCACACGGCTCGCCCGACAAACGGGCGTTCATGGACATCGCCCGCGAGCGCGGCATGCGCGAGGCGATCGCATGGCGGGATGCCCGGTTCGCGAAGGCGCAGGACGGAAAACCGCCGCACGAGTGAGTTGGGCGCCACCAGTCGCGCCGCGCGCCGCATGGCGACGACCTTCCCACCGCGCAGCCGGCGGCTCCAGGTCAGATCACACAGCGCTCTCGCACTTCCTTCAGCGTGTGCGGCGGCTCTTGCAGCATCGCCCGGGCGAGTCGCCTGACCTGCGCCCTCGGTGCCTCGGCCAGGTACTCCACCGGTGACTTGCCATCGATGCGTGCGAGCAGCAACCCGGGGAGCAGCCGAGCACAACGGCGCTCGAACCCGTCGCGATCCTCCCATTGCACGTGAGAGAGATACCCCTCGACGATCCCGTCGTGCAGCGCACGCAGCGGACCGCCGGCGTCGGGTCGGTGGACGGCCTTCAGCAACACGTGGTTGAGCAGGAACGCGAGGTCGAACGCCGGATCACCATACCAGGCACACTCCGCATCGAGCAGCATCGGCCCCTCCTCGCCGGTCGCGCCGTCGCCGATCAGCACGTTCTTCGGGCTGACGTCGCCATGGACCAGCACCCACGGATGGTGCTGGGTGGCGTGCACCAGCGCGACCAGTTCGCGCGCCAGGTCCGGATGGACCCGCGCGGATTCGATCAGGTAGGGTTCGAGCCGCAGCGCGAAGAAGTTGGCGTCGTTCGCGAAGCGGCCTGCGAGCGCAGCGTCGCGCGCGGTCGCCGCGTGGATCCGGCCGAGCACGTCGGCGACGGCACGACCGACGGCCGCGTCGACGCGGCCCGCGAGCAGGTCACTCTTCCAGTTCCGCATGCCGTCGAGATACGGCATCACGAACGCGCCGCGCGCACGGTCCGCGCCCAGGATCGGCGGCACGTGCCCGGGGACGATCGGCTGCGCGAGCATCAGCCAGTCGATCTCCGCGAGCACACGACCGATCGGCGCGTACCAGTCCTTCTGCACCTTGAGTTTCGGCAGCGCCTGCTTGACGCAGACCGGACCGCACCGAAGGTCGATGCGGAAGATGTTCGATGACACGCCGCCGGTCAGCATCCGCACCTCGATCGGCTCGTCCGGCTCGGCCAGTCCGAGTTCGTCGAGCATCCGGCGCAACTGGTCGCGATCGACGACGAGATCGACGAAACCGCCGCTCATCATCCCGGCCCGGACCACGGCCGCCGGCCGACCGGCAACGCGCCGGCCCCGGCGAACGCCCCCGGCGGGAACGCGCCGCGTTCGATGCGCAGGCCCTCGTTCCACTTCGCCATCCGTTCGGAACGGGCGAACGAGCCGACCTTCAGCTGGCCGGCGTCCCAGCCGAGCGCCAGGTGCATGATCGACACGTCCTCGGTCTCGCCGGAACGCGCCGAGACGATCGTGCCCCACTGCGCGTCCCGGGCCCGCGCGAGCGCGGCCGCGGCCTCGCTGATCGTGCCGGCCTGGTTCGGCTTGATCAGGACCGCGTTGCAGCAGCCGATGCCGACCGCATGATCGACCCGGGCCGCGCTGGTGACCAGGAAGTCGTCGCCGATCACCTGCACCCGACCCGCGACCGCACGCGTGAACGCCTTCATGCCGGCTTCGTCATCCTCGGCGACCGGATCCTCGACCGACACGATCGGATATCGGTCGATCCACCGGATCAGCAGTTCGATCCAGTCGTCGCGGCCGAAGTCGTGTTCACCCAGCGCGAGGCGGTAACGGCCGTCGCGTCCGAACTCGGAGGCGGCGATGTCCAGGCAGATCATCACCTCGCCGTGACGGTAGCCGGCCTCGTCGATCGCCGCCGCGAGTTCCGAAAGCGCCTCCTCGTTGGAATCGAACGCGGGCCACCAGCCGCCCTCGTCGGCGACGCCGTAGAGTCGTCCGCGGCGCCGCATCCGCTGCCCGGCGACCCGATAGACGTCGGCACACATCACCAGTGCCTCGTCGAACGTGGCCGCCCCCAGCGGCATCACCAGGAAGTCCTGGATGTCGGTGCGGCGGCCGGCGTGGGCGCCGCCGCCGAAGATCTGCACCTGCGGCAACGGCATCCGCACCGACCGGCCCGCGGCCAGATGACGCCAGGTCGGCACACCGGCCTGCCTGGCGGCCGCATCGAGCACCGCCATCGAGGTGGCCACGATCGAGTTGCCGCCCAGGCGGGCTTTTGTCGGCGTCGGGTCGAGTCCGACCAGGATCCGGTCGCAGTCCGCCTGGTCGGACGCGTCGCGCCCCTGCAGCGCGGCCGCGATCTCGCCATCGACGTGGGACACCGCGTGATCGACGCCCCAGCCACCGTGCGCCTCGCCACCGTCGCGCAGGTCGACCGCCTCGTGGGAACCGCGCGACGCACCGGCCGGGGCGATGCCGCGCCCGACGATCCCCGAGGCCAGCGTGACCTCGACCTCCACCGTCGGGCGTCCGCGTGAATCCCAGATCCGGAATCCGCGCACCGATCGAATCGCTGAGTCCATGCCGCTGGCGCCTGTTATCGCGTGGTGTGGTGTGCCGCTGCGGCGATTGTAGTGGAGCGACAGTGAACCCGATCGGTCGTCGCGACGCGCGTTCTTCAGGTCCGCCGGTACCAGGCGACGCCGTCGCGATCGAGCTCGGCCCGCACCTCGCCCTGCCGCACCAGCCGGTTGATGTGGGCGAGGGCCTCGCCGGTGGCCAGGCCGAGCAGCGTCGGATCACTCTTGATCGGACGGGCGAACAACGCACCGAACACGTCGATCGCCCGCTTCGGTTCGGCCAGCACGTCGCGCAGCCGGTCCAGCGCGCCGTCGTGATCGGCGGCGAGATCGGCGAGACGGGCATGCAGTCCGCGGAACGGATCGTTGTGTGCCGGCAGCACCAGCACGTCGTCGGGCACCGCGCGCCCGACGGTGGCGATCGATTCGATCCAGTCGCCCAGCGGATCGGCGTCCGGCTCGGTCGGAAACACCGACACGTTCGAGGAGATCCGCGGCAGCACCTGGTCACCCGAGATCAGCACACCCAGCGCCGGGCAATACAGGCAGGCGTGTTCGGGTGAATGCCCGTGGCCGACGACGACCTGCCAGTCGTTCGGCCCGATCCGCAGCCGCTCGCCGTCGTACAGCCGTCGATAGCTGTCGGGCAACGCATGGATCATCTTGCCGAAGCCGCCGAACCGCGCCTGGTAGGTCTCGATGTCGTCGCTGCTCCAGCCGGCACGACGGTAGAAACGCACACCGTCCTCGGGTGCCTCGCGACCGGTGTCGGCCGACAGCACGCGACAGGTCAGATACTCGAGCCGTGTCATCCACAGTCGGCATTCGAAGCGCCGGGTGATCCAGCCGGCCATGCCGACGTGGTCCGGATGCATGTGGGGGACCAGCACCCGCGTGACCGGCGCATGCGCCAGCGAGCCGCCGTCACCGAACAGCGTCCGCCAGGCAGAGGTCGTGTCCATCGTCTGCACGCCGGTGTCGACGATCGCCCAGCCGTCGCGGCCGTCGGCGGCCTGGTCGCGGATCGCCCAGACGTTGATGTGATCGAGCCGGAACGGCATCGGCATCCGGATCCACAACACACCCGGCGCGACCTCGATCGTCTGCCCGACCGCGGGGCGCTGTTCGAACGGATAGGTCAGCTCGGCTTTCATCAGCAACTCCGACCGACGCCAGGGTGCGCCGCCCCCGAAAATACCTTACCTTTCGCAGACCATGGCAAACCGCCTCATCCGCAGCCGCGCCGACCTGGTCGCGATCGAAGCACGTCCGTATCACGAGTACATCGCCTTCGACCATGTCGGCGACGCACTCGCGGCCGCCTGTTCGCGCCACGCCGACCGGCCCGCACTGGTCTACATCGAGGATCCGGATCCGACGCTGCCGGCGCGGCGCTGGACCCACGCCGAGTTCCTCGACGATGTCCGCCGCGCGGCCAACCTGTTCAGCACACTCGCCGGCGGCGAGCCGCCGCGGGTCGCGATGCTGCTGCCGCCAATACCCCAGGCGTACTTCACGCTGTGGGGCGCCGAAACCGTGGGCACGATCTGCCCGATCAACAACCTGCTCGATGCGCGGCATATCGCCGAGCTGATCAATGCCGCGCAGGCGTCGATCCTGGTCACCCTCGGCCCACATCCCGAACTGGACATCTGGTCGCGGGTCGACGGACTGCGCGACGCGTGTCCCGGCCTGCGCCACGTGCTGGCGGTCGGCGGCGCACCAGGCGCCGAGGACTTCGATGCCCGTCTCGCCGGTTCACCGGCCGATGCCCCGGCACGTCCGCCGCAAGAAGCGCCCCTTGCTCCGGCGGCGCTGTTCCACACCGGTGGCACCACCGGTGCGCCAAAACTCGCGCAACACCTGCATCACAACCAGATCCATTCCGGCTGGGGCGCCGCGCGGATGTATGCGATGGATGAACACGACGTCATCATCAACGGCTTTCCGCTGTTCCATGTCGCCGGTTCGATCGTCTATGGCCTGTCGACGCTGCTCTCGGGCGCCTGCATCGTGCTGCCGACGATGCTCGGCATGCGCAATCCGGCGTTCGTGCGTCGCTACTGGACGTTCGTCGAACTGCACGGCGCGACCTTCCTGGCCGCGGTGCCGACGGTGATGGCGGCGTTGCTCAACGTCGAGCCCGGCGCGGCACGCCATGATCGCGTGCGGGCCCTGCTGACCGGCGGCTCGCCGCTGCCGACCGAACTCGCGGTGCAGTTCGAGCAACAGTTCGGCATCCCGGTGCGCAACATCCTCGGCATGACCGAGTGTGCCGGCGTCATCAGCATCGAACC
>CADEEH010000161.1 GCA_902826305.1 uncultured Burkholderiales bacterium
CGCGCGCTGGTGCGGGGTCAAGGTGCTGCGCTTCTCGATCGGCTTCGGCAAGCCGCTGCTGACCTGGCGGGTCGGCGCCGACCGGACCGAGTGGTCGCTGTCGGCGATCCCGCTCGGCGGCTACGTGAAGATGCTCGACGAACGCGAGCAGTCGACCGAGACCATCGATCCGAAGGATCTGCCGCGCGCGTTCACCCGCAAGTCGCTCGGCCAGCGCTCGGCGATCGTCGCCGCCGGGCCGATCGCCAATTTCCTGCTGGCGATCACGCTGTACGCCGGCATCAACTGGGTCGGGATCGAGGAGCCGGCCGGGATCGTCGCCGCACCCGCGGCCGGCACGGCGGCCGAGGCGGCGGGATTCGTCGCCGGCGATCGGATCGTGCTGGTCGATGGCGAGGAAGCACCGTCGTGGAACGAGGTCCGGCTGCGGATGCTCGATGGGGTGATCGAGCGCCGCCTGATCCCGATCGTCGTCGATCGGGGCGCGACGCCGGCGACCCTGAAGCTGGATCCGCGCGGTCTCGGCGAGGGCGAGGTCGAGCGCGATTTCCTGCGTACGCTGGGGCTCGAACTGGAGATCGGCCGGGTGCTGGTCGGCAGCCTCACCTCGGATGGCGCGGCGAGCGCCGCCGGCCTTCAGGTCGGCGACGCGATCGACGCGATCGGCGGCGTGAAGGTGAGCCGATCACAGCAGGTGATCGACCAGGTCCGCGACCACCCGGGTGAGCCGCTCGCGATCCAGATCACCCGCGGCGAGGTCGCGCTGTCGATGCAGGTCGTGCCCAAGGCGGTCGCCTCCGAACGCCCGGAGGACAACGGCCGGCGCGTGGGTCGCATCGGCGCGGGGCTGCAGAACCGGGTGGCGATGGTCCAGGTCCGCCACGGCCCGGTCGACGCCGTGGTGCGCGGCGTCAAGCAGACCTGGGACATGTCGGTGTTCTCGCTGAGGATGCTCGGCAAGATGGTGATCGGCGAACTGTCGCTGAAGAACCTGAGCGGGCCGGTGACGATCGCCGATTATGCCGGGCAGACCGCCCGCATCGGCTGGCACGCGTACATCTCGTTCCTGGCGCTGATCTCGATCAGCCTCGGCGTGCTGAACCTGCTGCCCATCCCGGTGCTCGACGGAGGGCATTTGCTATATTACGGCCTCGAAGCGATCCGGGGTCGTCCGTTGTCGGAACGATTCCTTGCGATCACACAGAAGGCCGGGCTCGCCGTCATCCTGCTGATGATGGTGATCGCCCTGTTCAACGACATCAGCCGGTTGATCGGATCGTAATGCTCCTCGAGCGTGTCCGGCGCGCCTCGATGCCGCGCCGGGCGCTCGGGTCCGTGGTCGGCGTCGTCGCCGCCCTGTTCCTGCATACCGCTGCCGCCCTCGAGCCGTTCGTCGTTCGCGACATCCGGATCGAAGGGATCCAGCGCACCGAGCCCGGCACCGTCTTCGGTTACCTGCCCGTGAAGGTCGGCGAGACGATGACCGACGAGAAGGCGACCGGCGCGATCCGCGCGCTGTTCGCCACCGGTTTCTTCAAGGACGTCCGGCTGGAGGTCGATCGCGACGTGCTGGTGGTTGTCCTCGAGGAGCGGCCCGCAGTCGCCTCGATCGACATCACCGGTTCCAAGGAATTCGACAAGGACACGCTCAAGCGCGCGATGCGTGACATCGGCCTGGCCGAATCGCGGATCTTCGACCGCAGCCTGCTCGAGCGGGCCGAGCAGGAGATCAAGCGCCAGTACCTGTCGCGCGGCAAGTACGCGGCGCAGGTGACCACGACGGTCACCCCGCTCGAACGCAACCGCGTCGGTGTGCAGATCGCGATCGACGAGGGCGAATCCGCGCGGATCACCGGCATCCGGATCATCGGCAACCAGGCGTACTCCGAGTCGACGCTGCTCGACCAGTTCCGGCTGTCGACGCCGACCTGGCTGTCCTGGTACACGAAGAACGACCAGTATTCACGCGAGAAGCTGCAGGGTGACCTGGAGACGCTGCGTTCCTACTACCTGGACCGCGGCTATCTAGAATTCGCGATCACCTCGACCCAGGTCTCGATCACGCCGGACAAGGAGGACGTGTTCCTCACCGTCGGCATCAGCGAAGGTCAGCAGTACAAGGTCGCCAACATCGGCTTCGGCGGCGACCTGCTCGGGCGCGAGTCGGACTTCCGCGCGCTGATGACACTCAAGCCCGGCGACGTCTTCGCCGGCAATCGCCTGAGCGAGTCGACCAAGGCGATCAGCGAACGGCTCGGCACCCTCGGCTACGCATTCGCCAACGTCAACGCGGTGCCGGAACTCGATCGCGACAAACGCGAGGTGTCCTTCAACGTGCTGGTCGATCCGGGCCGCCGCGTCTACGTGCGCCGGATCAACGTCACCGGCAACTCGCGCACCCGCGATGAAGTGGTCCGGCGCGAGCTGCGCCAGTTCGAGGACTCCTGGTACGACGCCGACAAGATCCGGCTGTCGCGCGAACGGGTCGGCCGGCTCGGCTACTTCAAGGACGTCCAGATCGAGAGCCAGCCGGTGCTCGATGCACCGGACCAGGTCGACCTGAACGTGGTCGTCGAGGAGCGGCCGACCGGCACCGTGCTGGCGGCCATCGGCGTGTCGAGCACCGAGAAGCTGATCCTGTCGGGTTCGATCAACCAGCAGAACTTCCTGGGCACCGGACGTTCGCTGCTGCTCGAGGGCAGCACCAGTCGCCTGAACCGCAACATCATCCTGTCCTACGGCGATCCGTACTTCACCGCCGACGGCATCAGCCGCACCTTCGACATCTTCACGCGGACGTTCAACGCGTCGCGGCTGAACCTGGGCAACTACCAGACACGCACCAGCGGCGTCGGTTTGCGCTTCGGCATACCCTACACCGAGATCGACCGGCTCAACGTGGGGCTGTCGGCCGAGCAGTACTCGATCAAGCTGTTCGAGAATCCGCCGGTGCGCTGGCAGCAGTTCGTCGAGACTTTCGGCGATTCCAGCTATGCGCTGCTCGGCAACATCGGCTGGATCCGCGACTCGCGCGACAGCGCGTTCGCCCCGACCAGGGGTCGGGTGCAGAGCGCCACGATGGAGGCGACGCTGCCGGTGGGCGACTTCCGCTACGTGCGGGCGATCTACAACCACCAGTGGTACTACCCGCTGAACAAGGATTTCACGCTGGCGCTGCAGGGCGACGTCGGCATCGGGCGCGCGTTCGGCGGTCGCGAGTATCCGCTGATCAAGAACTTCTACGCCGGCGGCATCGGCTCGGTCCGCGGCTTCGCGCCGAGCTCGCTCGGACCCCAGGAGACCGACGTCTTCGTCGACTCCTTCGGCAACACCATCACCCGCCGCGCGGCCCTCGGCGGCAACACGCGTGTGCTGGGCAGTGCCGAGTTCATCTTCGCGCTGCCGGGCACCGGCAACGACCGCAGCGTGCGGGGGTTCTTCTTCACCGACATCGGCAATGTCTTCGGCAGCGGCCAGTCGTTCTCGTTCAACGAGCTGCGCGCCTCGGCGGGCATCGGCCTGAACTGGTTCTCGCCGGTGGGGCCGATGAAGATCAGCTTCGCGTTTCCGTTGCGCCGCGAGCCGCAGGACCGCTACCAGCGGATCCAGTTCCAGATCGGCACCGGCTTCTGAACCTGGCCTGGAAGCTGCTGCGCGTCCCGAGTTGGGGCGGGGGCCGATCCTGCCTCGGGGGCCTCGGCATGCCTGGAAGGGGACACTTTCTATGCGACAATTCGGTCGCTTTCCCACAGCGATGGCCAACAGGTTGCTTTCGATGAGTCCCGGTCCCGTTTCGGCGGCGCGTGCGGTCGTGCTCGCGGCGTCGCTCTGGCTGGTCGCCGCGCCGGCCGCCGCCCAGCAGGACGTGCCGAAGATCGGCTACGTGAACACCGAGCGCATCCTGCGCGATGCGACGCCCGCCAAGCAGGCGCAGCAGAAACTCGAGGTGGAATTCAGCAAGCGCGACAAGGAGCTGCAGGAACTCGCCGGCCGCCTGAAGCAGATCAACGAGAAGATCGAGAAGGACGGCGCGGTGATGGGTGAATCCGACCGGGTCCGCCGCCAGCGCGAGTTCGCCGACCTCGAGAAGGATTTCCAGCGCAAGCAGCGCGAGTTCCGCGAAGACCTGAACCAGCGCCGCAACGAGGAACTGGCCCAGGTCGTCGAGAAGGCCAACAAGGTGATCCGGCAGATCGCCGAGCAGGAGAAGTTCGACTTCATCCTGCAGGAAGCCGTCTTTGCGAGTCCGCGCGTCGACATTACCGAAAAGGTAATCAAGGCGCTGGGCAGCTCGAAGTAGGGCGCTGCGCCGGCGATGGCCCGACGCCTGCCGGTGCCGATCTCGCTGGCTGAGATCGTCGGCCGCTTCGGCGGCACACTCGACGTGGGTGATCCCGCCGCGACCATCTCCGGGGTCGCGCCGCTGCCCGCGGCCGGTCCGCTGGATCTCGCCTTCCTCGCCCATGCCCGATTCCGCGACCAGGCCAGCGCCACCCGCGCCGGCGTGGTCGTCGTCTCGCCGGTGCTCGCCGCCGCGCTGCCGGCGGGCGTTCCCAGGATCCTCGCCGACAATCCGTATGCCTACTACGCCGGTTTCGCACGCTGGTTCGAGATCGCGAGTGCGCCTCCGGGCGGCGGCGGCATCCATCCGCAGGCGATCGTCGCCGCCGACGCCGTCCTCGGCGAAGGTGTCACGATCGGACCGGGCTGCGTGATCGAGGAGGGCGCACACATCGATGCCGGTGCGACGCTCGGCGCCGGCGTGTTCATCGGCGCCGGCAGCCAGATCGGGGCGAACACCCGGCTCGCGCCCCGGGTGACGGTGATGCACGATTGCCGGATCGGCCGCGACGGCCTGGTCCACAGCGGCACGGTGATCGGCTCGGACGGATTCGGTTTCGCGCGCGAGGGCGAACGCTGGACGAAGATCCCGCAGCTCGGCCGGGTGCTGATCGGCGACCAGGTCGAGATCGGCGCGCAGTGTGCGATCGACCGGGGCGCACTCGAGGACACCGAGATCGGCGACGGCTGCAAGCTCGACAACCTGATCCAGGTGGCGCACAACGTGCGGATCGGCGCAAACTGCGCGCTGGCCGGCTGTGTCGGCATCGCGGGCAGCGCCGTGATCGGCCGGCGGTGCATGATCGGCGGCGGTACCGGCATCGCCGGTCATCTCGAGATCTGTGACGACGTGACGATCTTCGCCTACAGCCTCGTCACCCGGTCGATCCGGGTGCCGGGTTCGTATTCGGGGAGTTTTCCGCTGATGGACAGCAAGGAATGGGAGAAGGCGGCGGTGATCGTGCGCCGCCTGGCGGACATGCGCGATCGTGTCCGTCGCCTCGAGAAACGCTTCGGAGACGACGCTTCATGACCCAGCTCGACATCCGGGCCATCCTGGATCACCTGCCGCACCGGTACCCGTTCCTGCTCGTCGACCGTGTCCTGGAACTCGAGAAGAATCACCGCATCCTCGCGATCAAGAACGTGACGATGAACGAGCCCTATTTCGTCGGTCACTTCCCGCACCAGCCGGTGATGCCCGGGGTGCTGCAGATCGAGGCGCTCGCGCAGGCGGCCGGCATCCTGTCCTTCCAGACGATGAACAGGGTCTCGGACGCGGAATCGATCTACTACTTCGTCGGCATCGACAACGCGCGCTTCAAACGCCCGGTGGTGCCGGGCGACCAGCTGCACCTCGAGGTGCGGATCCAGCGCGTGTCGCGCGGTGTGTGGAAGTACAAGGGTGTTGCCAGCGTCGACGGCCAGCTCGCCGCCGAAGCGGATCTGATGTGTGCGCTGCGCAGCCTGCCGCCGCCGGGCGCGGCCGCGGCGGCCGACAGCGGGGAAGCCGCGCCGTGAGCGCGGTGCACCCGAGCGCGATCGTCGATCCCGGTGCGCAACTGGCCGCCGATGTCGAGGTCGGTCCCTACGCGGTGATCGGTGCCCATGTCGTCGTCGGCACCGGCACGCGGATCGGCGCCCATGTGGTGCTCGATGGCCACACGACGATCGGTCGCGACAACACGATCCATCCGTTCGCGACGATCGGCGGCCCGCCGCAGGACAAGAAGTACCGGGGAGAGCCGACACGGGTCGAGATCGGTGATCGCAACACGATCCGCGAATACGTGACGATCAACACCGGCACGGTGCAGGACGTCGGTGTCACCCGGGTCGGCGACGACAACTGGATCATGGCGTACGTGCACATCGCCCACGACTGCCAGGTCGGCAACCAGACGATCTTCGCCAACAGCACCAACCTCGGCGGTCATGTCGAGATCGGCGACTGGGTGATCCTCGGCGGCTACACCGGTGTGCATCAGTTCTGCAAGATCGGCGCGCACGCGATGACCTCGGTCGGCACCGTCGTTCTGCACGACGTGCCGCCGTTCGTGATGGCCGCCGGCGACAGCGCCAAGGCACACGGGATCAACAGCGAAGGGCTGCGCCGACGTGGCTTCTCGCCGGCGGCGATCGACTCGATCCGGCGCGCCTACAAGACGCTGTACCGCTCGGGCCGCACGCTCGAGGAGGCGCGCGCCGCGCTCGCGGCACAAGGCGACGCCGGCGGCGACGATGCGGCGCGTTCGATCGCGCTGATCGCCGGCTTCCTCGAACGCGTGACCCGCGGCATCGTGCGCTGATGGCGGCGCTGTCGGTCGGCATGGTCGCAGCCGAGGCGTCGGGGGACCTGCTGGCCGCCAGTGTGCTGCGGGGCCTGGGCGACGGCGGACCGGTGGAGGCCCGTGGCATCGGCGGGCCGGCGATGAGCGCGACCGGGTTCGACGCCTGGTGGCACATCGACGCGTTGTCGGTGCGTGGCTACCTGGAGGTGCTGCGTGCGTACCCGCGACTGCTCAGGATGCGCAACTCGCTGCGTGACCGGCTGATCGCCTGGCGCCCGCAGCTCTTCCTCGGTGTCGATGCGCCGGACTTCAACCTCGGGCTGGAGACCGCGCTGCGTGCGCAGGGCCTGCGCACGGTCCAGTTCGTCGGGCCGCAGATCTGGGCCTGGCGGCGCGAGCGCATCGACAAGATCCGCGCCGCGGTGATGCACACGCTGCTGGTGTTTCCGTTCGAACAGGAGATCTACGACCAGGCCGGCCTGCCGGCGACCTACGTCGGTCATCCGCTGGCCGACGTGATCGATCCGCAGCCCGATCCGACGCCGGCGCGACAGGCGCTGGAATTGCCCGTGTCCGCGACGGTGGTCGCCCTGCTGCCCGGCAGCCGGCCCGCCGAGATCCAGTACCTGGCCGAGCCGTTCCTGCGCACCGCGGTCTGGCTGGCCGAGCGCCGTCCGGAGATCCACTTCCTGCTGCCGGCCGCCGGCGCACGGCTGTACGAACGGCTGCGCGACCTGATTGCCGGGGGTCGCTGGCCGAAGGTCCGGCTGACGTTGCTGTCGGGTCGCTCACACGAAGCCCTGGCCGCCTGCGACGCGGCGCTGGTCGCCAGCGGTACCGCGACCCTCGAGACGGCGCTGATCGGGCGCCCGATGGTGATCGCCTACCGGATGCCGTGGCTGTCGTACCGGATCATGCTCGGCAAGGCGTACCTGCCCTGGATCGGGCTGCCGAACATCCTGTGCCGTGATGCGGTCGTCCCCGAGTTCATCCAGGATCGCGCGACGCCTCAGGCGATGGGGCAGGCGCTGCTGCGCCAGCTCGACGATGCCGCGGAACGGGAACGGATCGGTGCCCGATTCGCCGAACTGCACGGGCAGCTTCGACGCGGCTGCGCCGGCCGTGCCGCCACGATGCTGCGCGAGCTCGCCGATGGCTGACATCGCCGCCTCGCGCGCGCCGCGGCCGTTCGCACGCCGGGTGCTGATCGTCTCGACAGCGCCGGTGCTCGACGGCTCGTCCGTGGCTCCGGCGATCTGCGGTGTCGACGAGGCCGGTCGCGGACCGCTGGCCGGGCCGGTGTTCGCCGCCGCGGTGATCCTCGATCCGGCGCGGCCGATCGACGGCCTGCGCGATTCGAAGCAGCTGTCGGCCGCGCGCCGCGACGAACTCGCGCTGCTGATCCGCGAACGTGCACTCGCCTGGGCGATCGCCAGCGCCACCGTCGCCGAGATCGACCGCATCAACATCCTGCGCGCGGCGCTGCTCGCGATGCGGCGCGCGGTCGGTGCGCTGCCGGTGACGCCGACGCGGGCACGGGTCGATGGCAACCAGCCGCCGCGGCTCGCCTGCGAGGTCGAGATGATGGTCGGCGGTGATGCACTCGATCCGGCGATCTCGGCCGCGTCGATCCTCGCCAAGACCGCTCGCGACGAACTGATGATGAAGGTGCACCGTCGTTTTCCCGGCTACGGCTTCGACCGTCACAAGGGGTATGCGACCGAGGATCACCTGCTCGCGCTGGGCCGGCTCGGGCCCTGTCCGGAGCATCGGACCAGCTTCGCGCCGGTGCGGCAATGGGTGGACGGGCTGCCGCTCGTCGATGCGCCACCCGGCGAGGCTCCGGACCGTGCGCTGGCGCCGTGACCCGGGGCGACGACGAATCGTGACCGGAGGCAGCGGCACCGCTCCGGCGTCGACCCGATGAGGCGGATCACCTCGCCGGCCAACGAGCGCTTCCGGGCGGTCGTCCAGCTCGCCCATTCCGCCCGCGAGCGCAAGAAGCAGGGTGTCAGCGTGATCGAGGGTGTCCACCTGTGCGAGGCGTTCCTCGAGCAGCACGGCCGGCCGCGCGAGGTCTGGGTCGGTGAGTCCGCCGGCGAACACGGCGAGGTCACGCGCCTGCTGGCGCGGATCGACGAGCTGCGCGCGGACCGCATCACCGACGCGATGTTCGAACAGATCACGCAGCTCGCGCACGGGGTCGCCGTCGCGTTTGTCGTCGACACGCCGCGACCGCCGCTGCCACCGGTGATCGACAGCGACACCGTGTATCTCGATCGGATCCAGGATCCGGGCAACGTCGGCTCGATCCTGCGCACCTGCGCGGCGGTCGGGGTGAGACGGGTGTTCGCCTCGCCCCACACCGCGTTCCTGTGGTCACCGAAGGTGCTGCGGGCGGCGATGGGGGCGCACTTCGCGCTCGAACTGCACGAGGAGCAGCCCTGGCAGCGGATCGCCGGCCGGCTCGAGGTGCGGGTCGCGGCGACGACCATCGACGCCACGCGGTCGATCTACGAGGCCGATCTGTCGGCACCGCGGCTGTGGGTCTTCGGCAACGAAGGCGCGGGTGTCGCCGCAGACATCCTCGCCGGCCCGGTCGACAGGCTCGCCATTCCCCAGCGCCGCGGCGTGGAATCACTCAACGTGGGTGTCGCCGCCGCGTTGTGCCTGTACGAGCAGGCGCGCCAGCGCGGGTTGCCCGATCTCCTCGGTGGCCACGCCTCTGCGGCGCCCCGGCTCAATCACCCGGCATGATCTCCTGCAGCACCGTGGTCGCGATCTCCTCGATCGACTTGGTGGTCGACGACAGCCAGCGGATGCCTTCGCGTTTCATCATCGATTCGGCCTCGGCGACTTCGTAGCGGCAGTTCTCCAGCGACGCGTAGCGACTGTTCGGACGACGTTCGTGCCGGACCTCGGCCAGGCGGTCGGGTGAGATCGTCAGCCCGAAGATCTTCGGCTTGAAGCGGTACAGCACCTCGGGCAGCCGGCGGCGCTCGAAGTCCTCGGGGATCAGCGGATAGTTGGCCGCCTTGACCCCGTGCTGCATGGCCAGGTACAGGCTGGTCGGCGTCTTGCCGCTTCTCGACACACCGACCAGGATCACGTCGGCCTGTTCGAGGTCGGCGCTGGTCTGCCCGTCGTCATGGGCCAGCGAGAAGTTGATCGCCTCGATGCGGCGCTTGTAGGCGTCGGACTCGGCGGTCTGGTGGAAGCGGCCGATCCGGTGCGTCGACTTGGCGCCCAGTTCCATCTCCAGCGGCTCGACGAAGCTGGCGAACAGGTCGATGAACACCGCCTCGGCCTGGCGCACGATCGCGTTGATCGGGGTGTCGACGAGGGTGGAGAACACCACCGGCCGGCGACCGTCGATGCGGAAATGGTGGTTGATCTTGAGCACCGCCTCGCGTGCCTTGTCGACCGAATCGATGAAGGGCAGGCGGACCTGGCGGAAGCTCAGCGTCTCGAACTGCGACAACAGCGAGTGGCCGAATGTCTCGGCGGTGATACCGGTGCCGTCGGACGCGTAGAAGACGGTCCGATCGTACGGGGCGACGATGCGATCGGTCATGGGCGGGGTATCCGGGTTCTGGGCGCAGACCCGGTAAAATACGCCACCTGCCCCAGGCAAGGGTGGCAAGGCCCGCCGTTCCCGTGCGTCGGTCCTGCACCGGACGGCCCGGGGCACGGCCCCGGCCTCGCGGCACGCCAACGCTGCAGCAGGCGTGTTGACCGGCGGATCCCCGGCTCGTCCGCCCCGGTCAGCACGCCTCCTAGAGCGCTTGCGCAACACATTTCCAACATGCCCGGGATTCTCCATGAACCAGTTCGAAGGACGCTATGTCGTCCCGTTCGAAGCGTTGCGCATGACCGACGTCGAGTCGGTCGGCGGCAAGAACGCCTCGCTCGGGGAA
>CADEEH010000162.1 GCA_902826305.1 uncultured Burkholderiales bacterium
CGCTGTTCATGATCGCCACCGGCTTCGCGCTGTACGGCGAAGGCGCGCAGGCCGGCCACTGGTCGAACCGGCTGTTCACGAGCTGGGTGCTGCCCCTGTTCGGTGGCAACGCACAGACGGTGCACACGTGGCATCACCTGGGCATGTGGGTGATCGTCTGCTTCGTGATCACCCACGTCTACGCGGCGATCCGCGAGGACATCATGGGCCGCCAGAGCATGATCAGCACGATGGTGTCCGGCTACCGGACGTTCAAGGACTGACGGGTCGCGCCCCGTGACCGCATCGCCGCCTCTCCTCCCGCCCGCCGGTGTCCGCCGGCGGGTGCCGATGCATCCGGGACATTTCCTCGAGCGCCATTTCCTCAAGCCGCTGGCGCTGACGCAGAGCGAGGCGGCGCGCCGCCTCGGTGTGTCTCGGCGCCGCCTGCACGAACTGGTGCACGGCAAACGCGCGATGTCGCCGGACACGGCGATCCGTTGCGCGTCGATGTTCGGCCTGCCGGCGTCCGACTGGCTGGTGATGCAATCGCAGTGGGATGCCTGGACCGCCTGGCGGTCGCACCTGCGCCAATACGCCGCCACGCGCGGCTGACCCTCCGATCGACGAGAGCGCCCCCATGAGCATCCGTTCGGCCGAAAGCCCCTGTCACCCCACCCGTCACAGGTCGATCCTCGTGCTCGGCATCGGCAACCTGCTCTGGGCCGACGAAGGCTTCGGCGTGCGCTTCGTTGAGGCGCTGCAGGCCGGCTGGACGTTCGCACCGGACGTGCGGCTGGTCGACGGCGGCACGCAGGGGCTGTACCTGCTGCCGCTGCTGCAGGAAGCGACCCACCTGCTGATCCTCGATGCAATCGACTACGGCCTGGCCCCGGGCACGCTGAAGACCGTCGAAGGCAACGACGTGCCGAAGTTCCTGGGTGCCCGCAAGATGAGCCTGCACCAGACCGGTTTCCAGGAAGTGCTGATGCTCGCGCAGATGACCGACAGTTATCCCGACGAGGTGCTGCTGATCGGTTGCCAGCCCGAGGAACTCGAGGACTACGGCGGCAGCCTGCGCCCGACCGTGAAGGCGGCACTCGAGGCGGCACTGCCGATCGCGATTGGGCGGCTGGCCGACTGGGGCGCCGAGCCGAAGCCCCGCTCGGCGCCGCCGTCCGATGACGACGGTGTCCATGCACCCGGCATCTCGCTGGCCGCCTACGAGGACGGCAGGCCAAGTGCCGAGGCGGCATGCCGCATCGGCGACGCCCGTTTCATCCCCATCGCCGAAGGCCACTGACCGATGTGCATCGGCATCCCCATGCAGGTCGTCGAATCGGGTCCCGGCATCGCGCGGGTCGCCGGTCGCGGCCGACACGAACGCATCGACACGCGACTGGTCGCCGACGCGGCGATCGCGCCGGGCACCTGGCTGCTGGTCTTCCAGGGCGCCGCGCGCGAGGTGCTCGATGCGGCACGTGCCGGCGAGATCGATGCCGCACTCGACCTGCTCGACGCGGCGCTGGCCGGCGACACCGCGCAGGCCGGCGCCGATCCCGGCTTCCGACTGCCCTCGACGATGTCCGCCGCCGAGCTGGCGCGGCTCGCCGGGGCGCCCGATCCACGAGAGGTGAACGACCGATGACCACGACCCGCCATCCGCTGCTGCAGCGACTGATCGACGAACACGGCGCTCGGCTGATCGATGCCGACTCGCTCGACGCATGGCTCGACCGGCCCGGGGAACACGTGCTGCTGTTCACCGGTGACCCGGTCCGGTTCCCGGAAGCGCTCGATGTCGCGGTGGTGTTGCCCGAGCTGCGCGCCGCATTCGATGGCCGCTTCGACATCGGGCTCGTGCCCGACGAACACGAGGACACCCTCGCGCGACGTTTCGGTGTCCAGCGTCGGCCGTCGCTGGTGTTCCTGCGGGGCCGCGGCTACCTGGCCACGCTGAACGGGATGCGCGACTGGACCGACTACCTGGCCGACATCACTGCCGCCTTCGACGCGCCGGTCTCCCGGGCGCCGGGGATCGGCATTCCGCTGGTCGCGGCCGACCGCGCGGCCGACACCTGCCGCTGACCCCGACACCCGTCGCCGACTCGACACACCGGAGCTCCGATGCCATCCGCCAAGCCGTTTCCGATTCCGGTCGTCTCCACCTTCGGCCCGGGCAGCCAGGTCGAAGACGAGCCGATCGACTTCATGCCGATGCCGCGCGACATGACCACCTTCCACGCGCCGGTGCTGCCCGAGCCCGAGCTGCTGGTGTCGCGGGCCGGCGCGCTGATCGTGCTGCGCGAGGCGCTGGCCGCGCTGCGTGGCCACCTCGCCGGCGAGGCCGTGCAGCCGCTGGACCTGGGCGGACTCGAGCCGGCCGAACTCGAGCTGGTCAACCAGGTGCTCGGTGAAGGCGAGGTCGCCGCCCAGGTCACCGGCGACGATGGCATCCATGCGCAGGAGTCGGTGTATGCCGGGGTCTGGCGGGTGATCCATCGCCACGCGGGTGCACTCGTGCGCGACACGATCGAGGTCGGCCGGTTTCCGCGGGCGATCGCCGAGGCGGCCCGCGCCGACGGGCAGGTGATGGCTGCGTTGCCCGCCGATCCGCCGGCCGACACGATGAACGCACCGGCGGTGCTCGAGCAGTTGCGCGACCACTCGACGACCTGGCTCGCCGGCCGGCCGCTGGACGACGGTGCGCGAGTGATCAACCTGTCGCTGCTGCCGCTCAGCGAGGGCGACAGCCTGTTCTTCGAGCAGCAGCTCGGCCGCGGCCGGGTGATGGTGCTCTCGCGCGGCTACGGCAACTGTCGCATCGTCGACACCCGTGCCGCCGGTGTCTGGCGGGTGACCTACTTCAATTCGCAGGACATCATCATCCTGGACACCCTCGAGGTCGGCGACGTGCCCGAGGTCGCCTGCGCGGCGCGCGAGGACCTGGAGGACTCGGCCGAGCGGCTCGACGAGATGCTGCAGTGGGTGAAGGCGACATGAGCGCCGCGTTCGAGGGCAGCTACCTCGGCGACCGCACGCGGCTGCCGGCCGGTGCGCGGCTCGAATGCAAGATCTGCTGGTACGTCTACGATCCGGCCACCGGTGATCCGCAGTGGCAGATCCCGGCGGGCACCGCGTTCGCCGACCTGCCGGCGCATTGGACCTGCCCGCAGTGTGAAGGGCGGGCCGACCAGTTCATGGTGCTCGGGTGAACACGGACCCCGGCGTCCTCGTGCGGCGCGTCGCCGATCTCGAGGCGTTGTTCACCCACGTCGGTGCGACGCGGATGGCCGGCATCCCGATCCTGCATCCGGGGCTGCGGGTGCAGGCGGTCGGCTTCGAACGCGACGGCGACGCCGCCGTTGGTGTGCTGGTCACGCCGTGGTTCATGAACCTGGTCCGGCTGCCGCTCGAACCGTCGTCCAGCGACCTGCCGGTGGGCCAGGCGCGGGAACGGCCGGTCGGCAACGAGTGCTTCTCGTTCATCGTCGGCCACGAGGACGGGTTCGGATCCTACGAGGCGTGTTCGCTGTTCTCGCCGATGGCCGAGTTCGTCGACCACGAGGCCGCGGTCGCGACCGCACGGGCCGTGCTCGACACGTTGCGCCAGCCGCCGCAGGTGATCGCGTCGCCGCCGGTGGCGATGTCGCGCCGCGCGCTGCTGTTCGGTCGCCCGGCGGCGACCGACAGACGTGCCGCGATCGATGCCGGGGCCGCGAACGACGCCGCTGACAGGATCGACGCCGGTGCCGCGGCCACCACACCGGCCACGATCAACGCCGGAGCCGCCGGATGACCGTCGGCATCGACTTCGTCGGCCGGCTCGTGTTGCGCCCGGGGCAGCCGGATGCGGTCCGCTGCGAGCGGCCGGCAGTGGGTGCCGACCTGCTCGACCGGCTGGCCCGCGGGCGGCGCGCGCTGCTGCTGCCCGACATCCTCGGTGCGGTGTTCACGTTGTGTGCCCAGGCACAACGTGCGACCTCGCGGCGGGCGATCCGTGCCGCGCTCGCGCCCGCGCCGCTGGCCGACGACAGCCGGTCCGACGACGGCCGGTCCGATGACAGCCAATCCGACGGCCCGCGGGCCGACCAGGCGCGCTCGCTGTCGCTGCACGCGGCGCGTGAGCATCTGCTGCGGTTCGGCCTCGACATGACGGCGTTCACACCGCCCGCTGGTCCCGCCGGAGATCTCGACTGGGTGCGCGGCATGCCGCCGGACACCCACCTGGCGGGCTGGCTGCGCGATCGACTGTTCGGTCTCGACTGCGCCGCCTGGTGTGATCGTTGGGAACGGGACGGCTCGGTCTGGCTCACGCGATGGAGTCGTGATGCCGACCATCCGCTGGCGCGCTGGCTTGCCGCGGTCCGTGAGGAGGCGGTCGCGATCGACTGGCCGTGCCGGCCGCTCGAGGTGACCCGTGACCCCGGGCGCGACATGCGCGAGCTGGCGCGGGCACTCGTCGACGATCCCGACATGTCGCATCACCCGCGCTGGCACGGTAGCCCGGCGGAAACGGGTCCGTGGACCCGGCGCACGCGCCCTTGGGCCGTACATACCGCGTGGGACCGTTTCGGTGCGCGCCTGGCCGACGTCGCGCGGATCGGCGCCGGTGAATCGCTGGACGCGGGCGCGCTGACGGTGGACGATGGCGAAGGCATCGCGTGGACCGAGACGTCGCGAGGCCTGCTGGTGCACTGGGTGCGTCTGCACCGTGGCGATCCGCCGACAGCGGGTGATGCGGCCGAGGACGCCCGTGTCGCGGCCTACCGGGTGCTGGCACCGACCGAGTGGAACTTCCATCCCGAGGGAGCGTTCGCGGGCCGGTTGCGCGAGCCGGGGTTGCCCAGGGCCCGGGTCGCGCTGGCCGCCCGCAGTCTCGATCCCTGCATCGAGTTCACGATCGAGGAGGCGTCGCCCCATGCATGAGATGAGCCTCGCCGCCGGCATCCTGCGGGTCGTCGAGGAGGCGGCCGGCCGCGAACGTTTCACACGCGTCGAACGGTTGCAACTCGAGGTGGGTGCACTCGCCGGCGTCGAGACCCGGTCGTTGCGTTTTGCGCTCGAGGCGATGACACCAGGCACGGTGCTCGATGGTGCGACGATCGAGATCGACGAACCCGCGGGCACCGCCTGGTGCCTGCCGTGTGGCACCAGTGTTTCGATCACTTCACGCGCCGATCCGTGCCCGCTGTGTGGCGGCTGGCAACTGGCGCCCACCGGCGGTACCGAACTGAAGGTGCGCGAACTGATCGTGCACGACGACCCGGCCGCGCTTGCGGCCTGCCCGGGAGAACGATGATGTGTGTGGTCTGCGGATGCTCGACGGACGGACAGGCCGCGAAGGCAAGCGGCACACCCGCCGGCGCCACCGGCGGTGCACTCGGTCCCGAGGCTGACCTCGACTTCGGCGCGAACGCGGCGCGGGTGTCGGTGCCGGGGCTCAGTGTCGAGCGCGCGATCCGGCTCGAAGCCGACGTGCTGGGTGCCAACGACCGGACCGCCGCCGCGAACCGTGCCCACTTCGAGTCACACCAGGTGGTCGCCTACAACCTGGTGTCCAGCCCGGGGTCGGGCAAGACGACACTGCTGGTGGCGACGATCGAGGCGTTGCGCCGCCGGGCGCCGGACCTCCCGCTGGCGGTGATCGAAGGTGACCAGCAGACCCGGCACGACGCCGACCGGATCCGGGCGACCGGTGTGCCGGCGATCCAGGTCAACACCGGCAAGGGATGTCACCTGGACGCACCGATGGTCGCGGCCGCGTTCGATCGCCTGCCGATGCATGCCCATGGCCACGATCATAACGGCCACGATCATCACGGCCACGATGATAACGACCACGATCATCATGGCCATCACCATCACCATCACGATCACGACCACCACCACCACCACCACCATCACGACCACGGTCGGAACCACCATCACCCCGCCCATCCGCACGGCCACCGCCCGCGTTCGCTGCTGTTCATCGAGAACGTCGGCAATCTCGTCTGCCCGGCGATGTGGGACCTGGGTGAACGGGCGAAGGTCGCGATCCTGTCGGTCACCGAAGGGGAGGACAAGCCGCTGAAGTACCCGGACATGTTCGCCGCCGCCGGCCTGATGGTGCTGACCAAGGCGGACCTGCTGCCGCATGTCGACTTCGACGTCGAGCGGTGCATCGCCTACACCCGCCGGGTCAACCCGGGCATCGAGGTGCTGCTGCTGTCGGCGCGCAGCGGCCAGGGCATGCAGCCGTGGATCGACTGGCTGCTCGGTGAACTGCACCCGCCGGCGCTATCCGCCCAGTCGTCGCCGCTCGACGAGACCGCCGCGTTGCGGGCGCGGATCGCCGAGCTGGAGGCGCGGCTCGCGCGGCAGGAGCGTTCGTCGTGAACACGGTGAAGCTGCCGGTGGCCGCGCCGGCGCGGGTGCTGGCGGTGGGTGCGTGGCTGAAGAACACCGCCTGCCTGCTCGACGGGGATGTCCTGCACTGGTCGCCGTTGCACGGTGACCTGGGCTCCCCGCAGGCCTGCCGGGTACTGGACGAGTCACTCGACGCGCTGCTGCACATCGCCGACGGACGTATCGACGCGGTCACACACGACCTGCATCCGGACTTCGCGAGCACACGACTCGCGCAGGCGCTGGCCGCGACCCTCGGCGTGCCGGCGATCCCGGTGCAACACCACCACGCCCACGTCGGTGTGGTGCAGGCCGAACGGGGCAGCATCGACCCGGTGATCGGACTCGCGCTGGACGGTGTCGGCCTCGGCAGCGACGGCACCGCCTGGGGCGGTGAACTGCTCGCGGTGGCCGGTGCCCGCTGGCAGCGGCTCGGGCACCTGACGCCGCTGGTGCTGCCCGGCGGTGATGTCGCCGCGCGCGAACCCTGGCGGATGGCGGCGGCGGCATTGCACCGGATCGGCGCGGCCGAGCGGATCGTGCCCCGATTCACGCCGGTGGTCGGCGAACGGCTCGCGCGGGGCATCCACGACCTCATCGAACGGGACCTGAACTGCCCGGGCACCACCAGTGCCGGGCGCTGGTTCGACGCGATCGCCGGCCTGGCCGGCCTGAGCGTGCGTCAGTCGCAGGAAGCCGAAGCGGCGATGGCACTGGAACAGGCGGCGATCACGTGGCTCGCGTCGCGCTCGGGTGACGAGCCGGTGATCAGCGGTGATCACGGTCTCGAATTGCAGGCGCTGGCCGCCGACTGCGCCGCGCGCACCGATCCGGGCGAGATCGCCGCGAGGTTCCACCTCGGCCTTGCCGCCGGACTCGCACACGAGGCCGGCGCCGCGGCGACGCGACTCGGCACCCGCACCGTGGTGCTCGCCGGTGGCTGTTTCCACAACCGCCTGCTGACCGAACGGGTGCTGGCCACACTCGGCGCACGCGGATTCGAGGTGCAACTGCCGCGCGCCGCGGGCCCGGGTGACGCCGGCCTTGCACTCGGCCAGGCCTGGATCGCCGCGCACCGGCTGGTGGCGTCGTCCGAGGCAACCCATCCGACCTCGGCAGCGGCTTCGGTGCCGCGCGCCGCGGCCGACATCGACCGGTTCATCGAGGAGGCTTCATGTGCCTAGCACTGCCGGCGCTGATCGTGGCGCTCGAGGACATCAACAACGCCACCGTCGATCTCGGTGGCGTGCGCAAGCGGATCTCGGTGACGTTGACCCCGGGTGTCGCGGTCGGTGACTACGTGATCGTCCACGTCGGCCACGCGATCGGTGTCATCGATGCCGAGGAAGCCGAACGCACGCTCGCCCTGTTCGAGGAACTCGCTTCGAGGGTGGATGCGCAGACAAGTGCAAACGCAGAGGCCTCGGCCACCACCCGGGAGCGCGCCGCATGAAGTACATCGACGAATTCCGCGACGGCCAGCTCGCGCGCAACCTCGCGGCGAGCATCGCCGCCGAGGTCCGGCCGGACCGGCGCTACGCGTTCATGGAGTTCTGCGGCGGGCACACCCACGCGATCTCGCGCTACGGCATCACCGGGCTGCTGCCGGCCGCGGTCCGGATGATCCACGGTCCGGGTTGCCCGGTCTGTGTGCTGCCGATCGGCCGCATCGACCAGGCGATCGGCATCGCACTGGATCGCGGGGCGATCGTCTGCACCTACGGCGACACGATGCGCGTGCCGGCGAGCGGCAGCCTGTCGCTGATGCGGGCCAAGGCGCGCGGCGGCGACATCCGGATGATCTATTCGGCCGCCGATGCGTTGACCATCGCCCGCGAGAACCCGGATCGCGAGGTGGTGTTCTTCGCGATCGGTTTCGAGACCACGACCCCGCCGACCGCGCTGGTGATCCGCCAGGCACACGAGGAGGGACTGGCCAACTTCAGCGTGCTCTGCTGCCACGTGCTCACACCCAGCGCGATCACCCACATCCTCGAATCGCCCGAGGTGCGTGACTACGGCACGGTGCCGATCGACGGTTTCGTCGGCCCGGCCCACGTCAGCATCGTGATCGGCACCAAGCCCTACGAACCGTTCGCCGAGGCCTACCGCAAACCGGTGGTGATCGCCGGCTTCGAGCCGCTGGACGTGATGCAGGCGATCCTGATGCTGGTGCGCCAGGTCAACGACGGCCGCCATGTCGTCGAGAACGAATTCACGCGGGCCGTGAACCGCGACGGCAACCTCGCCGCGCAGCGTGTGGTCGCCGACGTGTTCGAGCTGCGCGACCACTTCGAGTGGCGTGGGCTGGGCGAGGTGCCGTTCTCGGCGCTGCGCATCCGCGAGCCGTACGCCCGCTTCGACGCCGAACGTCGCTTCGGGCTGGTGTACACGCCGGTGCCCGACCACAAGCAGTGCCAGTGCGGCGCGATCCTGCGCGGGGTCAAACAACCGACCGACTGCAAGCTGTTCGGCACCGTCTGCACCCCGGAGAACCCGATGGGGTCGTGTATGGTCTCCAGCGAAGGGGCGTGCGCCGCGCACTGGTCGTACGGGCGCTTTCGCGACATCGCCGTGAAGGCCGCCTGATGAAGCAGGATTACGTGCGCCCGCTCGACCTGCGCCAGGGTCGCATCGACATGAACCACGGCGCCGGCGGCCGGGCCTCGATGCAGCTGATCGAGGAGGTCTTCGCCCGCGCGTTCGACAACGAGTTCCTGCGCCAGGGCGACGACGGCGCGAGCCTGCCGGTGCCCGCCGAGGCACTGGCCGGCGGGCGGCTGGTGATGGCCTGCGACGGCCACATCGTCTCGCCGCTGTTTTTTCCCGGCGGCGACATCGGTGGCCTGTCGGTGCACGGCACGATCAACGATGTCGCGATGATGGGGGCACGCCCGTTGTGGCTGACGGCGAGTTTCATCCTCGAGGAGGGTTTCCCGCTCGCGGATCTGGCGCGGATCGTCGGCTCGATGGCCGCCGCCGCGCGCGAGGCCGGCGTGCCGGTGGTCGCCGGTGACACCAAGGTGGTTGCCCGCGGCCAGGCCGACGGCTGTTTCATCTCGACCACCGGGGTCGGTGTGACCACACCCGGTGTGTCTCTGTCCGGTCGCAGCGCCCGGCCCGGCGACGTGCTGATCGTCTCGGGCACGATCGGTGAACACGGCGTCGCGGTGCTGTCGCAGCGCGAGTCGCTGGCGTTCGAGACCCAGATCGTCTCCGACAGCGCGGCGCTGCACGGGCTGGTCGAGGTGATGCTGCGGGCCGCGCCGGGGGCGATCCGTGTGCTGCGCGATCCGACCCGCGGCGGGCTGGGCACGACCCTGAACGAGATCACCCGGCAGTCGGGTGTCGGCATGCGGATCGACGAGGCCGCGATCCCGATCCTGCCGCAGGTCGAGGCCGCGTGTGAGCTGCTCGGCCTGGATCCGCTGTACATCGCCAACGAAGGCAAGCTGGTCGCGGTGGTCGCGCCGCAGGCCGCCGAGGCGGTGCTGGCCGCGATGCACAACCATCCGCTGGGCGTACGCGCGGCGCGCATCGGCGAGGTGCTCGCCGACGACCATCGTTTCGTGCGGATGATGACTTCCTTCGGTGGTGAACGGATCGTCGACTGGCTCAGCGGCGAGCCGCTGCCGCGGATCTGCTGATGGACGCGCCGGCGACACGGGACGACGGGCGCAAGGGCGCCCCGGTGCCGTCGTCGTCTCTGGTCGCGCCCGCCCGGGTGGTGCAGAATCGGCTTCCAATGCCCGCCCGAACCCGCTCCGATGTTCGCGATGCCGAGGTGGCGCCACCGCGGCGTCGCGTGGCCGTCGCCGATCGACGCGCCGGTGGCGCCCGATGATCCCCGCGGAGAACCGACCGCCGCCGGCCACCGTGCTGCTGGTCGACGACGAACAGCGGTCGCTGGAGGCGATGCGGCGCACGCTGGAGGACGACTTCGACATCCTGGCCGCCGCCAGCGCCGACGCGGCCCGGGCGCACCTGCAGCACCGGCCGGTCGACGTGATCCTGTGTGACCAGCGGATGCCCGGCGAGAGCGGCGTGCAGTTCCTGAAGGAAGTCCGCGACCGCTGGCCCGACACGGTCCGCATCATCATCTCGGGCTACACCGACAGCGACGACATCGTCGCCGGCATCAACGAGGCCGGCATCCACC
>CADEEH010000163.1 GCA_902826305.1 uncultured Burkholderiales bacterium
TCGCCCTGCGGTGTTCGAGACAGGCCTTACATTCCTTGAACCAATGCATTGTGTGCAAGGCTGCGGTAACGAGCGGGTCGCTGTTGAGATCGTCCCTCGTCGGACGAACCTGATGTGACTCCTGCTGCGGCCACCTGAACCCACGGTTCAGGATGCCGGCCTGACGGCACAGGTGGGGCCCTGACAAGGGTGCACGCGTTTCGCGCGGGCACCGGATCGACGCGGCAGGCGCCGCCGCCAGCGACGCCTGCCGTCACCCAACGAGCCGAGACGGCTCGTTTTTCATTGGGTCGCGCGATGAACTACTGGCTGATGAAGTCCGAGCCGGACGAGGTGTCGATCGACGACGTCCTCGGCATGCCCGGCCGCAAGGTCGCGTGGTTCGGCGTGCGCAACTACCAGGCGCGCAACATGATGCGCGACACGATGAAGACGAAGGACGGCGTCCTGTTCTACCACTCGAGCTGTGCCGAACCCGGGATCGCCGGATTGGCCGAGGTCGCATCGGCCGCCTATCCCGACGAATCGCAGTTCGACCGCCGCTCGAAGTACTACGACGGGAAGGCGACGCGCGAAGCCCCGCGCTGGTTCAACGTCGACGTGCGCGCCGTGCGCAAGACCCGCCTCGTCGGCCTGCCGGAACTGCGTTCACATCCGGAACTCGAGGACATGGTGCTGCTCAAGCGCGGCAACCGGCTGTCGATCACGCCGGTCACCAAGGGGCAATGGCAGTTCATCGTCGCCAAACTGCTGGACAAGTAGAGGGTCGGCGCCGGATTGCGGTACGCTCGTATCCTGTCGACCCCTCGATCGTGATGAAGACCGCCACCGACCACGAACGCGTGATCCGCGCCGCGCGGGACACCTCCAACGCGGCGCTCGCCGCGCACGATGTCGAACGCGTCGCCGCGTTCTGGGCACCCGATGTCCAGGTGACCACCTCGACCGGAACCGGCTGCACCGGCGCGATCGCCAACCGCGAGCGGCTGGCCGCGACCCTGCGCCGCCTGCCCGATGTCCGCTGGCAGCGGACCGCCCACAAGGTCGAAGTGTTCGCCGCGGCCGACATCGCCGCCGAACACGGCGCCTGGGAAGGACGCTGGTCCGACGTCGACGGGCTGGTGCGCACGGGCGGGAGCTACTTCGCGCAGTGGCGCCGGCTCGACGGCCGATGGCTGATCCAGGCGGAGGTGTTCGTGCCCACCTGGAAGAAGACCGTCCTCGTCTAGAATCCCTCTCGAAACTACTGCGCGTCCCGATTTGCGCGCTGTGGTGCTCACCGTGCTGCTCGCACGCCTGCGCTCCTCGCACACAACTCGGGCCTGCTCGCGACGTTTCGAGAAGGATTCTGGGACCTCTCCGATACTGCGCGTCCCGATTTGCGCGCTGTGGTGCTCAGCGTGCTGCTCGCACGCCTGCGCTCCTCGCACACAACTCGGGCCTGCTCGCGACGTTTCGAGAGCGATTCCGGGACCTCGGGCCTGCTCGTTCAGTCGCCCTGCGGCTGACGGCTCAGCGCGACCAGTGCCTGCGAGATCGCCGGGTCGTTGACCCGCGAGGCGACCAGCAGTGCCGCGCTGCGCTCGGCGAAGTGTTCCTTCTGCGCGGCGTCGACGAACGGATGATCACTCTCGGCGCGCCGCACGACCTGCGCCAGGCGGCGCGCGAGCTGGCTCTCGAACAGATCCGAATTGAGCACGTCGAACGTCGTCCGGCCGCAGCCGGCGAGTGTCGCCAGGCGGCGCGCGTCGACCAGCACATCGGTGACGATGCCGCAGACGTCGACGCCCGTACCCAACGCATAGAACATCCGGGTGTCCGAATAACTGGGCAACGGCAGGGACTGCGACATGGGCGGGGATCCTTCGATCAGCGGCACTGGGGCACGTCAATCCTGGTTGTCGGCCAAGATAGTGCAGGCAAGACCTCGGCGCGGCGCCGTTCGTCCGCCGCCGGCCCGGTGCGGGCGGGTGGCGGACGAACGGCACCCGGGTCAGCGTCGGCGGCGGGTGGCCGGCATCGCGACGGCACGAGGCGACGCGCGCGGGCAACGCCCGTTTCCCGACACCTCAATGACGCGGATTCAGCCGCTGGTACAACGCGAGGTATTCGGCAGCCGCATGGCGCCACGACAGGTCGACCTGCATCCCGGCCTCGATCAGCCGGCGCCAGCGGGTGCCGTCCGCGAACGCCGCCTGTGCCCGCTCGATCGCATCGATGATCGCCTTCGGCGACGCGTCGTCGAAGACGAAACCGTTCGCCGGACGCACCGCGCTGCCCTCGCGCTCGTCGACGATCGTGTCGGCGAGCCCGCCGACGCGACGGACGATCGGAACGGTGCCGTAGCGAAGCCCGTACATCTGGGTCAGCCCGCAAGGTTCGAAGCGAGATGGCACGACGATCGCGTCGGCACCGCCGAAGATCCGGTGCGACAGCGCCTCGTCGAATCCGATCGTCACCGAGGCCCGACCCCGATGTTCGAGCGCGAGCCGCGTGAACCCCTGCTCCATCGCCGCATCGCCGGATCCGAGCACCACCAGCCGGATCCCGCGCGCCAGCAGCGCGTGGGCACTCGACAGCAGCAGGTCGAGGCCCTTCTGCTCGGTGAGCCGGCTGACCACCGCGAGCACCGGCTGCTGCGGTTGTGGATCCGGGTGCAAGCCCAGTTCGGAGAGCAGCGAGCGACGATTGATCGCCTTGGCTTCGATGTCGGCAAGTGAATAACGGACCGGCAGCGCACGGTCGGCCGACGGATCCCACAACGCGTCGTCGATCCCGTTCAGGATGCCGCTCAACCGATCCGATCGCGAGCGGATCACACCATCGAGCCCATGGCCGTGGGCGATGCCGGTGATCTCGCGGGCGTAGGTCGGGCTGACGGTGCTGATCCAGTCCGACATCACGAGCCCGGCCTTGATGAACGACAGCTCGCCGTGGAACTCGATGCCTTGTGGGGTCAGGTCGCCCTCGCGCAGGTCGAGCGCCGAGCCGTCGTCGAGCGGGAACCGTCCCTGGAAGGCCATGTTGTGCACGGTGAACACGGTGCGTGCGGCCGTCGCCGGATGCCGGCGCAGGTACAGCGAGGTCAGTCCCGCGTGCCAGTCGTGGGCATGGACGATGTCGGGTTCCCAGCCGGCGATCAGGTCGCCGGCACCGATGTGGGCACCGATCCAGCCGAGCAGCGCGAACCGGGCCGCGTTGTCGGGCCAGCCGAGCCCGCTCGGCGCCAGGTACGGATTGCCGTGCCGCCGATACAGCCAGGGGGCGTCGATGGCGATCACCGACATCCCGTTGCCGGGCATCCGACCGGTGAGCAGCTGGATCCTGCCGGCGCCGAACAGGGGCCCGAACGCGGGGCTCGCTGGCTTGAGCGCACCGTCCTGCGCCAGATGGTGCAACACGTCCGGATAACCGGGCAGCAGCAGGCGGCAATCGGCGCCGAGCGCCTGCTGGGCGTGCGGCAACGAGCCGGCGACGTCGCCGAGCCCACCGGTCTTGATCAGCGGATAGGCTTCGGCGGCGACATGCAGGACCCGAAGCGGCGGCAGCGGACTGTTCAGGAGACCTCCGGGCTCTCCAGCATCCGGCGTGTCACCAGGGTCACGCCGCGGTCGGTGCGGTGGAACCGGCGGGCATCGAGTTCGGCGTTCTCGCCGATCACCATGCCGTCGGGGATCCTGCAGCCGTGGTCGATCACACATTTGTTGAGCCGCGCCCCGCGGCCGACATCCACCGAGGGCAGCAGCACCGAATTCTCGACGCTCGCGTAGGAATGCACGCGGCACTGCGAGAACAGCAGGCTGCGATCGAGCGCGCCGCTGATGATGCAACCGCCCGAGACCATCGACTCGACCGCGGTGCCGCGCCGGTTCTGCCAGTTGTGGACGAACTTCGCCGGCGGCAACTGCTCCTGGTAGGTCCAGATCGGCCAGCTGCGGTCGTACAGGTTCAACGCCGGCACCGTCGCGGTCAGGTCGATGTTCGCTTCCCAATACGCATCGATCGTGCCGACGTCCCGCCAGTAGGGTTCCTGGTCCGGCGCGCCGCCGACACAACTGAGTTCGAACGGATGGGCCACCACCTCGCCGCGGGTGACGATCTCGGGCAGCAGGTTGCGGCCGAAATCATGGTCCGAGTCGGCGCGTCCGGCGTCCCACGCCAGCAGGTCGTACAGATACTGGGCATCGAAGATGTAGATCCCCATGCTGACCAGGGTGCGGTCGGGATTGCCCGGCATGCCCGGCGGATCGGCGGGTTTCTCGAGAAAGCCGGTGACCTTGTACCGGTCGTCGATCGCCATCACGCCGAACTCGCTGGCCTCGCTGCGCGGCACCTCGACGCAGCCGACCGTGCACGGCGCGCCGCTGTCGACGTGGTAGGCGAGCGCCAGCCCGTAGTCCATCTTGTAGATGTGGTCGCCAGCCAACACGACGATGTAGTCCGCACCATAGTCGCGCACGATGTCCAGGTTCTGGAACACCGCATCGGCGGTGCCCCGGTACCACGAGCTCTCGTCGATCCGCTGCTGCGCCGGCATCAGGTCGATGAACTCGTTGAACTCGGACTTCAGCAGCGCCCATCCCCGCTGCAGGTGCCTGAGCAGGCTGTGCGACTTGTACTGGGTCAACACGCCGATGCGTCGCAGTCCCGAGTTCAGGCAGTTGGACAGCGTGAAGTCGATGATCCGGAACTTGCCGCCGAAGTACACGGCCGGCTTGCAGCGGACGTCGGTCATCTGCTTGAGCCGGCTGCCCCGCCCGCCGGCGAGCACGAACGCGAACGCCCGCCGCGGCAATTGCATGCGTTGAAGTTTGTCGATGCCCATCATGTGCCTCGCGATTTCCTTCCGGATACCGCCTCCGCGCCAAGGTTGGCGCCGAACCGCCTGTCCTGGCAAGTCGCACGGCGGCAGGAACCGACGCATGGTCGCCGGTCGACGCGTCGCGATGGTATCGTCGCAACAAGTCTGCCGGGATTTATCGGCGACAATCCCCCCACTGTCCTGTTCCCGATGAGCGGACGATGAACGCAGAGCGGCCGGACTTTCCTCATGGGTTTCCCGTCGACGCGCCCCGGAACGAGCCGGACGCGCTGAGGCATTCGATCGCCAACAACCTACTGTACGCGGTCGGAAAGGATCCGGCCACCGCACAGCGGCAGGACTGGTACCAGTCGCTCGCGCGCTCGGTGCGCGATCGCCTGGTCGAACGCTGGATGGACACCACCCGGCGCCAGTACGCGCAGTCGTGCAAGCGGGTCTACTACCTGTCGATGGAGTTCCTGGTCGGCCGCACGCTGAGCAACGGGCTGCACGCACTCGGCCTGTACGACCGCTTCGGCGAGGCGCTGCAGGAACTCGGCCTCGACCTCGAGGAGTTGCGCGCGCAGGAGCCGGACGCCGCGCTGGGCAACGGCGGCCTCGGCCGGCTGGCGGCCTGTTTCATGGATTCGATGGCCACGCTCGGCCTGCCCAGCTACGGCTACGGCATCCGCTACGACTACGGGATGTTCGCGCAGACGATCCACGACGGCAACCAGGTCGAGCAGCCCGACGACTGGCTCAATGCCGGCAATCCGTGGGAGTTCCCCCGCCCGGAGCGCACGTTCCCGATCCTGTTCGGCGGCTGGGTCCGCCACGACGGCGGGTCCGCGCAGTGGGTCGACACCGAGCAGGTGCTGGCGATGGCGTACGACACGATCGTGCCCGGCTACGGCACCACGTCGGTCAACACGCTGCGGCTGTGGCATGCCAAGGCCTCGCGTGCACTCGACCTGCAGATGTTCAACCAGGGCGACTACATGCGCGCGGTGCAGGCGAAGAACCTGTCCGAGAACGTGACCCGCGTGCTGTATCCGGACGACTCGAGCTACCAGGGCCGTGAGCTGCGGTTGCGCCAGGAGTACTTCTTCGTCAGCGCGTCGATCCAGGACATCCTCGCGCGCTACATGCACGACCACGCACGCTTCAACGAGCTGGCCGACAAGGTCGCGATCCACCTGAACGACACCCATCCGGCGATCGCGGTGCCCGAACTGATGCGCCTGCTGGTCGACGTGCACCGGCTCGACTGGGAGGACGCGTGGTCGCTCGCGACGCGGATCTTCTCGTACACGAACCACACGATCATGCCGGAGGCGCTCGAGACCTGGCCGGTCGAGATGATGCGCACGGTCCTGCCGCGGCATCTCGACATCATCTTCGAGATGAACAAGCGGTTCCTGGACACGGTCAGGCAGCGTTTCCCGAACGATCCCGACCTGCTCAAGCGCGTCTCGCTGGTCGACGAACACGGCGAGCGCCGGATCCGGATGGCGTGGATGTGTGTGCTGGCCAGCCACAAGGTCAACGGCGTGTCCCAGCTGCACAGCGACCTGATCCAGCAGACGATCTTCGCCGACTTCGTCCGCATCTTCCCCGATCGGTTCTGCAACAAGACCAACGGCATCACGCCCAGGCGCTGGCTGGCCTGGGCCAATCGCGGCCTGGCCGAACTGATCGACGCCCGGATCGGCCCCGGCTGGCGTCGCGACCTGGACCAGCTGGCCCGGCTGCGCGAACACGTCGGCGACACACGGCTCGTGCAGGCGGTGGGCGACGTCAAGTTCCGCAACAAGCGCCGCTTCGCCGACCACGTGCTCGCCTCGCAGGGCCTGGCGATCGACCCGATGTCGCTGTTCGACGTCCAGATCAAGCGGATGCACGAGTACAAGCGGCAGCTGCTCAACGTGCTGCACGTGATCGCACGTTACCAGGCGGTCCTGGACGATCCCGACGGCAACTGGGTGCCGCGCACGTTCGTGTTCGCCGGCAAGGCGGCCTCGGCCTACCGGATGGCCAAGCTGATCATCAAGCTGATCAACGACGTCGCGATGCGCGTCAATCACGATCCGCGCGTCGAGGGCCTGATCAAGGTGGTGTTCGTCCCCAACTACGGCGTCTCGCTGGCCGAGCTGATCATCCCGGCGGCCAATCTGTCGGAGCAGATCTCCACCGCGGGCACCGAAGCCTCCGGCACCGGCAACATGAAGTTCGCGCTCAACGGTGCGCTGACGATCGGCACACTCGACGGCGCGAACATCGAGATCCGCGAGCAGGTCGGCGCCGACAACATCTTCATCTTCGGGCTGACGGCGGCCGAGGTCGACCGGGTCCGCGCCGAGGGTCACCAGCCGCGTCGGATCTACGAATCGAATCCGGTGCTGAGGCGGGTGATCGACGCGATCGCCGGCGGCGAGTTCTCGCCGGACGAGCGCACCCGTTTCATGCCACTGGTCGATTCGCTGCTGCGCTCGGACCACTATCTGCTGCTGGCCGACTTCCAGTCGTACCTCGAATGCCAGGCACGGGTCGACCAGTTGTTCCGCTCGCCCCTCGACTGGCATCGCAAGGCGCTGCTCAACGTGGCCGGCATGGGCCCGTTCTCGAGCGATCGGACGATCCGCGAGTATGCCGAGCAAATCTGGAACGTCCACCCGATCCACGCCTGATCCGCTAGCGATCGCCGACGTCGACGCGATCGTGCGCGGCGAACACGGTGATCCGTTCGCCGTGCTCGGCATGTTCACACACGCCGACGCGTTGCGCGTGCGTGCGTTCCTGCCCGGTGCCGACGAGGTCGGCGTGATCGACGCCCGGCGCGGCCGGGTCGTGGCGACGCTGGACAGGATCCGCGACGAAGGATTCTTCGCCGGCGTCGTGCCGCGGCGCCGGCAACCGTTCGACTACCGGCTGCGCGTGCGCTGGGGCGATCGCGTGGCCGAACTCGACGATCCGTACCGCTTCGGGCCGATCCTCGGCGAGACCGACCTGTGGCTGTTCAACGAGGGGACCCACCTGCGCCCCTATGAACGGCTCGGTGCGGTGGCGGCCACCGTCGGCGAGGCGCTCGGCGTTTCGTTCGCGGTCTGGGCCCCGAACGCGCGACGGGTATCGGTGGTCGGCGACTTCAACGACTGGGACGAGCGGCGCCACCCGATGCGCCGTCGCCTGCCATCGGGCGTGTGGGAACTGTTCATCCCGGGCATCGCACCCGGGTCGCGCTACAAGTACTCGCTGATCGGGGCCGACGGCGTCCGGGGTCCGTGGCGCGCCGACCCGTTCGCACGCCGGACCGAACACCCGCCGGCCAACGCGTCGGTGGTCCCGGCGATGCCGGTCCTCGGCGCGGCGGCGACCCCCGATCCGTACCCGCGCGCGCCGATCGCGATCGATGCACCGGTGTCGATCTACGAGGTGCACCCGGCCTCGTGGCGGCGGGTCGTCGAGGAAGGCGACCGGCCGATGAACTGGGACGAACTCGGCGACCGGCTGATCGACTACACACTCGACATGGGGTTCACCCACCTGGAACTGCTGCCGATCACCGAACATCCGTTCGGCGGCTCCTGGGGCTACCAGCCGACCGGCCTGTACGCGCCCACCGCGCGCCACGGGTCTCCGGAGGGGTTCCGGCATTTCATCACGCGCTGTCACGAAGCCGGTCTCGGCGTGCTGGTCGACTGGGTGCCGGCGCATTTCCCGTCGGACACGTTCGCCCTCGCCCGGTTCGACGGCACTCACCTGTACGAACACGCCGATCCGCGCGAGGGGGTGCATCCGGACTGGGACACGCTGATCTACAACTACGGCCGCAGCGAGGTCGCCAACTTCCTGCTCGGCAGCGCGCGCTTCTGGGTCGAGGAGTTCGACATCGACGGGCTGCGCGTCGATGCGGTCGCCTCGATGCTGTATCGCGACTACAGCCGCGAGGCGGGCCGCTGGCTGCCCAACGTGCACGGCGGGCGCGAGAACCTGGAGGCGATCGCGCTTCTGCGCCGGCTCAACGAGACGATGGGCGCCTCGCACCCGAGGACCGCGACCATCGCCGAGGAATCGACCGCCTGGCCCGGCGTCTCGCGCCCGGTCTCCGCCGGCGGCCTGGGTTTCCACTTCAAGTGGAACATGGGGTGGATGAACGACACGCTGCGCTACATGCGGCGCGATCCGTCGCACCGCCGGTATCATCACGACGAACTGACATTCGGCATGATCTATGCGTTCGACGAGAACTTCATCCTGCCGCTGTCACACGACGAGGTGGTCCACGGCAAGGGATCGCTGATCGGACGGATGCCGGGCGACCGCTGGCAGAAGTTCGCCAATCTTCGGCTGTACCTGAGTTTCATGTATGCACATCCGGGCAAGAAACTGCTGTTCATGGGCGGCGAGTTCGCGCAGATCCGCGAGTGGAACCACGACCGCAGCCTCGACTGGCACCTGCTCGGCGAGGATCCGCACCGGGGTGTGCAGACGCTGGTGCGCGAACTGAACCGGCAGTACCGGGCCACCCCGGCGCTGCACGTGCTGGACGCCGAGCGCGGCGGCTTCGAGTGGATCTGCAGCGATGATCGCGAGCGCAGCGTGATCGCGTTCCTGCGCCGCGGCCGCGAACCCGGCGAGGAATTGCTCGCGGTGTGCAACTTCACGCCGGTGCCGCGGCAAGGCTACCGGGTCGGTGTCCCGCATCCGGGTCGCTGGCGCGAATGCCTGAACTCGGATTCCGGGTACTACGGCGGCAGCAACGTCGGCAACGACGGCGAGGTGACCGCCGAGGCGGTGCCCGCGCATGGGCGGCCGCAGTCGTTGGCGCTGACATTGCCGCCGCTGGCGACGATCTGGCTGAGGCCGGCGCGATGAGGCGGCGGCTGGGGCCCGGGGACCATCGGCCGCTCGGGGCGAGTGTCGTCGAGGGCGGCGTCAACTTCGCAGTGTTCTCCGAACACGCGACGACGATCGAAGTCTGCCTGTTCGATCCGCAGACACTCGAGGAGCGCGAGCGGCTGCCGTTGCCGGAGCGGACCGACCACGTGCACCACGGCCTGCTCGCGGGCGCCGGGGCCGGCCTGGTCTACGGGCTGCGCGCCCACGGGCCCGACGAAGTGATGCGCGGCCATCGCTTCAACCCGGCCAAGCTGCTGCTCGATCCGTACGCCCGCCGGCTGGCGGGCCGGTTCCGCTGGACCGAGGCGCACCTGGGCGGCGTGCACGCGCCGCTCGACAACGCGGCCGATCACTACAAGGCGGTCGTGCTCGGCGACGACGGGTTCGACTGGGGCGACGATCGCCGTCCCGCGGTGCCGATGGCCGACACCGTGCTCTACGAGACCCACGTGCGCGGGTTCAGCAAGCTGCACTTCGAAGTCGATCCGGCATTGCGCGGGACCTACGAGGCGCTGGCGTCGCCGACGGCGATCGATCACCTGAAACGACTGGGCGTCACCACCGTCAGCCTGCTGCCGGTGCACGAATGGATCGACGAATACCCGCTGGCACGCCGCGGGCTGAGCAACTACTGGGGATACAACACCCTCGCCTATTTCGTGCCGAGCGCGCGACTGGCGCGCGCCGATGCCCGCGACGAGTTCCGCCGCATGGTCCGCGGCCTGCACGCCGCCGGCATCGAGGTGATCATCGACGTCGTCTACAACCACACCGCCGAAGGCGACGAACGCGGGCCGACGCTGTCGTGGCGCGGGCTGGACAACAG
>CADEEH010000164.1 GCA_902826305.1 uncultured Burkholderiales bacterium
CTGACCGGCTTGCCGTCGCCCTTGAGGCTCATCATGATGTTGAGCCCGGCCTTGCGCACTTCCCAGAGCGCCTTCTGTGGCACGTCGTCGGCCATCGCGACGACGCTGCCGGGCAGGCCGAGTTCCCCCATCAGGTCGGCGAGCCGCGCGAGCTGCGGCAGAATCGCGGCCTTGTTGTCGCCGCAGAACTCGACCAGCAGGATCGCCTCCGGGCCGCCGATCAGCGCGGTTTCGATCGTCGGTCGGAAGGCCGGGTTGGCGAGGCTCAGTTCGATCATCGTCCGATCGACCAGTTCGACCGCGGTCGGCGTCAGCTTGACGATGTGCTGCGCCGAGGCCATCGCCGCGTGGAAGGTCGGGAAGTTGACGACACCGAGCACCTTCGCACGCGGCAGTTCGGCCAGTGCAAGGGTCAGTGTCCGCGTGCAGGCCAGTGTGCCTTCGGCGCCGACCAGCAGGTGGGCGAGGTTGACGCTGCCGTCGCTGGTGTAGGGCCGTTCGCTGCGGTTGCGGAAGATGTCCAGGTTGTAGCCGGCGACCCGGCGCATCACCGTCGGCCAGTGGTGGTCGATCTCGTCGCGAAGTTCGTCGGCCAGGCCGCGCACGAACCCGGCGATCGCCGCGGCGCGCCCGCTCAGGCCGGCCACCGGACCGAATTCGACCAGCGAGCCGTCGGACAACCAGGCGCTCGCGCCGGCGACGTTGTGCACCATGTTGCCGTAGGCGATCGAACGGCTGCCGCAGGAGTTGTTGCCCGCCATCCCGCCGAGTGTGGCCTGGGCACTGGTCGACACGTCGACCGGATACCACAGGCCATGTGGCTTGAGCCGCGCGTTCAGATCGTCGAGCACCAGGCCGGGCTCGACCACCGCACGGCGTGCCTCGACGTCGATCCCGCACACGGCCCGCCGGTGTTTCGCATGGTCGATCACCAGCGCCGCACCGACGGTCTGCCCGCACTGGCTGGTGCCCGCGCCACGAGACAACACCGGCACCTTGAGGTCGCGTGCGATGTCGATCGCCAGGGCGACGTCGCGATCGGTCCGCGGCACGAACACCCCGACCGGCATGATCTGGTAGATCGACGCATCGGTCGCGTAGCGGCCGCGCGATCCGGCATCGAACAGCACCTCGCCTTCGGTCTCCCCGCGCAGGCGCCGCGCAAGCAGCTCGCAGACGTCGTCCGGTGGCACGATGCTGGCCGGTGGCGGCCGCAGGCCCTGGCCCTCGGGTGCGTTCATCGATCGATCGTCCCGGATCGAACCAGCGACGCCGGCAGCGGGTACTGACCGTCGCGCATCGATGCCAGCACGCTGTCGCGTTTGTTGTCCAGGTGCCGGATCAGGATCGCGCGCAGTCCGGCGGCATCGC
This sequence comes from uncultured Burkholderiales bacterium, assembly GCA_902826305.1. Taxonomy (GTDB): domain Bacteria; phylum Pseudomonadota; class Gammaproteobacteria; order Burkholderiales; family Burkholderiaceae_E; genus CADEEH01. Next base: position 1,372 of record CADEEH010000164.1, read on the forward strand.
GGGCCGCCAGCGCCTCGATCATCCGGTCATGTTCGACGACCGCCTGATCCCATTTGCCGGTGTCCTGGTTGGTGCGGAAACGCAGCGCCTGCACCCGTGCATTGATCGCCCGATAGGTCCGGGTCAGCACCGGATTGCGGGCCGCCTCGTTGATCATCGCGTGGATCCGGGCGTTGAGTGTGTAGTACCCGGGCAGGTCCCGGCGCGCATGACACGCCCGCATCTCGTAGTGCAGCGCACGGATCTCGGCCAGTTCCTCGGCACTCACGCGCTGCGCGGCCAGTTCACCCGAGAATCCTTCGAGTTCGGCCAGCACCTCGAAGGTCTCGATGACATCGGACTCGGTCAGCCGGACCGCGATCGCGCCGCGATTCGGCAGCAGGTCGACCAGACCTTCGGCCGCCAGCAGCTTGATCGCCTCGCGCAGCGGGGTTCGCGACACCCGCAGCACCTCGCACAGCTCGCGTTCGTTCAGCTTCGCGCCGGGGGCGATCCGGCCTTCGACCAGCATCGAACGCAGCCGCTGGGCGACCTGGTCGTGCAGTCCGAGCCGGGTGATGTCGATCACGTTGGCCATGGTGCATTGCATTTTGCATGCAAAATCCTGGAACTCAAACCCCTGTTCTCCTGGGAAGATTCCCCGGGGGTGGCCAACGATCCTGCTTTGCATGCACAATCGGGGCCGAAAGGATTGCCATGCTGAACCTCGATTTCCATCCGACCGGCCGTCATTTCCTGCAGATCCCGGGCCCGAGCCCGGTGCCCGACCGGATCCTGCGAGCGATGAGCCTGCCGACGATCGACCATCGCGGCCCGGAGTTCGGCGCACTCGGCCTGAAGGTGCTGGCCGGCATCGGGAAGATCTTCAAGACCCGCCAGCCGGTGGTGATCTACCCTTGCTCGGGCACCGGCGCCTGGGAAGCGGCGCTTGCCAACACGCTCAGTCCCGGTGACCACGTCCTGATGTTCGAGACCGGGCACTTCGCGTCGCTGTGGCGCAGGCTCGCCGAACGGCTCGGCCTGTCGACCGAATTCCTCACCTGGCAGGGCGGCGACGAACAACTGCCCGACGCCGCCGGCTGGCGCCACGGCGTGGACGCCGACCAGATCGAGGCGCGGCTGCGCGCGGACACCGGGCGCAGGATCAAGGCGGTCTGCGTCGTGCACAACGAAACCTCCACCGGTGTCACCTCGGACATCGCGTCGGTGCGCAAGGCGATCGATGCCGCCGGCCATCCCGCGCTGCTGATGGTCGATTCGATCTCGGGGCTGGCCTCGGCCGACCTGCGGCATGACGAATGGGGCATCGACGTCACGGTGAGCGGCTCGCAGAAGGGGCTGATGCTGCCGCCGGGCATGGCCTTCAACGCGGTGTCGGCGCGGGCGCTCGAAGCGGCGCGTTCGGCGAAGCTGCCGCGCTCGTTCTTCGCCTGGGACGAGATCATCGCGATGAACCGGGACGGCTACTGGCCGTACACGCCGAACACCAACCTGATGTACGGACTGCACGAGGCGCTCGAGATGCTCGCCGCCGAGGGCCTGGACAACGTGTTCGCGCGCCATCTGCGCTGGGCCGAGGGTGTCCGCGCCGCGGTCCGCGCCTGGGGACTGCCGGTGCAATGTGCCGATCCGCGGCTGTACTCGCCGGTGCTGACCGGCGTCATCGTGCCCGAAGGGGTCGATGCCGACGCGCTGCGCCGGCTGATCCACGAACGCTTCGACCTGTCGCTGGGCACCGGCCTGGGCAAGGTCAAGGGGCGGATGTTCCGGATGGGCCACCTGGGCGACAGCAACGACCTGACGCTGGTGGCGATGGTCGCCGGCGTGGAGATGGGCCTGAAGATCGCCGGCGTGCCGCTGGCGGGCAGCGGCGTGCACGCGGTGATGAGCCATTTCGCGACCCACGCCGCGCCGGCACGGCTGCAGGCCGCCGCCTGATCGCGGCGGGGCCGGCATCGACCCACGACAACACGGACACCACAGGAGACACGGTCCATGCAGCGACGACAATTCATCCGTACGGCGGGCGTGCTCGCGGGCACGATCGCCGTGCCGCGGCTCGGCGCCCAGCCGACATGGCCGAACGGGCCGGTGCGCATCCTGGTCGGCTTCTCGCCGGGCGGGGGCACCGATGCGCTGGCGCGGGTGATCGGCGCGAAGCTCACCGAGATCTGGAAGCAGCAGGTCATCGTCGAGAACAAGGCCGGCGCGGCCGGACTGCTCGCCGCCGAATACACCGCCGCGCAGCCGAGCGACGGCAGCACGCTGCTGATGGCACACATCAACAGCCATGCGCTGGGCCCGGTGCTGCAGCCGAAGCTTCGCTACGACGTCGACCGCGATTTCGTGCCGATCGTGCTGGTCGGCGTGACCCCGAACCTGCTGATCGCCCAGCCGTCGTCGTCGGCCAGGACGGTGGCGGAGGTCGTCGCGCTGTGCAAGGCCGAGCCGGGCCGCGTGACCTTCGGTTCGGCCGGTGCCGGGTCGGCGCAGCACCTGGCGCTGGAGATGTTCAAGCAGCGGGCGAACGTCGACGCGGTGCACGTGCCGTACAAGGGCAGCGGACCGCTGCTCGCCGACCTGATGGGCGGCCAGATCCAGTTCAGCTTCGACACGATGACCGCGGCCACGCCGCACGTGAAGAGTGGCAAGATCCTCGCGATCGCACAGACCCGTGCCCGGCGGGCCAAGGGGCATCCGACGGTGCCGACGATGCAGGAGTCCGGCTTCGCGGGCTTCGAGGCGACCACCTGGTACGGGCTGGTGGGGCCGGGCAAGCTGCCTACGCCGATCGCCGACCGGATCAACCAGGACGTCAACGCGGTGCTCGCGATGCCCGACGTCCAGGAGCGGCTCGACACCTATGGTGCCGAGGACGGCGGCGGAAGCCGCGAGAAGTTCCAGCAGTTCATCGCCGACGAGCGGGTCAAGTGGGCGAAGGTCGTCAAGGACGGCAACGTCAAGGTCGAGACCTGACAGGCCGTTGCGACGAACATCCGGCAGACCCGAAGCAGCCACCCCGTTTCGCCGACCCGCTCGCCAGGCCGCATCCGACGTGAACCTCAAGCAGCTCGAGTACTTCATGCACGTCGCCGAGCTGGGCAGCTTCAGCCAGGCGGCGCGGGTGCTCGGCATCGCCCAGCCGGCGCTGAGCCGGCAGGTGCGGCTGCTCGAGACCGACCTGCGCGAAACGCTGCTGCTGCGCAACGGTCGCGGCGCGACGCTGACCGAGGCCGGCAAGCGGCTGTTCGAGCACAGCGTCGGCATCCTGCAACTGGTGGCGCGCGCCCGCGAGGACATCGGTGCACGACGCGACGACCCGGTCGGCGGGGTCGTGATCGGCGTGCCGCCGAGCATCGCGCGCCAGATCACCCTGCCGCTGATCGAGATGTTCCGCACCCAACTGCCACGCGCCCGCCTGTCGATCGTCGAGGGGCTGTCGGCGTACATCGCCGAGTGGATCGGCACCGGACGGGTCGACATCGGGCTGCTGTACAACCCGGAACCGGTCGCCGGGCTTGAAACGGTGCCGCTGCGTGTCGAGTCGCTGATGCTGGTGCAACGCGCGGCGACCCCCGCGCGCCGCGAGGCCCGCGCGCCGATCCCGTTGAAACAGTTGCCCCAGCATCCGTTGATCCTGCCCGAGCGGGCCCACACCTTCCGACGCCTGCTCGAGACCCAGGCCACCCACGCGGGCGTGCGTCTGGACGTCGCCTGGGAAGTCTCCAGCGTGCCGACGATCCTCGACCTCGTTGCCGCCGGCCATGGCAACGCGGTGCTGACCGCGAGTGCGGTCGAGTGGTCCCCGTTCGCCACACGGCTGGTCGTGCGTCCGATCGTCGAGCCGACGCTGACCAGCGTGTTGTGCCTGGCCAGTTCCGCCCGCAAGCGCGCGACCCCGCTGGCGGTGCGGGTGATGTCGATGCTGCGCGATCTCGCCGAACGCACCACCACCGACGACGACACGGCGACCACGACCGTGGCCCCCGCGCCGCTTCCCGCCCGGCGCCGCGGTGGTCGCGGCTGACCCGGTTCGAACACGCGCGGCACCGTGCGAGCCATGCCACAATGGGATAACTGGTATTGATGGCCATGCCTAGTTGCGCCGGCAGCGCCGGACCACAATGGCGCTCGATCCCCGGACTGGTCCGATCCATGCAAACCGCGATCCGGTGCCTGCTGATGCGCGGCGGCACCTCGAAGGGTCCGTTCTTCGACGAAGCCGATCTGCCGGCCGACATCGCCACCCGCGACCGGGTGCTGCTGGCGGCGATGGGTTCGCCCGACAAGCGCCAGATCGACGGCGTCGGTGGCGCCCATCCGCTGACGAGCAAGGTCGGCATCGTGCGCCGAAGCCGTGAGCCCGGGGTCGATCTGGACTTCCTGTTCGCCCAGTTGCAGCCGGACAAGGACACGGTCGACACCACACCCAACTGCGGCAACATGCTCGCGGCCGTCGTGCCGTTCGCGCTCGAGACCGGGATGGTCGTCGCACGAGGCGACACCAGCACGTTCCGCGTGCTGACACTCAACACCGACATGCGCTGTGACATCACGGTGCACACGCCGGGCGGGATCGTCGAGTACGCCGGCGATGCCCGCATCGACGGCGCCCCCGGCACGTCGGCGCCGATCACGATCGACTTCCTCGACACCGCCGGCTCGGTCTGTTCGTCGCTGCTGCCGACCGGCCGCGTCCGCGACACGATCGACGGCATCGAGGTCACCTGCATCGACAACGGGATGCCGCTGGTGATCTTCGCGGCCTCCGCGGTCGGTCGCACCGGCGCCGAGAGCGTCGCGGACCTCAATGCGGACACCGGGCTGAAGGCCCGCATCGAGCGGCTGCGGATCGCCTGCGGCCACGCGATGGGCCTGGGTGACGTGGCAACGAAGAACTACCCGAAGATGACGCTGGTGTCGGCGCCGCGCGCCGGCGGCGCGATCGGCACCCGCAGCTTCATCCCGCACGTCTGCCACGACGCGATCGGTGTGCTGGCCGCGGTCACCGTCGGCACCGCGTGTGTGCTGCCGGGATCGGTCGCCCATGACGTCGCCCGGCTGCCCGAGGGCAACCCGCGCCGCGTGTCGGTCGAACACCCGACCGGCGAGTTCAGCGTCGAACTCGAGACCGACCCCGCGGATCCGACGAAGGTGATCCGCGCCGCGCTGCTGCGCACCGCCCGCTGCCTGATGCGTGGCGAGGTGATGGTGCCCGCGTCGGTGTGGGCAGGCCGCTGAATCCCAGGAGATCGACCGATGATCATCGACTGCCATGGCCACTACACGACCGCGCCGAAGGCGCTGGAGGAGTGGCGCAACCGGCAGATCGCCGGCATCAAGGACGCGTCGGCCCGGCCGAAGCCGTCCGATCTCAGGATCTCCGACGACGAACTTCGCGCATCGATCGAGGGCAACCAGCTCAAGCTGATGCGCGAACGCGGCAGCGACCTGACGGTGTTCAGCCCGCGCGCCAGCTTCATGGCGCATCACGTGGGCGATTTCGAGGTGTCGTCGACGTGGGCGGCAATCTGCAACGAGCTGTGCCACCGGGTCGCGACGCTTTTTCCGGATCACTTCATCGGCGCGGCGATGCTGCCGCAGAGCCCCGGTGTCGATCCGAGGACCTGCATCCCGGAACTCGAGCGCTGCGTGCGCGAATACGGCTTCGTCGCGATCAACCTGAATCCGGACCCGTCCGGGGGCCACTGGAAGGAGCCGCCGCTCACCGATCGGCACTGGTACCCGATCTACGAGAAGATGGTCGAATACGACATTCCGGCGATGATCCACGTCAGCACCAGCTGCAACGCGTGTTTCCACACCACCGGCGCGCACTACCTGAACGCCGACACGACCGCGTTCATGCAGTGCCTGACCGGCGACCTGTTCAAGGACTTCCCGACGCTGCGCTTCGTGATCCCGCACGGCGGCGGCGCGGTGCCGTACCACTGGGGCCGGTTCCGCGGCCTGGCGCAGGAGCTGAAAAAGCCGCTGCTCGACGAGCACCTGCTGAAGAACATCTTCTTCGACACCTGCGTTTATCACCAGCCCGGCATCGACCTGCTGACCAAGGTGATCCCGATCGACAACATCCTGTTCGCCAGCGAGATGATCGGCGCGGTCCGCGGCATCGATCCGACGACCGGGCACTACTACGACGACACGAAACGCTACATCCAGGCCGCATCGATCGATCCCGAGCAGCGTCACAAGATCTACGAGGGCAATGCCCGCCGGGTCTATCCCAGGCTGGACGCGGCGCTCAAGGCGCGCGGCAAGTGACGCGCGCCGCACGGACGACGGACCCGAAGGAGAACCGACCATGAACGACCTGGGCATCGTCAGGCGCAACATCGATCGCGCATCGCCGGAACAGGTGCAACGGCTGTCCGCATTCGGCTCGGCCACCGTGCACGAGGCGATGGGCCGGGTCGGACTGCTGAAGCCGTACATGCGGCCGGTCTGGCCCGGCGCACATGTCGCCGGCACCGCGGTCACGGTGCTGCTGCACCCGGGCGACAACTGGATGATGCACGTGGTCGCCGAGCAGATCCGCCCGGGAGACATCGTCGTCGCGGCGATCACCGCCGAGTGCACCGACGGCTACTTCGGCGACCTGCTCGCGACCAGCTTTCTCGCCCGCGGCGCGGTCGGGCTGGTGATCGACGCCGGTGTGCGCGACGTCAGGGACCTGACCGCGATGAGATTTCCGGTCTGGAGCAAGGCGATCAGCGCCAAGGGGACGATCAAGGCGACCCTCGGGTCGGTCAACGTGCCGGTGGTCTGCGCCGGTGCGGTCGTCAATCCGGGTGACGTGATCGTCGCCGACGACGACGGCGTGGTGGTGGTGCCGGCGCGCTTCGCCCGCGAGGCCGCCGACGCATCGGCCAGGCGCGAGGCCAACGAAGCCGACAAACGGGCCAAACTCGCCGCGGGTGTGCTCGGGCTGGACATGTACGACATGCGCGAGCCGCTGGCCAAGGCCGGGCTAAAGTACATCGACTGACGCGTGATGAACGACGTTGCTTCGAACTGGCGGATCGGCCTGGTCGGCTACGGTGAGGTCGGCCGGATCCTGGCCGAGGATCTGCGCGGACGTTGCGCGGGTGTGGCCGCGTACGACATCAAGCTGGGCACGGCGGCCGACGCGTCGTTGCGTGCACACGCCGCCGAACACGGCGTGACACTCGCCGATTCGCACACGGCGCTGGCCGCCGGCTGCGACCTGATCGTCTCCGCGGTGACCGCGAGCCAGGCGGTGCCGGTTGCACGCGCCTGCGCGGCGGCGATCCGCGGTGACGCGTTTTTCCTCGACTTCAACTCGGCATCCCCGGGCGCCAAGAGCGAGGCGGCGCGACTGGTCGGCGACGCCGGCGGCCGCTACGTCGAAGGCGCGGTGATGACCTCGGTGCCCCCGCACCGGATCCGGGTGCCGCTGCTGCTCGGCGGCCCGCACGCGACGGCGCTCGAGCCGTGGCTCGTCGGCCTGGGCTTCGCGCCGAAGGTGGCCAGCGACCGGATCGGCGTCGCCTCGGCCACCAAGATGTGCCGCAGCGTGATGATCAAGGGCCTGGAGGCGATGGTGATCGAGAGCCTGACCACGGCCCGGCATCACGGGGTCGAGGACGCGGTGATCGCCTCGCTGGTCGAGACGTTCCCGGGCATCGACTGGGAAAAGCAGGCCGCGTATTTCTTCCAGCGGGTGATCGAACACGGACGGCGCCGCAGCGAGGAGATGTTCGAAGTCGCGAAAACCGTCGCGGAGGCCGGCCTCGGGCCCCATTCGGCCGAGGGCACCGCGCACCGGCAGGCATTCGTCGCGGATCTGGCCGACGCCGGCGTGTTCGGCCGGCGCGGCACGCCGGGCTTCGCGCGCAGCAACGACTGGCGCACCGAGGCCGATCGGCTGCTGCGGCATCTGGACAAGTCATGAGCGGGACCACGACCTTCACCAAGACGCCGGATTGGCTCGACTGGTACGCCGGTCCGTCGACACCCGCGTTCCGGGTGCCCGCGGGTGCCGTCGATGCACACTGCCACGTGTTCGGCCCGGGTGCGCAGTTCCCGTTCGCGCCGGAACGCAAGTACACGCCGTGTGACGCGTCGAAGGACCAGTTGTTCGCGCTGCGCGACCACCTCGGCTTCGCACGCAACGTGATCGTGCAGGCGACCTGCCACGGCGCCGACAACCGCGCCATGGTCGATGCGTGCCTCGCCTCGCAAGGCCGGGCGCGCGGCGTCGCGACGGTGCGGCGATCGGTCACCGACGCCGAGCTCGAGCAGCTGCATGCCGCCGGCGTGCGCGGCGTGCGCTTCAACTTCGTCAGGCGGCTGGTCGACTTCACGCCGCGCGACGAACTGATGGAGATCGCCGGCCGGATCGCCGGGCTCGGCTGGCACGTGGTGATCTACTTCGAGGCGCAGGACCTGCCGGAACTGTGGGACTTCTTCACCGCGCTGCCGACGACGGTGGTCGTCGATCACATGGGCCGGCCGGATGTCGCGCTGCCGATCGACGGACCCCAGTTCTCGCTGTTCCTGAAGTTCATGCACGAACACGACAACGTCTGGAGCAAGGTCAGCTGCCCCGAGCGGCTGTCCAGGGCCGGGCCGTCGGCGCTCGGCGGCGAACGCAACGCGTACCGTGACGTCGTCCCGTTCGCGCGCCGCGTGGTCGAGACCTTCCCGGACCGCGTGCTCTGGGGCACCGACTGGCCCCATCCGAACCTGAAGGACCACATGCCCGACGACGGCCTGCTGGTCGACTTCATCCCCCACATCGCGGTCACGTCCGAGCTGCAGCGCGGGCTGCTGGTCGACAATCCGATGCGGCTGTACTGGCCGGAGGAATCGGCTCGAGGCTAGGGGCCTGTCAACAGGCCCTGCGTCGGGCGGAACGCATCGAGGCAAGAGCAACGTATCTGCGAGACAGGACACACGATGGCGCTGGACAAACCGTACCTGGACGTCCCGGGCACGACGATCTTCGATGCGGAGCAGTCGCGTCGCGGCTACTGGCTGAACCAGTTCTGCATGTCGCTGATGAAGGCCGACAACCGCG
>CADEEH010000165.1:0-1233 GCA_902826305.1 uncultured Burkholderiales bacterium
CCGGACTACGCGCTGCCGATCTGGGCCGGTGTCGTGCCGGCCGCGATGAGCTACGGCAAGCCCCAGGACGACCCGAAGCTCACGGCCGGCATCGAACCGCCGAAGAAGCTGCTCGGCGACCCGTTCACCCGAGCCCGCCGCTGACGACGTGGCCGACGCCTGTGATGCGCTGATCATTGGCGGCGGCCACAACGGCCTCGTCTGCGCCGCGTACCTCGCCGGTGCCGGCCTGAAGGTCCGTGTGCTCGAGCGCCGCGCGGTGCTCGGCGGCGCCGCGGTCACCGAGGAATTCCACCCGGGATTCCGAAACTCGACCGCCAGCTACACGGTGAGCCTGCTCAGTCCGAAGGTGATCCGCGAGCTGCGGCTTGCCGAACACGGCCTGAGGATCGTCGAGCGGCCGTTTGCGAACTTCCTGCCGCTCGCCGACGGCAATTCGCTGCGACTGGGCGGCGGGCTCGCGGCGACACAGGCCGAGGTCGCGCGCTTCAGTCAACGGGATGCGCAGCGGCTGCCGGACTACACCGCGATGCTCGACCGCGTCGTCGCGGTGCTGCGTGAACTGATGGACCGCGCGCCACCGAACGTCAGCGACGGGTTCGTGCTCGCCGACTGGCTCGCCGGCGCCGATGTCGCGCGGCGCCTGAAGGGCCTGGACATGCGCGGGCGGCGCGACCTGATCGAGCTGCTGACCAAAAGCGCCGGTGAACTGCTGGACCACTGGTTCGAGACCGACGTCGTCAAGGCCGCGTTCGGCTGGGACTCGGTCGTCGGCAACTTCGCGTCCCCGTACACGCCCGGCTCGGCCTACGTGCTGCTGCATCACGTGTTCGGCGAGGTCAACGGCAAGAGTGGGACCTGGGGGCATGCGATCGGTGGCATGGGCGCGATCTCGCAGGCGATCGCAGCCGAGGCGAAGGCGCGCGGCGTCGAGATGGTCACCGGCGCCGACGTGCGACGGGTGATCACGAAACCGGAGGGCACGTCACGGCGCGCGGTCGGCGTCGAACTGGCCGATGGCCGGCGGTTCGAGGCGCGCTGTGTGGTCGCGAACGTCAATCCGAAGCTGCTGTACCTGTCGCTGATCGATCCGGCCGACCTGGATCCGGACGTGCGCGCACGGTTCGAGCGCTATCGGTGCGGCTCGGGCACGTTCCGGATGAACGTCGCGTTGAGCGAACTGCCGGATTTCACCTGTGCGCCGGGGACGAACCAGCAGCCGCATCACGGGGC
>CADEEH010000165.1:1333-10316 GCA_902826305.1 uncultured Burkholderiales bacterium
AACTGCCGGATTTCACCTGTGCGCCGGGGACGAACCAGCAGCCGCATCACGGGGCGGGGATCCTGATCGGGCCTTCGCTTCAGTACATGGAGCGTGCGTACTTCGACGCGCGCGGCAGGGAACACAACGCGGGATGGGCGCGCGAGCCGATCGTCGAACTGAACATCTCGTCGACGATGGACGACACGCTGGCGCCAGCGGGGCAGCATGTGGCGAGCATGTTCTGCCAGCACGTGAATCCGGAGGTCGAAGGCGGATGGGATGCCCATCGCGAGGCAGTGGCCGATCTGATGATCGCGACGGTGGATCGTTTTGCGCCGAACTTCAGGCGGAGTGTGATCGGACGGCGCGCGTTGTCGCCGCTGGATCTGGAGCGGGAGTTCGGGCTGATCGGGGGCGACATCTTTCATGGGTCGCTGGGGTTGGATCAGTTGTTCAGCAATCGGCCTTTGCTGGGGCAGGCGCGGTATCGGGGGGCGTTGGAGGGATTGTTTTTGTGTGGGTCGGGGACACATCCGGGGGGCGGGGTGACGGGGTTGCCGGGGAGGAATTCGGCGCGGGAGGTGTTGCCGAACCTCGGGAAACGGGCAATGTTCTAGTCAGAGCGCTGTCGGAGCATCTTTGGCGACGTCGCCGACGGCCCACATGCAACGGGAGGAATTCACCGATGAAGAAGATGACCTGCAGACAACTGGGGGGCGCCTGTGATCAGGAATTCCTCGCGGACTCTTTCGACGAAATCGCCGACATGAGCCGTCGGCACGGCGTTGCGATGTTCCAGGACAGGGACGCCGCGCATCTTCAGGCGATGAACGAGATGCAGGCGCTGATGAAGGATCCGCAGGCGATGAAGGTCTGGTTCGAAGGCAAGCGCCGAGAATTCGAGTCGTTGCCGGAGGCATAGTCGCTTCGTATTGATCTCGCGCCGTCAGCGGCGAGCGACTTGGAGTTCAGGCCCGTCGGCTGCCGGTGTCAGTCCCCTCCGTCTCCGCCGTCCCCACCCCCATCACTACTCTCGACGTCCCCCCAGTCACCCCCGCTGTCGCCACCACCGGAATCGGAGAACCGCCCCCCACTCGCCGCGCTCCAAGCAGCCGCGACACCGATCAGCGCAACGGCCAGCAACACCTCGGATCCGCCGGGTCCAAACGGCAGCAGCCACAGCAGGATCGCCACGACGGCCGCGCACACACCCACGCGTTTGACCAGGCGTCGGATCCGTTCCGGACGGCTGAGGCGGCGGTTGCTCATTGCCGGGAGGCCACTCGTCGAGGTGATGAACAATCGCGGGCAGTGGTGAGGCGCATCCCGGCACGCCCCTACGCCTTCAGCGCCTCCGCCACCGCCCGCACCGCCAACAGGTACCCGACCGGCCCGAGCCCGCAGATCACCCCCGTCGCCGCCTGCGACACCAGCGACTCCTTGTACGGCGGCGGACGCCGATGGATGTTCGTCAGATGCACCTCGACCACGGGCCGGCGGATCAGCTTCAGCGCATCCAGCACCGGCACCCGGCCGAACGAGAATCCCGCCGGGTTGATGATCACCGCGGCGTCCTTCTCGAAGGCTTCCTGGATCCAGTCAACGAGCACACCCTCGTGGTTCGTCTGGCGGAAGTCGCAGGCGAGGCCCAGTTCGGCGGACAGCGACTCGCAGGCCGATCGGATCTGCACCAGCGTGGTCGTTCCGTACAGCTCCGGTTCCCGGCGACCGAGCAGGTTCAGGTTGGAGCCGTTGAGGACGAACAGCGGGTGCGACATCGACGATCTCCTGGCTGCCGGAAGCCTGGCGGCCCCCCATCCCTGAAGGCGAGTCACCAGCACGGTCGTACCACGCCCGCATCAGGTCCACGCAGTAGCATCTTGCCACCCTCGCGCAGCAACACAACGGAGACTTGCATGCGACCCAACGCGCCCATCGCGGTCCTGCTGTTCGCGACGACCTCGACTGTTGGCGCGCAGGTCTTGAACCTGCGCCCCGGGGGCTGGGACATCACCGTCAAGGAGCGGTCCGGCGGCGGGGCCGTCATGGCCACGACGAAGACCTGCCTGACCAAGGAGGATCTCGACATCGGCGCGGTGTTCCGGAAGAACGAGGATGCCGAAGGGTGCAAGACCACGCTGGGCGTCCGCAGCACGACCCGGGTCACCGGCACGATCGTGTGTACCGGCAGCGACGCGAGCCGCAGCACGTACGAAATCGTCGCCCACACGCCCGAGACGATGACGATGAAGACCCGGACCGAAGGTGCGGACAGCGGGACCGTCGAGGTGACCGGCCGGTTCGCCAGCGCGAGCTGCAAGGGCTACGACAACTGAAACCATCACGGTCCCCTGATCCGCCGGGAAAATGGCATTGCCCGACGGATCGCCCGCCCGCGCTACGATCCCCGACGATGAAAGCCCGACGCAAGATGCTGCTGATCCTGCTCGCCCTGTTCGTCGTCCCGATCCTCATCAGCGTCGCCACGCACCGCCCCGCCGCGGCCACCTGGTCCGCGGCATCCCGTGAATCGACCGGGCTCGCTCCCGACCCCGCCGCCGCCCGCGAAGCCGTCGTCCAGATCTACGCGCCCAACACGTTCGGCTGGCGCGGCGCGTTCGGCGTGCACTCGTGGATCGCGGTCAAGCGCGAGGGCGCCGGCAGCTACGTGCGCTACGACGTCGTCTTCTGGGGCGGCTCGCCGTACGTCCGCCGCAATTTTGCGGTGCCCGATGGCCAGTGGTTCGGCCGTGTGCCCGATTTGCTGGTCGACCGTCGCGGCCCGGGGGTCGAGGCGCTGATCGACCGGATCGAGGCCGCGGTCGCCGACTACCCGTATCGCGAGACCTATCGCACCTGGCCCGGGCCGAACAGCAACACGTTCGTCGCCCACGTCGGGCGCAGCGTGCCGGAGCTTCGGCTCGACCTGCCGCCGAACGCGATCGGCAAGGACTACGTACCGCTGTCGTCGGTGATCGGCCGTCCGCCGAGCGGCACCGGCGTGCAGGCGTCGTTGTACGGCCTGCTCGGCGTCATCGTGTCGCCGGTCGAAGGTGCGGAGATCAATCTGCTCGGACTGTCGCTCGGGGCGGATCTTTTCGAGCCGGCGTTGCGGCTGCCGGGGCTTGGACGGATTGGCTGGAAGAGCCCGCCGCGCTGAACGACTGGTGCGCCGGATCGCGTCGGCGCACGGTGCCGTGTCGACTAGGTCGGCTGCATGGGCAGCGTTGACATCGGATTGGCACCTACCTAACCTTCTGTCTCCTCCTGGTCGCTCACCGTTGCCACGCATCCGGCGTACAACGCGAGCACGGCTCGCACAACAATCAACGGCCCGCTTCTCGTGGCGAGAACGGCACCCACCTGCGTCGCTGCCATCGGAGCCCGACCATGACCGGCATCACCCGCCGTCGACTCGTACAAGGCGCGCTGTGCGCCGCCGCACTGGGAAGCCCGCGAATCGCCCTCACCCAGTCCTGGCCGGTGCGGCCGATCCGCCTGATCTGCCCGTGGCCCGCCGGCGGCGCGACCGATGCGGTGATGCGCGCGATCGGCGAGAGCGCCGGCAGGACACTCGGCACCTCGTTCGTGATCGACAACAAGCCCGGGGCCAGCGGCATGCTGGGGCCGAACGAGCTGGTGCACGCGCAGCCCGACGGCTACACGTTGTCGCAGCTGACGATCGGCATCGTCAGGCTCCCGCACATGCAGAAGATGCAGTTCGACCCGCTGCGCGACTTCACGTTCGTCGCCTGCCTCACCGGCTACACGTTCGGCCTGGTCGTCAAGGCGGACTCGCCGATCAAGTCGGTGGCCGAACTTGTCGGATGGGCCAAGGCCAACCCAGGCAAGTTCACCTACGGCTCCCCCGGCATCGGGACCACGCCGCATCTGGCGGTCGAGGAGTTCGCGTCGCGCGCCGGCGTCCAGCTCCAGCACGTTCCCTTCAAGGGCTTCGCCGACGGCATGCAGTCGATGCTGGGCGGGCACACGATGGCACACAGCGACTCTACCGGCTGGGCGCCGCACGTCGATGCGGGATCGGCACGGCTGCTGGCCACCTACGGATCGAAGCGTACGAAGCGGTGGCCGACCGTCCCCACGCTGCAGGAGCTGGGCTACGAGACGCTGGCCGATTCTCCGTTCGGCATCGGCGGCCCGCGCGGCATGGATCCGTCGATCACGAAGCGGCTGCACGATGCGTTCAAGGCCTCGCTCGACGACTCCGGCGTGCTGGCGAACCTGGAGAAATACGACCAGACCGTGACCTACCTCGACAGCGATGGCTACGGCCGCTTCCTGCGCGAGCAGTACATCCGCGAGAAAGCGGTGATCGAGCGTCTCGGCCTGGCGGCCAAGGGCTGACCGCCTATGCCGGCGGGCTGCCAGGAGCGATCATCGCGTCCCTGGCGCGCCTCGCCCGCCGCGCCCTTCGCGCTTCTCGCGCCCTTCCCCCGGCGCCTTGCGCATCCGCTCGATCGCATCGGCACACGGGTTGTTGTCGTTCGACCCGAGATCCACGAACGGCAGGATCGCGGTCACCGGCGCCACCGCGGCGAGTACGAGGCTGGTGACCGCCTTCAAGGCGATCGGCTTCGCGTCGATCCCGATGTCCGGCCTGGCGAATGTCCCTTTGACTTCGACCGGCGAACGCAGCGAGAACGGACTCCAATCCTTCGGTGCGGCGACCAGGCGCAGGTTCATCGTCTCGTCGCCGAGTGCGACGCCCCCTTCGCCGAAGACCGTCGTGTCGGGCGTGTCCAGCATGCCGGCCTCGACGGCGACGCGGCCCTTTTTCGCCTTGAGGTCGACCAGTGCACAGCGGAGATCGAGCAGTTCGTCGCCTTTCACCGCGACGCCGAGTGCCTGCGCCGCATCGAGCCCGAACGCCTCGACGACCAGGTGCGAGATGCGTCCGCCGCGGATCACCGCGCGCACGTTGCCGTCGAGTGCATCGAGGATCTCGGCGGTCGACCCGCCGCGACCGCTCAGCGACAGGCTGCCGGCGAGTCGTCCGTCGACATAGAACCGCTGCTTGGTCTGCTTGAGCCATTGCGACAGGTCGATCGCGCTCCAGCGCAGGTCGGCGCGAAAGTCCGCGTTGCGCTGATCGGCGACCGGTGCGATCCGGACCGTCCCGCCGATCTGGCCGCCGGCGACCTGGGTGGCGAGATCGCGGACCTCGAGCACGCCGTTCTTCAGCACGACCTGCCCACGCAGGTTCCGGAACGGGCGGATCAGGTCCGTGCCCGGGTCGAACTGCTCGATCGCGAAGCCGACGTCGGCGTTCATCTCGCGCAACGACGGAATGTCGAAGCGGCGATCGGGCAGCAGCCGATCCGGCGGCGTTTTCGACTTCGGCACGTCCTGCGACGCGCCGACGGTCGGTCCCAGGTCGCCGACCCGAAGCACCTTGCCATCGACCCGGCCGCTGACCTGCGGCGGTGTCGTCGTCGGATCGTAGCGGACCTCGCCGCCGAACCGGCTCTTGCCGATCGTCGCCGACTCGATCCGCGCCTCGATCAGCTTCATGCCGCGCGAGACCCAGCCGCGAACGCGATAAGGCGGCGTCGCCGGCAGCGTCAGGCCGGGCACGATCGCCATCTGGCCCAGTGACGGACCCTCGACCTCGAAGTTGCCGACGACATCCATCAATCGGGTCGGCTCGCCGATCCGGCCGTCGAACCGCAGCCGCGTCGCGCCGATGCTTGCCCGCGCGTCGAGGCCCTCGATCGCGCTGCCCGCCGCGGCAGGCAGGATACCTGGGGCACGAACCCGGAGTTCGACCGGCAGGTCGCGCCAGCGGCCGCGGCCGTCGACCCGCACGCCGGCACGCTCGACCTGGTCACCTTCGCGCAGCGTCACCTCGGCGGTGACGTCGATCTTCTGCTCCTCGTCCCGCAAGACGACGCGCGCGCCGTCGACCTCGAGCCGGTCGACCGCGGGAATCACCAGGCCGCCTGGCGGCTCGTTCGCGTCGGTGCCGAACTGCCACGACGCGCGACCGTCGGCCTGCCGTTCGGCGATGACGTCACCCTGGGCGACCGAGATCGAGGCGATGCGCGGGGCGGCCTCCGGCTTCGACGGATCGACACCGCGATAGACCTTCAGCACTTCGCGCCAGGTGATCGCGACCCGCGCCGGCCCGGTCCTGACGAAATGTGGCGCCTTGCTCCATGGCGGCGCGGCGATCGACAGCCCGCCGGTCGAGACCGACGGCTCGGCACGCAACAGGCGCAGACGGAACGGCGCGGCGATCGCGACCTGGCGACCCGCAAGACGTGTGGCGATCGACTCGACCGGCTGGCGGAGATAAGCCCAACCCGCGAGCTCCGAGGCGATCACGCCGATGCCGACGACAAGGATCAGGAGTCCCAGGCCGAATGCGAACCGGCGGCCGGTCCGTCGCCCGGGTCGGCGTCCGTTGCCGGGGGGCGAGTCGGAGCCCGCAGCCGATGCGGCGTCTCGGGTTGGTCGTTCCGGGGGTGAGGACGAACGCATGATGACAATCGTTGTGCCAAGAGGACGGGCGCAATCCATATGCCTGCGCGAAACGCCCGAGCCACTGGAATCCACCTGGCATCACCCGGCTCACCCCCCGACCGCGGCCTCGGACATGCTGGACACGACACCCGCGGCGCGGGGACACTGTCACCTCCCGGTTCGCTCGTCGAAAGGCGGTTGCGCGATGACCCGGATCGCCTGGGTGTGTGCCGTGCTCCTGGCCGGCTGCGCGAGCACGACGGTCACCCTGATGCCGTCACCGCAGGCCGCGGTCTGCGATCGTGCCGCCCGCGCCCTGGTCGCGTGGGCGCCCGAGTGGCGCTCGGACCAGAAGGACATTGCCGACCGTGAGGTCGCCGCCGAGACCGGGATGCGGGCCTTCTTCGCCAACTCCAACTGCTTCGCCCGCTCCGAGCTCCGGCGCCTGTCCGCGACCGAGGAGAAGTCGCTCGCCGCGCTGGTCGATCAGGCGGCCTCGCAGTTCGACCGGGTTGTGATGATCCGCGTGCGCGAGCTCGGGCCGGTGGTCAAGCTGCTGTCGTCGCCGGCGCTGATCGAAGGCGGCACCGAGGTTGCGCTGCACGTGGTCGCGTATTCGACATCGGGTACCCGGCGGGTGCAGGAGTTCACCGTCTTCTGGCGCAACGGCGGACCGGGCGTCGTCAAGGGCGTGGCAAGCCTTCCCGACGACATGAAGGCGGCGCTGACCGCCGGCCTGCAGCCCTGAGTCGCGGCGATCGGCGGACCCCGACAGATGGATTGTCAACCGGTCCGGTACCCCTTACGCTGGCCGTCTTCCCGCGGAGTGATCCCATGGATTCGACATGGCAGCAGATCGAGGAATCGCTGATCACCCTCTACGATCTCGACCACAACCGCGCGGCCCTGGCCGGCAACGGCACGACGCCCCGGGATGAAGCGAAGCGAAAACTCCAGGAAATCCGGTCGGGCCTGTCGTCCGCCTCCCGCGAGTCCTTCGTCGGACCCAAGCTGTTCCTGCGCGTGGTCGGACCGGGCAATCGGGCGTATTCGGGGGAGTGGTGGTTCGATGCCGCCGTCCTCGACACACTCGATGCCGCGCACTCGCGGATCTTCTTCTCGGCCGCGGACAGGAAACGGGCGCTGCGCGACATGTTGCGCGAAGCGCTTGCGGTCTCGAGTGAATGGAACCCGATGACGGCGCTGTGGGCGCTGGAACTTCCCCCCGGGCAGTCCCTCGTCGGCTACTCGGGACCGGGGACACCGCAGAGGCTGTTCGCCAACCTTCCGTTGACATCCGAAGGCAACCGGATGTTGGCCGGTCGCGTGCGGCAGATCTTCTTCCCGGTCAAGAATCCGCTGTGGGTGAGGGAGTACCGCGATCTTTCGTCACCGGAGTGAAACACCCCGATGCCCGCCTTGCGCCAATCGACCGGTCCGCTCTCGTACACGTTCGCCGACCTGCGCACGCTGCTCGCCAAGGCCAGCCCACCACGCACCGGTGACGAGCTGGCCGGGATCTCGGCCGGGTCGATGGAAGAACGCATCGCCGCCTGCCGCGCGCTGGCCGACGTGCCGCTGCGCCGTTTCCTCGACGAACCGCTGATCGACTACGACCGTGACGACGTCACCCGGCTGATCCACGACAGCCACGATGCAACGGCCTTCGCGCCGATCGCGTCGTTGACCGTCGGCGAGTTCCGCGACTGGCTGTTGGACTACGGCACGGATGGATCGACGCTGCGCACACTGGCGCCCGGCATCACCCCGGAGATGGCGGCGGCGGTCAGCAAGCTGATGCGCAACCAGGACCTGATCCTGGTCGCCCGCAAGTGCCGCGTGCAGGCGGCCTTCCGCACCACGCTGGGCCTGCCTGGCCGGCTCGCGGTCCGGCTGCAGCCGAACCATCCGAGCGACGACCCGCGCGGCATCGCGGCCTCGATCGTCGACGGGTTGCTGTACGGGATCGGCGATGCGGTGATCGGCATCAACCCGGCCAGCGACAACGTGCAGCGGGTGATCGACCTGGTGCGGATGCTCGACGAGGTCCGGCTGCGCTTCGAGATCCCGACGCAGAGTTGTGTGCTCGCCCACGTCACGACGACGCTGGCGGCGATCGAACGCGGCGCCCCGGTCGACCTGGTGTTCCAGTCGATCGCCGGCACCGAGGCGGCCAATCGCAGCTTCGGCGTCACCCTCGAGCTGCTCGCCGAGGCGCAGGCCGCGGCGCTTTCACTCGGCCGCGGCACCGTCGGCCAGCAGGTGATGTACTTCGAGACCGGCCAGGGCAGCGCACTGTCCGCCGGTGCCCACCACGGCGTCGACCAGCAGACCTGCGAGGCCCGCGCCTATGCGGTCGCGCGCCGCTTCGACCCGCTGCTGGTCAACACGGTGGTCGGATTCATCGGGCCCGAGTACCTGGTCGACGGCAAGCAGATCACCCGCGCCGGGCTCGAGGATCATTTCTGCGGCAAGCTGATGGGTGTGCCGATGGGCTGCGACGTCTGCTACACGAACC
>CADEEH010000166.1 GCA_902826305.1 uncultured Burkholderiales bacterium
TGCCCGAAGAACCAGAAGATGTGCTGGTACATCACCGGGTCGCCGCCGCCGGCCGCGTTGAAGAACGAGGTGCCGAAGTGGCGGTCGGTCAGCACCATCGTGATCGCGCCGGCCAGCACCGGCATCACCGCGATCAACAGATAGGCGGTGATCAGCCAGGTCCAGACGAACAGCGGCATCTTCATCAGCGTCATGCCCGGCGCGCGCATGTTCAGGATCGTGGTGACGATGTTGATCGACCCCATGATCGAGCTGGCGCCCATGATGTGCACCGCGAAGATCGCCAGGTCCATGCCCGGCCCCATCTGCACCGACAGCGGCGCGTACAGCGTCCATCCCGCGGCGGTGGCGCCCCCGGGCACCAGGTAGGAGACGACCAGCAGCGTGGCAGCCACCGGCAGCAGCCAGAAGCTGAAGTTGTTCATCCGCGCGAACGCCATGTCCGAGGCGCCGATCATCATCGGCAGCTGCCAGTTCGCGAAGCCGACGAAGGCCGGCATGATGGCGCCGAACACCATGATCAGGCCGTGCATCGTCGTCAGCTGGTTGAAGAACTCGGGGCTGATGATCTGCAGGCCGGGCTGGAACAGTTCCGTCCTCAGCAGCAACGCGTTGACGCCGCCGACGAGGAACATCGTGAACGAGAACACCAGGTACATCGTCCCGATGTCCTTGTGGTTCGTCGCGTACGCCCAGCGCTTCCATCCGGTCGGGTGGTCGTGCGCGTGATCGTGTGAATGGTCGTCGGGGGCGTGGCCGTGCGGGCCGATGACTGCGCTCATGCTGACTCCGTGGATTCCTGGTGTTCGGTGACGGGGCGGGCTCGCGGACGTTTCACTTGCGCGCGGCGCGCACGTCCTTCGGCTGGACCATCGCGGCCTCGGCCTTGTTGCCCCAGGCGTTGCGGGTGTAGGTGATCACCGCCGCCAGTTCGACGTCGGACAACTGCTTGAACGACGCCATCGCGGTGCCGGCCTTGCCGTTGAGCAGCAGCGCGATCTGGTCCTCGGTCTTGCCGAGCACGACCTTCGAACCCTCGAGCGCCGGGAAGTTGCCCGGGACGCCCTTGCCGTTGGCCTGGTGGCAGGCGGCGCAGCCGGCGCCGGCGTAGACCTTCTCGCCGCGCGCGGCCAGTTCGGCCTGCTGCCATTCCTTGCTCGGATCGTCGGCGGCCGCCGACATCTCCTTGAGCTTGGCCTCGACCCACTTCTTGTAGTCTTCCTCGGTCTTGACGTCGACCACGATCGGCATGAACGCGTGGTCCTTGCCGCACAGTTCGGCGCACTGCCCGCGATACACGCCGACCTTCTCGGCGCGGAACCAGGTGTCGCGCACGAAGCCCGGGATCGCATCCTGCTTGACGCCGAACGCCGGGATCATCCAGGCATGGATCACGTCGTTGGCGGTGGTGACCACACGCACCTTCTTGCCGACCGGCACCACCATCGGGTTGTCCACCTCCATCAGGTAGGTGACCGACTTCGGTTCCCGGTTCTGGATCTGGGCGGCCGGCGTGGACAGGTTGGACAGGAAGGAGATCCCCTCGCCATCACCCTTCAGGTAGTCGTAGCCCCACTTCCACTGGTAGCCGGTGGCCTTGATCGTCAGGTCGGCGTTGGTCGTGTCCTTCTGCGCGATCACCTCGCCGGTGGCGATCACGCCGAGGCCGACGACGATGATGAACGGGATGACGGTCCAGGCGATCTCGACGGCGGTGCTCTCATGGAAATCGGCCGGCTTGACGCCCTTCGATTTCCGGTGCGCCCAGATCGAATAGAACATGAACGCGAACACGCCGATGAAGATCACCACGCACAGCCACATCAGGATCTCGTGGATCCAGTGCTGGCCCTCTGCGATCTTGGTGACGGGGTCGGCGAGGTTCCACTGGTTCACGCGCGGCCCGCCGGGCATGTCCGGTACGTCGGCCGCCCATGCCGGCAGCGATGCGAGCGACACCACCGCGCCGATCGACGCGTTCCTGACCAGTTTCGCGAGTCTCATTCCCACCATCATGTCTCTGTTGTCAATTGTCTCGACGACCATGCAGCAGCGCCCTCCCCTTGGCGCCAGTCGGCCAGCGTCGCCCGAAGTTCGTTCGCGAGCTGCCGCTTTCCATCGTCGGGAACGAACTTCCCGACGACTATCCGGTCATTGCCGGCGACGAGACGGATCGGCTCGCGACCCAGCCCGTCGTATTCGACCCTGACCCAGGCCGGGCGCAGTTCGCTGCGCTCGACCCGCTGCCCGTCGCAGCGCTCGACCAGCAGCCGGCCGGAATCGACGACGATGCGCTCGAAATCGGCCGCGTGCCGGCCATAGACCACGAAGGCGATCGCGAGGGCGGACAGTTCGATCAAGGTGAACGGCAGCACCAGCCAGGCGCCGTGGGCCGCCAGCACGCCGGCGATCACCAGCGAGACGACGCCGAGCAGTCCGAAGGCCATGCCGAGCTGCGACGGCGACAACGCGCAGTTACGCTTGAGCAGCCATTCCTGCCGGCGGGCATGGGTCGTCCGGATCCACCGATACAGCATCGATCGAGCAATTCGCCTTGAATGCGCGGCGGCACCGACCGCTGCGATCATCCGGTGTCTCGGCACCGGCCGGGGATACACCATGCCGGTGCGGCGCCGTTCGATTCCGGCTGGCCGTCTGACTCCGGCTGACTCCCGGCTGATTATAAGCAATGACTGCGGGCTGCGACCGTGTTTGTGCAACGCACCTGATGGCGGCCCGGTCCGTCGTCCCCCGCGGACGAGCCGGCGGTCGTCGCCGTCGCTTCGTCTGCCCGTGATCGGACGCCCGGCTCGGCGGGCTTCAGCCCGGACGACCGGGCGGCGGAACGAACCGGATCGGGACCGCACCGTCGGCTCGGCGCTTGATCGCCGGGCACCAGGCGTGGCCGAAGACCAGTTCGATCGACAGCGCGATCGTGCCGTCCGCCCCGCGCAGCCGCTCGAGGGCGTCGATCCAGCCGGCGCGCTGTCCACGACCGCGCAGTCCGCGGGTCCTGCCGGGGTCCGCGTTGCCACCGAGCGCGGCCAGGTCGGCGAGCAGGCGGGCCGGTTCCCGATAGGTCAGGGTCAGCCGCTCCATGTCCATCACCGGCTCGGCGAAGCCGGCGTGGACCAGGGCGTCGCCGACGTCGTGGAGATCGTGCAACGCGGGCAGCGGCAGCCGCTGGCCGGCGAGTTCCCGCAGCGTGTCGACGCCGAACAGGGAAAAGCTCAGCAGGCCGCCCGGACGCAGCACCCGGTACCACTCGCCGATCGCCGCCTCGGGATCGACGAACCAGTGGAAGGCGAGGTTCGACCAGATCAGGTCGACACTGGCACTCTGGATCGGCAGCGCCGATGCGTCGCCGGCGACCAGGCCGGCACGAGGCGCTCGCCAGCGGCCGGGCAGCCAGCGGGCGAGGCCGGCGTCGTCGCGCAGCAGCCGGGTCGCGCGGCCGAGCATCGGCAACGCAGAATCCAGGCCGATCCGGTGTGCGTCCGGATAACGCTGGGCGAGTCGCAGCAGGCCCTGGCCGGCCCCCGTGCCGACGTCGAGCACCCGCTGCGGCACGAGCCGGACGACCTCCAGCCGCTCCAGCATCCGGCGCTCGGCTTCGCGCAGCAGGAAGTCGGCGCGTTCGGGCCGTCGGGAACGGCGACCGAACTGGCGCCGGATCGCCCGCGGGTCTAGGCCGGAGGACTGAAGCATCGCCTGCTCAGTATAGGAGCAGCCGGGATACAGTTCAGGCCTGCTGACAGGACCCGAGGTGATGACCGGCAAGCCCATATCGTTGCGCCCGGCAGCGGCCGGGTGCTGGCGCATGTTCGTCGACGGCTGGCTGCCGCGCAGTTGCGCGTTGTGCGAGCGGGCGCTCGGCGGCGAGGAGGCCGCTTGCTGCGCCTGGTGCCGGCGTCGCATCGCCGGTGGTGATGCCAGCCGATGCCCGATCTGTGCCGCCCGCACGCCCGCGGCCCGGGTCTGCGCACGTTGCCACCAGCGACCACCGGCCCTCGAGGCCACCCACGTCCTGGGTGACTACGCGCCGCCGCTGGATCGACTGATCGCCGCATTGAAGTTCGACGGCCGCATCCACCTGGCGGGCGCGTTGGCGACGATGCTGCTCGAGCGGCATCGCCATCACCTGGACACCGTGGATCGGGTGGTGCCGGTGCCGCTGGCCCCTGGCCGGCTCGCCGAGCGCGGCTACAACCAGGCGCTGGAGATCGCACGCGGCGTTGCCCGCGGCATCGGGTCCCCGCTCGTGCCGCATGCGCTGCGCCGGCAGCGGATCACCCGGCCGCAGCCGGGTCTCGCCCGCGGCGATCGCCGGCGCAACCTGGCCGGTGCTCTCGCCTGGCACGGGGGACCGCTGGCGGCCGGCGCACGGGTCGTCCTGGTCGACGACGTGATGACCACCGGTGCCACCCTCGACGAAGCGGCGACGGTGCTGCGGGCCGCCGGCGCCCGCCACGTGATCGCGCTGGTCGCCGCCCGGACGCCGGCACCGGTTGCTTCGGGCGAGCGGCCCCCGGCGGCAGCGGACGACGGATCGTCGACGTGAGGGCCCGGTGATACCGCCGTTCAACGTCGTGCTGGTCCATCCGGAGATCCCGCCGAACGTCGGCAACGTGATCCGGCTGTGTGCGAACGCGGGCGCCGGCCTGCATCTGATCGAGCCGATCGGATTTCCGCTGGACGATGCGCGGATGCGCCGCGCAGGCCTCGACTACCACGAGATGGCACCGCTGCGGATCCATCCGGACTGGGACACCTTCATCGCCGCGCAGGCGCCGTCCTCGCTGTATGCGCTGACCACCCGCGGGGACCGGCGCCCGGATCAGGTCCGCCTGCAGCCTGGGGACTGGTTCGTTTTCGGCGCCGAGAGCACCGGCCTGCCGCCGGCGGTGCTGGCGTCGATCGCGTCCGAGCGGCACCTGCGCCTGGCCATGCGGCCGTTCAACCGCAGCATGAACCTGTCCAATGCGGTCGCGGTCGTCGTCTACGAGGCCTGGCGGCAACAGGGTTTCGACGGCACCGCCTGACTCGCGTGGGTCACCCGCCGGCGGCGACCGTCAGGTAGGGTGCGAGCCGATCGAGCAGTCGTTCGATGCCGGGCTCGACGATCAGGTGATCGATGTCGTGGGGCGCGATGAAGCCGGCACGGGCGAACGTGTCCAGCGCCGTCAGCAGCGGCCCGAAGTAGCCGTCGACGTCGAGCAGCGCCATCGGTTTGTGGTGATCACCGATCTGGCGCAGCGTCAGCACCTCGAAGATCTCGTCGAGGGTGCCCAGTCCGCCGGGCAACGCCACGAACGCCGCCGAGAGCTCGATCATCCGCAGCTTGCGTGTCGCCATGTCGGGTACCACCTCGAGGCGGTCGATGCCGCGATGGCCGAGTTCGCGCTGGACCAGCCGCTGCGGAATGATGCCGATCACCTCGCCGCCGGCCTCGAGGGCGCCGTCGGCGACCGCGCCCATCATGCCGACATGGCCGCCGCCGAAGACGAGGCTGATCGCGCGCCGCGCGAGCGAGGCACCGAAGTCGCGGGCCGCGGCCACGTGGCGGGGATCAGCCCCGACCTTGGCGCCGCAGAACACACACACCGCCGCCATCTCAATGCTCCCGCTTGGGCTCGCGTGCGAGCAGTGCCATCACCGCCTCGCGCGCGGCCAGTCGTCCGCTCAGGACCGACTGCACGCTGGCGACGATCGGCATCTCGACACCGGCACCCGCGGCCAGCGCAGCCGCGGCGTCGATGCAGGCCACGCCCTCGGCGACATGGCCGAGTGAGCCGATCACCTCGTCGATCGGTCGCCCCGCGGCCAGCGCCATGCCGACGCGCCGGTTGCGCGACAGCTCCCCGGTGCAGGTCAGCACCAGGTCGCCCAGCCCGGTCAGCCCGTTGAAGGTCTCGGCCTGGGCACCCGCCGCCCGGCCCAGCCGCGTGATCTCGGCCAGGCCGCGGGTGATCAGCGCGGCGCGGGCGTTGTGGCCCAGGCCGAGTCCGTCGCTGATGCCGGCGGCGATCGCCATGATGTTCTTGAACGCGCCGCCCAGCTCGACGCCGAGCACATCCTCGCTGCTGTAGATCCGGACGGCCCCGTGATGCAGGGCATCGACCGCGGCCGACCGGACCTCGGGCCAGGGCGATGCGATCGTCAGCGCGACCGGCAGGCCTGCGGCGACCTCCTGCGCGAAGCTCGGCCCCGACAACACCCCGGCGCGCACCGCCGGCCAGGCCTGGTCGAGCACCTGGTGCGCGAGCGCGCCGGTCTCCCGCTCGATGCCCTTGCACAACCAGGCGACCGGCCAGCGCGACGTTGCCGCCGCCGCAAGCGCCGATGCGACCGGGCGCAGGCCGGCCATCGAGGTGCCGAGGATCGCGAGCGCATCCCCTTCGGCGCCGTCGAGCCACTGCAGGATGCCCGCGATGTCCGCGCGGCACTCGAGCGAAGCGTGCAACCGGACACCGGGCAGGTAACGTTCGTTGGCTCCGGAAGTCCGGATCGTGCCGGCCAATGCCGGATCACGTGCCCAGAGGAGTACCTCGTGCCTTGCCGCGGCGTGATGGGCGATCGCCGTGCCCCAGGCACCGGCACCGAAGACCGCGACCTTCAACTAGACGCCCCAGACATCGATCGCACGGACGAAGCCGACCACGCCGTCACGGTGCCGCACCTTGACCCAGCCGCCGGCGGCGGTCTCGAGCAATTCGAGCACCACGCCGCGTTCGGCCTGCAGCAGCAGCGGCGCGGTCTCCGACGGCGCCTGCCGGACCGACACCAGCGTCGTCGCGACCAGGGTGCGGGCCGCGGCCAGGTCGTCACGCTGGATCCACATCACGTCGCCGGAGACGTCGCGCACCTTGATCCACTGGTTGAGCGACGTGATGATCTCCACCGGCATGCCGCGCGGCGCGATGAACAGCTTCTTGCCCTTGTCCGACGGCGAGTCGTACAGGACCGCGGCCGTGCTGGACACCGAGCGGAATTCCGCCGCGGTCGCGTCGAGGGCGAGCAGCGCGAACAGCGCGGCTGCCGCCACCCGGATCAGCGGCGTGGGCGCAGCGCCCGACCCCGCCGACCGACGCTTAGTTCTGCTTGCCATTGGGCACGTAGATCGACGGGCCGGCCGGCTGCGGCTGCGCCTGAGCCTGTTCCTGCGCCAGCCGCTGCTGGTACAGCGCCTCGAAGTTGATCTCGGCCAGATGGATCGGCGGGAACCCGGCGCGCTGGATCACGTCGGCGACGTTGGAGCGCAGGTACGGATAGACGATGTTCGGGCAGACCACGTTCAGCAGCAGGTGCATCTGGTCCTGCGGCACGTTGCGGATCTCGAAGATGCCACCCTGCTTGGCCTCGACCAGGAACGCCACCTTGTCGGCGACCTTCGTCGTCACCGTCACCGTCACGCAGGACTCGTAGATGCCCTCGACCAGCGGCTCGCCGGACACATCGAGCTGGATCTCGACGGCGGGCTGCGCGGTCTCCAGGAAGATGCGCGGGGCGTTGGGAATTTCCAGCGAAAGGTCCTTCAGATACATGCGCTGGATCGCGAACACCGGCGCCTGCGGGTCCTGGTCGGTCATCGGTCGACTCCTGTGGTTTCATTGCCGCGCGGCGGCGGCGTGGGATCGTGGCGGCGGTCGCTGGCGACAGCGACCGGAAACGGGTCCGGGGCGAAGGCGCAGAGCGGTGTCGGATCAGCCGGCCAGCAACGGCGCCAGGCCGCCGGCGCGATCCAGCGCGGCCAGATCGTCGAAGCCGCCCACGTGGCGATCACCGATGAAGATCTGCGGCACGGTCCGGCGCCCGGTCTTCTCGATCATCTCGTCGCGTCGGGCGGGCTCCAGGTCGACACGGATCTTGTCGATCGTCGACACGCCGCGCTGGCGCAGCAGCTGCTCGGCGCGTTGGCAGTACGGGCAGACCGCGGTGCTGTACATGATGACTGGTTGACTCATCGTCGCTTCCGGTTGGTTGCAACCCGCACGCCCGGCAACGGTGTGTGATGCACGGCCGGGTCGCTGCTCACTTGACTGCTCACTTGACGACCGGCAGCCCCGCCTGTTTCCAGGCCGCCAGGCCACCGTCCAGATTGAAGACCTGTTCCCGGCCGGCCTTGCGCAGCACGCCGGCGGCGCGACCGGATCGGGCGCCGCTGTCGCAGCAGATCAGCACCGGCTTGCCGGCCGGCAGCTCGGCCGCGCGTTTGTCGAGTTCCGGCAACGGGATGTTGCGGGCACCCGGCAGATGGCCGGCGCCGAACTCGCCGGTGTCGCGCACATCGAGCACCAGCGCGCCGTCGTTGATCAGGCGCGTGGCGGCCAGCGTGTCGAGACCCGGACCGGCGAAGCGGCGGTTGACGAGCGGCCAGATCAGCATCGCCCCCGATACGAAGGCGATCGCGATCAACAACAGGTTCTCGGTGACGAATTTCAAGGCGGGGCCGGGGGCCGTGGGAGAAGATCGGGGAAAGCCCGGGATTATAGAATACCGAGCCGGATCGCGTGCCCCGGGAGCCTGCCGCCACCTGTCGTGGAGTCCGGGCAGGCTCCGGCAGACACCGGTGCGCCGGCTCGCCGGTGACCGACCCACCCCATCGAACCGACCATGACCTACAAGCTCGTCCTCCTTCGCCACGGCGAGAGCCAGTGGAACCTCGAGAACCGATTCACCGGCTGGACCGATGTCGACCTGACCGACAACGGGCGGGCCGAAGCGAAGCGGGCCGGCCGTGAGCTGCGCGAGGCCGGCTTCACGTTCGACGTCGCCTACACGTCGGTGCTCAAGCGCGCGATCCGCACGCTGTGGGGAACACTCGACGAACTCGACCAGATGTGGATCCCGGTGGTCCATTCCTGGCGGCTCAACGAACGCCACTACGGCGCGCTGCAGGGCCTGAACAAGACCGAGACCGCGGCCCGCTTCGGCGAGCAGCAGGTGCTGGTCTGGCGCCGCGCGTACGCGACCGCGCCGGATCCACTGCCGGCGGGCGACCCGCGCGGCTCGGAGAACGACCCGCGCTACGCCCGCGTCGACCCGAAGGACATTCCGCGCACCGAATGCCTTAAGGACACCGTCGCCCGCGTGGTTCCGTTCTGGACCGAGTCGATCGCCCCGGCGATCCGTCTCGGCAAACGGGTGATCATCGCCGCCCATGGCAATTCGCTGCGCGCGCTGGTCAAGTACCTCGATGGGGTCGGTGACGACGAGATCGTCGCGATGAACATCCCGACGGCCCGCCCGCTGGTCTACGAACTCGACGCCGACCTCAAACCGATCCGCCACTACTACCTCGGCGACCCCGCCGAGATCGCGGCGGCGATGAACGCGGTGGCCGCGCAGGGCAAGGCAAAAGGCTGAACGGACCGATTTCGGTCCGAGGGTGGAGGCACGCGCGGTTCGACCCCTCGCCGCAGCGAGGGGTGGTGTGCTGGCCATGCCGCCGCCTTCCGCAGCCCCGCCGGGGCCGGGGGTGATGCCCCGGGGAGGTGCCTTCGAGGCCCGCCGGACGACGGCGACCGCGTGGCCCGGAGGAACGTCCGCCCGGCCGGGCCCGGTCGATGCCGACGTCTTGCCGCCGACGAACGGACCGACGGCTGACCGGATTGCACACGCAGGCCGCGAATGGGCGGTTATACTGGATTTCGCCAGAAGCAGTTCCCGAGGAACGAATGAACGTCCGACTCAAGCATCTAGGGCTGGTCTCGGTCGGCGCGGTCGCCGGCGTGCTGATCAGTCTCGGCATCACGGCCGTCGCGCAGAAAGACGCGCGCACGCCGTTGCCGCTCGAGGAATTGCGGCAGTTCTCCGACGTGTTCGGCGCCATCAAGGCCAACTACGTCGAGAGCGTCGAGGACAAGAAGCTGATCACCGAAGCGATCAGCGGCATGTTGTCCGGGCTCGACCCGCACTCCGCCTATCTCGACGTCGACGCGTTCCGCGAGCTGCAGGTCGGCACGCAGGGCGAATTCGGCGGCCTCGGCATCGAGGTCGGCACCGAGGACGGCTTCGTCAAGGTGGTCTCGCCGATCGAAGACACCCCTGCCTCGCGTGCGGGTATCAAGGCCGGCGACCTGATCATCAAGATCGACGAGAAGGCGACCAAGGGCCTGCCGCTGAACGACGCGGTCAAGCTGATGCGGGGCAAGCCCAAGACCCAGGTCACGCTGACGCTGTCGCGCAAGGGCGAGAC
>CADEEH010000167.1 GCA_902826305.1 uncultured Burkholderiales bacterium
TGTATCCACGCACGCCGGCGATCGAACCGCCCTGCGCGCTGGATGCAACGGCCGCTTTCGCGGCGGCATGGCAGCGGGCGGGCCGCACCCCCGCGGGCGGCGTACCCCAGTTTGTGCCCGCGCACGCCGGTGGGCATCGGCACCACGTGCTCGTGCGAGGCCTGTTCGGCTCGCTGCTGCCGCGGCACTTTCGCGACGCTCGCGATGCGCTGGTGGCCGCGGGCGCCCGGGTGTCGATCGCACCGACCGATCCGGTTGCGACGATCGAGGCGAACGCGATCACGCTGGGCGACTGGCTCGAGTCGCTGGTGAAGGATGGCGACGAACTCGTCGTGCTCGCACACAGCCGTGGCGGCCTGGAGGCGCTCGCAGCGATCGAGCACCGCCCCGGGCTTCGCGATGTGTTGCGCGGCCTCGTGCTCTGCCAGACCGCGCGTGCCGGCAGTCCCGCGCTGTCGGAGATCATGGACGGCTCGCGGCGACGCGATGTCGGCTGGCGGCTGGCGATCCGGACGATCGGCGGCGAGGCGGCCTGCCGCGAGATCGGCGACCCGACAACCGCCGCGCGTGCGCGCGGGTTCGACGCGCTGGTGGGCACGCTGCCGGTGGTTGCGGTGGCCACCTGGTCACACGCCCCGTCACGAAGTCTCGATGCGCAGCACCGGCGGATGTCGCGACTCGCGCCGGGGGTTGCCCACGACGGCCTGTTCCGGACCGCGGACCAGATCTGGCCGACCGCGCGCCAGGTGCTGCTCGGCCGGGTCGATCACGCGCAGCCCGGGATGGGCGGAGGTGGCTTCGATGCCGGCCGGTTCTGGTGCGCGCTGGCCGCAATTGCGGTGACGGTCGAGGCCGCGGCGGGATGAGCCGCGGCGTGATGAACCCAGGCCCGCTCAGCCGCCCGGCTGGTCCGCTGCGCGGCTGATCACTCGACGCATCCGCAACCAGTCATCGAGCGCCGGCAGCGCTGCCAGTGGCACTGTCGGATACAAGTGATGCGCCTCGTGCAGTCCGATGTTGCGCGGATAGAACACGACCCGCCCCCACGGCCCGCGATGTGACACCGTGGTCGCGAGCATCGAGACCAGGCCGTCGTCGGCCCGATCGACGTGGCGGTGTTCGCTGATCACGCGGTGGGCGTTGAGCATTCCAGCCAACGTCAGCGGCAGCCAGTAGCCGATCACCGCAGCCGCGGGCCAGCGCCAGGTGACGACGAGTGACGCGGCGAAGAACAGCAGTTGCGCCGGATCAGCATGGGCACAGGCCAGCGCTTCACGGCACGCGGGCGCCGTCGGTGGTCCGCGATCCTGCAGGAACACGCGCCGATAGACATCGAGCAGCCGGTCCGGCACGCCGTCGCGATCGAGCGCAGGCCGACGTCGGATCGTGATCACGGTGCCGAGCAGCGCGCGAACGGTCCAGAACGGCGTGATCAGCGCGCCGACGAGCCGCAACGCGATCGCACGCGCTCGCGATGCACCGGGCGCGTGCAGACCGCGCTTCAAGTACGGATCGGCCGGCAGGCAGCTGAACCGGTGATGCCGCAGGTGGTGGAACCGCATCGCCTCGATCGTCGTTGCGATCGGATGGCCGGCGAGCACCGCGAGCAGCCGCAGCCGCGGATCACGGCGCGCATGTGCGGAGCCGGGTGCATTCGGCATGTGGCAGGCGTCGTGCAACACGACACCGAGCGCCTGCAGCCGGCCCGCAACGAGGATCACCGCAACCACCAGCACGAGCGTGCCGACGACCGCGGGCAGTTCACCGGCATCGACCGCGGCCCCGGTGGCGAGCATCACGAGCCACATCACACCGATCTTCAGCCATTCGACCGCGGCCTGTCGCAGCATCCGCGCGGGATCGGCCGCTTCGCGCAGCGCGGGCGGCAACTCGGCCCACGGTGGCCTGATGTTCTGTTGCACGACGCCCGTCCCGATCGAGTGCCGGCCAGTATACTTTCGATCGCATCGGCCCTTCCGGGCCGCCGCCACCGTTCCGAGTCGCTCCGCCTTGATCGGATCTCGCGTCAACCTCTGGCAGATTGCATGCCGCTCCAGGCAACTGCGCGATCGGCCGGTGGCGCGTGTGCTGAGTGGTGTGCCGGTCGTATTGTTCCGTGATGCCGACGGTCGTGCCCGCGCGCTGCAGGATCGTTGTGCACATCGCCACGCGCCGTTGTCGGCCGGTCGCACCTGCGGCGACGGCATCGAGTGCCCATACCACGGTTGGACCTGGGACGGTGACGGGCGGCTGGCTGCGTTGCCGGCGGCCGGGCTGCGCGGCGACGCGTGTCGCGCGGCGCATCCGGGCCTGACCGTGCCGGCACATGCGGTCCACGAGAGCCAGGGCTTCGTCTGGGTCGCGAGCCTGTCCGGTGCCGCGCCTGACGCGCCCCCGCTGCCGTTTCCGCACCTGGACGAACCGCAGTGGACCTCGTTCGTGATGACCACGCGCTTCGCGGGTGACGTCGAGACCTGCCTGGAGAACTTCCTGGACTGCCCACACGCGACCACTGTGCATCGTTACTGGTTCCGTGCACCGACGGCGCGGCCGGTCGGCGCCAGCGTGTGCCGCCTGGACGACGGCGTGCAGGCGTCGTTTCGCGAGGAGCCGCGCGAGAAGAGCCTGGTCTGGTGGCTGCTCGCGCCCGGCGGCGGCGAGATGCAGCACACCGACCGGTTCATCGCGCCGGCGCGCAGCCAGGTCGACTACCGGTTCCCGAACGGCTGGGCCTATTCGATCACGTCGTCGTGCACCGAGGTCGGCGACGACGAGACGGTGGTGACGACGGTGATGTCGTTCCGCACGCCGGGCATCGGGCCGCTGGTGCGGCTGTACTTCGAGCCGCTGTCGCGGATGATCATCCGCCAGGACGTGCGCATCATCGCCGCGCGCTCGCACAATCGCGAACGTTTCCGCGAGGCCGGCGTGCCGCCGCGGGCCGAGGCCAGCACCCAGGCCGACCTGCTCGGCCCGCTGATCGCGCGCTGGCGACACGACCTCGCGTGTGGACGCGAGCCGCTGGCCGTGGCCCCCGCGCGCGAGACGAGGATCTACCTGTGAACGACACCGCGGACCACCTGGCGCCGGCGCTGGACGATCGCGACCCGCAGGCCACGCCGCGGGCCAGCGTCCGGATCGTCGAGGCCGGTGCGCTGGGCATCGACACGATCGCGCGGATGTACGGCATCTTCGAGCGTTACTACGACGACGTCAGCGCATCGGCGTTCCGTTCGGACCTGGCCGACAAGACCCACGTGATCATGCTCGTCGCCGACGACAACCGGATCGTCGGCTTCTCCACGCTGCGCTGGTATCCGATCGAACACGACGGGCACCGCGAACGGGTGATCTTCTCAGGCGACACGATCATCGATCGGCCGTGGTGGGGAACGCAGCAGCTCGCCATCGGCTTTTGCGCGCTGGCGGGCCGGCTGAAGGCGCGGCATCCCGACGAGACACTCTGGTGGTTCCTGATCTCCAAGGGTCATCGCACGTATCGCTACCTGCCCGCGTTCGCGCGCCGCTTCCATCCGTCGCTACAAGAGCCGACACCGGCGGCGATCCAGGCCCGGATGGACCGGCTCGCCCGCGAGCGGTTCGGCGATGCGTACGACCCGGCCCGCGGCGTCGTCCGCTTCGCACGTCCGCAGGGGCGGCTGAAGGCACGCTGGCAGGCGAGCCGGGCCGACGACGATGCCCGCACGCTGTCGCCGACCAGCCGGTTCTTCGAGGTGTGTAATCCCGGCTATGCCGAGGGCAACGAGCTCGTCTGCCTGACCGAACTCAGTCACGCCAACATGCGCCGTACGGCGCTCGCGGCGTTCGGCGACGGCTTCGCCGCGGCGACACGGGCCCTGCCGCTGGATGCCGTGGACGATCGGCGCGTGACGATCGCGCGCTAGCGGCCGCGCGACGCGTCGCGTTCGCGATCCATGTCGCCATCGAATCACTCGGACCGGCTCGCGGCCGTGGTCGCCGGACGGGCGCGCGACTTCCGCGATGCCCTCTCGCGGGCGATGCCGGTGCAGCAGCAGACGTTGTTTCACCTGCTGTCGAGCCATGCCGCGACCGCGTTCGGACGCGCCCACGACTTCGCGTCGATCCGCTCGGTGGACGACTATCGGCGTCGTGTGCCGATCCAGACGCCGGAGTCGCTGGCACCGTGGATCACCCGCGCCGCTCGCGGCGAGGCCGACGTGCTGTTCAGCGGCCGCGGCATCGCCGCCGAACTGACCGGTGGTTCCACCTCGGGCCGGCGCCTGGTGGTCTACAGCCAAGCGTCGCTCGATGAGTTCCAGCAGGCCGCGCTGCCGTGGCTGGACGACCTGTTCACGCAGGATCCGTCACTCGTTGCGCAATCGTCGTACTGGTCGATCTCCCCGGTCGGTCGGCGGGCGGCCGTCCCCTCCGGCGGCGACGACCAGGCGATCGTGCTGCCGCTCGGCCTGTCCGATGCCGCGTACCTGGGTGACACCGCGGGCGCGGCACTGGTCGCGTCGCTGGCGGTGCCCCCGAGGGTTGCGGCGATCGACGACCTGTCCGCATGGCAGCGGGCCACGCTCGTGCACCTGGTGTGCTGCCCCGCGCTCGGCCTGGTGTCGGTCTGGAGCCCGACGTTTTTCCTGGAACTGCTGCGCGCCGCCGACGAACAGCCCGAGGCGCTGATCACCGCCTGCGCCGAGGTCGACCCGGGGCGTGCGTCGGTGCTTCGCGCCGCACGCCGGGACAACGGCTTCGACTTCGCCGCCGTCTGGCCCACGCTGCGGTTCGTCTCGTGCTGGGCCGACGCCGCATCGGCGGCACCGGCGGCACGGCTCGCCGCGCGGCTGCCGCAGGCGCGGCTGCAGAGCAAGGGACTGCTCGCCACCGAAGGGGCGATCACGATCCCGATGTCGCCGTTCGCCGATCCGGTGCTGGCGATCCGATCGGGGTTCTACGAGTTCATCGACGAGACCGGCGCGGTCGTCTGCGCCGACGCGGTCGCGCCCGGAAGACGCTATGAGGTGCTGCTGACCAACAGCAGCGGGCTGTACCGCTACCACCTCGGCGACCGGGTCGAGTGCACCGGGCATGCGCTCGGTGCGCCGATGCTGCGTTTCGTCGGCCGCAGCGGCCGCGTCGGCGACCTCGTCGGCGAGAAGATCGACGAGGCGTTCGTCGCC
Organism: uncultured Burkholderiales bacterium; assembly: GCA_902826305.1. GTDB lineage: Bacteria > Pseudomonadota > Gammaproteobacteria > Burkholderiales > Burkholderiaceae_E > CADEEH01. The sequence goes on from CADEEH010000167.1 coordinate 5,166, forward strand.
GGCTGCATCGACGCGCTGCGCGACGATCCACGACGCGGCGAGGCACCGCGGGGCGACACGTTGCGCGGCGACATGATCGGCCGCGACGTGGTCGCGATGCTCGCCCCAGCCGCGGGGGATCGGCCGCACTATCGGTTGCTGCTCGACACGACCGGGACACCCTCGGCACCGGGCCGACCGGCCGGCGTGGCCGGGCGCCTCGATGCGCTGCTGTCGCGTAATCCGCAGTATGCGTATGCACGATCGCTCGGCCAGCTCGGTCCGGTGCAAGCCGACGTGATGCCCGGGCTCGTCGCGCGCTGGACCGCGGTGCGCCTCGCGGCGGGCCAGTCGATCGGCGACATCAAGCTGGCGACACTCGCCGGGCCGGGTGATCTCGATCGGCTGCGAGGTACGGCCCCATCCGCCGGCGCCGCCTCGCCGGCCGCCGGCCCTCCGACGGCTCCCGGCAGTCGTTTCGAGTTCGCGATCGCGACCCGCGATGACGACGCCGGCCTGCGCGCGCGGCTGGCCGCCGACGTGATGCCAGGATCGATCGCGATCACGTTCCGTCGCGAGCCGTCGTATTTCGACAGTGCCCACCTGCAGGGCACCGACACGACCGTGATCAAGTGTGTCGAACGCGCGACCGGCCGCATCGTCGGCATGTCGTGCCGCAGCCTGCGCCGGGTGACGATCGCCGGGCAGCCGCACGCGGTTGCCTACCTGTCCGACCTGCGGGGTGATGCGGCCTATCGCAACGGCACGCTGCTCGCGCGCGGCTTCCGGCATCTGGCCGCGCTGCATCGGGAGCGGCCGGTCGGCTGTTCGTTCGCCGTCATCTACGACGGCAACGAACCGGCGCGCCGGCTGCTCACCTCCGGGCGCGCGGGCCTGCCCGAGTTCCGCCCGATCGACCGGCTGCTGACCCCCGCGTTGCTGCTCGATCTGCCGCGACGTGTGCCGCGCCTGGCGGGCGTCACGTTCCGACGGGCGACGGCAGCTGATCGCGATGCAATCGTTGCGTTGCTCGTGCTCGAGTGGCGGGCCAAGACGTTGTCGCCGGCCGATCCGGCCGACGCACTCGGGCACGGCGAGTTGCGGACCGTTGCAACGACCGATTTCTTCGTCGCGTTTCGCGGCCCGCGCCTCGTCGCCTGCCTGGCCGCCTGGGATCAGGGGCGATTCCGCCAGACCCACGTCGAGGGCTACTCGGGATCGATCGGCCGCTGGCGCACCACCTACAATCTGCTCACCCGCGTGACCCCGTTCAAGCCACTGCCGGCACCGGGTGAACGCATCCCGCACCTGTACCTCGGCCTGATCGCCAGCGACGGCAACGATCCGGCGCTGTTCGACGCGTTGCTGCGGCATGCCTGCAACGCCCTTCGCGGCGGGCGCTGGCATCATGCGATCGTCGGCCTATGTGAAAGCGACCCGTTGTCGGCGGTGCTGGCCGGTCATCGCCGGATCCAGGCGGCCGGACTGATCCACACGGTCCGGTTCCCGGACGATCCGCCGGTGCTGTTCGAGGCGATCGACCGCGCCCCGGTCCGCTACCTGGAGGCCGGATGTCTGTGAAACACGCCTGGCCGCGCCTGTCCGACCGGCAAGGCGACACGACCCGATGAACAACGAATCGACCGCGTTCCATTGGCTCTTCCACCTGCTGCACGCGGTCGAGCGGATGAACCGCCGCTTCTCGCGCCAGCCGGCCCGCACCGTCTATGCGGACGGCACGTTCGCGTGGACGGCGGTGCTCGAGTCGCGGTGGCCCGCGATCCGCGCGGAACTCGATCGGCTGCTCGACGACAACGACCCGATCCCGCCGTTCCAGGACGTGTCGCCGGAGGCGGGCACGCTGACGCAGGATGGGCAATGGCGCACGTTCATCCTGTACGCCTACGGCCGGCGGGCCGCGCGCAACTGCGACGCGTGCCCGGCGACCGCGGCCGCCTGTGAGGCGATTCCGGGCATGCGCACCGCGTTCTTCTCGATCATCGATCCGGGCAAGACGATCCCGCCGCATCGCGGCCCGTACAACGGCCTGCTGCGCTGTCATCTCGGGCTGGTCGTGCCGCCGACACCACCGGGGCGCCGCGGCTGCGCGATGCGCGTCGGTGACCACGTGTTCGGCTGGGCCGAGGGCAAGGCGGTGGTGTTCGACGACACCTACGAACACGAGGTCTGGAACGACACCGACGGACGTCGCGTCGTGTTGTTCCTCGACGTGCTGCGGCCGATGGCCTGGCCGCTCGACCGGATCAACGACGGGCTGATCCGGCTGGTGGCGGCCTCGCCGTACGGACGGCGCTGCATCCGGCGCTTCAACGACTGGTATGCCCGGCACGGCATCGATGCCCGTGCGTGATGTGCGCCCGAGCCTGCCCGCGCTTCGCTCGCAGCCGGCGAAGTACGCGGCGGGCTTGGCCTGTGCGCTCTTCTGCGCGCTGCTCTACGTCGTCTCCAATCGCTGGCACGGGCCGCCCGCGCAACTGCCGCTGACCGCGATCGATGCCTGGGTGCCGTTCCTGCCGTTCACCGGCTGGTGGTATGCCAGCAGCTACCTGCTGCTCGGCTGGGCGTTTGTTGTCATTGACGGTCTCGACCGCGCGACCCGGCTGCTGTACGCGCTGGCCGCGGTGCAGCTGGCCGCGGCGATCGTCTTCGTCGCCTACCCGGTCGTCTATCCGCGCGAACTCGCGGTGCTGCCGCCGGACACCTGGCCGGTCCACGCCGCATTGGTCTCGTTCTGGCACACGATCGACACGCCGGCCAACTGCCTACCGAGCCTGCACGTGACCACCGGCCTGCTGTCGCTGGCCGCGTTCCTGCACGGCCGGCCGCGCCGCCACCTGCCGGTCGCGGTACTGATCGCCGTGCTGTCGATCGCCAGCACGATGACGTTCAAGCAGCACTACCTGGCCGACCTGGTCGCCGGTGCTGTGCTGAGCTGGATTGCGTACCGCGTGTTCTTCGTGTGGATCCGCGTCGGTGCCGCCGGTGCCGCCGGTACGACCGGGGGTACCGGGGTCACCCCAGGTACAGGCCCGACCCCGGCCGACGCGTTCACCGGCGGGAGCGCGACGCTCCGCCGGTGATCCTTGCGGTTCAGTCGGTGATCGCCTGGTAGACCAGTGTCTTCACCATCTTCCGGTAGTACGCACGTGTCGCCCCGGGGCCCTGGGACATCAGCACCGCAGCGATCTGCTCCTTCGGGTCGACCCAGAAGTACGTGCCGCCGTAGCCCGCCCACATCGACTCGCCCGGGCTGCCCGGCACGCCGGCGAGGCCGGTGCCGTTGCGCACCAGGAAGCCGAGGCCGAAGCCGTAGCCCTGCGTACCAAGCAGCAGTTCCGGCGGGGTGCCCGGCACGCCCGGCCGATCACCGACGTGGTCACTCATCATCAGCTCCGCGGTCGGCCGGCTGATGATCCGCTGGCCCTCGAGGCTGCCGCCGTTCAGCATCATCTGCGCGAAGCGCAGGTAGTCGGTCGCAGTGCCCACCGCACCGGCACCACCGCTGTCATTCCCCGGCGGCCGCGAGACGTCGATCTGCGGGCTGATGAACGGGCCGCTCGCAGGCCGTGCGAACGGCTGCGCCAGGCGCGACATCTTCTCCGGCGGCACGTAGAAGCCGGTGTCCTTCATGCCGAGCGGCCGGAACACACGCTGGTCCAGGTAGGCCGACAGCCGCTGGCCCGAGGCCGCCTCGACCACCCGACCGAGCGCGTCGGTCGCCAGGCTGTACTGCCACATCTGCCCCGGGTGGCCGACCAGGGGCTGCTGCGCGAGCCGCTCGGTGAACTGCTCGGGTGTCAGGTCGCGGGTGTCGAAGTCGATGACGTTCGGCTTGAACAGGCCGGCCTTCGTGTAGCCCTCCTTGACGACGGCGTTCGGCGTCACCTCGCCGTACGCGAGCCCGGCGGTGTGCCGCAGCAGGTCGTGCACCAGGATCGGCCGGCTGGCCGGCACCAGCTCGTTGACGACCTTGCCGTCGGCGTCCTTGCGCTGGACCGAGACCTTCATGTCCTTGAACGCCGGCAGGTACTTCGAGACCGGGTCGGTCAACTGGATCGTGCCATCCTCGACCAGCGTCATCGCCGCCACCGACGCCAGCGGTTTGGTCATCGAATAGATGCGGAAGATCGAATCCTTCTGCATCGGCGTGCCGGCGGTGCGGTCCTGGTAGCCGAGCGCCTCGTGATAGACGAGTTTGCCGCGGCGCGCCACGGCGATGACGACACCGGGCAACCGGCCCTGGTCGATCTCGGTCTTGAACGCCGAGGTCACCATCGCCAGCCGCTGCGACGACATGCCGGCCGATTCCGGCGCACCCGGAACAATCTGCGAATTGGGACCGGATCCCGGTCCCGGAGTGGCGCAGGCGGCGAGCAATGCCAACGCCGCGAGCGTGAACGAACGCCTGCTGATCATCATGTCTCCTCGGTTGATTCGGATACGGGCGCGACCTGGGTCGGCGCTGCGGGACCGTCTGCGGGCCTCGGCAGCGATGTTACCGGCAATCACCGCACGAGGTGCGACGACGCGCGAACCGGACCCATGCCTTGACCGGTCGCCCGTGCCGACGCACCATCGGCGGCTCGATCACAAGAAACGAGCGGAGGAAACACGATGGACGGGTATCTGGGCAACGCGCTGCGGCGGCGCTTCCTCGGCGCGGGCGGTGCCGCGGTCGCCGGCACGCTGGGTGCCGGCCTGATCGGCGCGGTGCCGGTCGCACGCGCGCAAGCGCTGAGCGGGCCGGTGCCCGAGGTCAACAAACTGACGGTCACCGTCGTGACCGACTCGTACCACCACGCGTTCGAGCCCTCGCGCAAGATCGGCGACCTGCAGGTCCAGCGCTTCGCGTTCGCGCTGTCCAAGGACCTTCCGGGCCGGACGTTGCAGAACGAGTGGGGCCTGGCGATGCACTTCGAGTCGGCCCGCGGCGACGAGACGCGCCGGGTGCTGATGGACTTCGCCTACACCTCGGAGACGCTGCTCAACAACATGGCGCTGCTGAAGATCGATCCGTCGCAGATCGACGCGA
>CADEEH010000168.1 GCA_902826305.1 uncultured Burkholderiales bacterium
CCCAATAGTAGAGAGGCTTGCCCTTGTACGACCACTGTTTCTTGCCGTCGTCACGCATGACGATGCCGTAGTCACCAGCCGGTGCGGCCCCGTCGGCGGCGAACAGCGGCGGCCAGTTGGTCGCGCACGGGCCGTTGCAGACACTCTTGCCGCTGCCGGCGGTGTCCTTGTCGAACGTGTACAGCGTCATGCCGTTGGCTCCGGTCAGCACGCCGGAACTGACACTGGTGGGGGCCGAGCCGGTGGAGGCGCACGCGGCGATCAGCGCGACCGCGGCAAGGGAGGAGAGGAGAGGCAGTCTGGACATCAGCGGATCCGTTTTCGAGGGGGTGACAAGCGGACGAACGCAGCCGGCCGGCGCCGTATTCCATCACTGCTGACGGCACGGGTTCCCAGGGGCGTCGGCCGCGACCACCGGATCGGTTGGTACCATGCCGGCATGATCCCGTTGTCCGTTCTCGACCTGGTCCCGGTGTGCGTCGACGCCACGCCGGCCGACGCCCTGCGCAACACCCTCGACCTGGCGCAGCACGCCGAGCGCTTCGGCTACCGCCGCTACTGGATGGCCGAACACCACAACATGACCGGCATCGCCAGCGCGGCGACCTCGGTGGTGATCGGTTACGTCGCGGGCGGGACGAAGACGATCCGCGTCGGCTCCGGCGGCGTGATGTTGCCCAACCACTCGCCGCTGGTGATCGCCGAACAGTTCGGCACGCTGGAGTCGTTGTATCCGGGCCGGATCGATCTCGGCCTGGGGCGGGCGCCGGGCACCGACCAGATGACCTGGCGCGCGATGCGGCGCGAGCCGATGGCCGCCGAGCGGTTCCCGGAGGACGTGCAGGAACTGCGGGCGTTGTTCGAACCGGCGGTCGAAGGCCAGCGCATCCGTGCGGTCCCGGGCGCGGGGCTGAAGGTGCCGTTGTGGATCCTGGGCTCGAGCCTGTACGGCGCCCAGGTCGCCGCGCACTTCGGGCTGCCGTATGCGTTCGCGTCGCACTTCGCACCCGACGCACTCGACCAGGCGATCGCGATGTACCGCGAGCTGTTCCGTCCCTCCGGGCAGCTCGAGCGGCCGTACGTGATGCCGTGTGTGAACGTCGTCGCCGCCGACACCGATCGCGAGGCGACGCGGCTGTTCACCAGCCTGCAGCAGCGCTTCGTCGACATGGTCCGCAACGCCCGCGGCAAGTTGTCGCCGCCGATCGACGACATCGACACCTACTGGACACCGGTCGAACGTGCCCACGTCGAGCGGATGCTCACTTGTTCGTTCGTCGGTTCGGCCGCGACGATCGGGCGCGAGGTCGACCGCTTCATCGAACGCACCGGCGCCGACGAGCTGATGATCAGCGGCGCGGTGTACGACCACGCCGCGCGGGTGCGTTCGTACGAGATCACGATGCAGGCGCTGGGCTGACGCGGCGCGTTCGACCCTAACCGGCCGGTTTGAACGCCATCGTCTCCACGTAGAACTCGACGTCGAAGCGCCCGGGATGGCCCGCCGCCCCAGCGGTGCCGCGCTCGGCGAAGCGCTTGAAACCCACCTTGCCCAAGCTGATCTCGCCGAGTTCGTTCTGCAGGTCGGTGGACAGGAACACGATCCGGCCGTTCATCTCCCGGCCGCCGGCGTGTTGGCCGTCGATGAACCACGCGCGGGCGGCATCGGCCCAGGCCGGCAGGTCGGCGTCGGCGATCGACAGCTTCAGGTCGGGCACGGTGACCTTGCCGGGCAGCAGCACCTCGGCGCCGCTGTTGCCGTCGCGCATCGTCACCATTTCGCACCGCCAGGTGAACGCATCGACCGTGGCGACCCGCTTGCAGGGCAGGTTGCCGATCTCGACCCGGAAGTTGGCGGTCAGCCAGGACTTCGTCCTGGGGCTGGTGGATCCCACCGACGCACCGCCGCCTTTGGTCCAGGCGACGTTGCTCGCGGCCCAGGTCACGTCGATGTGGCCGGGTTCACGCGACTGGCCGTCGAGTCTAGGCACCGTGACCTCGGTGATCAGGGCCTTGGAGAACTCGAACCGCGACTGCTCCTTGCCATTGGCGTCGAGCACCGACAGCACCCCGTCGCGTTTCGACGCGCCCTGCTCGAAGGAGGCCTGGATCCAGTCCGCCATCGGCTTGCCCATCGGCAGCCCGAAGCCCGTGCGCGCCGGCGACCATCGCACCGCGGCCACGCTCTTGTTGTCGGCGCCGCCGCCACCATCGCGGATCAGCACGATGTCGGCTTCCAGCGCCAGGCCGGTGACATCGGTCAGCAACCCGGCGGATGCGCCGCCAATCTCGAGGGCGAACCGTTCGGCATTTCCAGGGCGAGGGGCAGGCATCGTCTTCCTCCGTGGGCAATCGTCGCGTCAGGCCATCTTGCCATCAGTCGAGCTCGCGCTCGCAGGAATGGTCGAAGGTGTTGATCGGCCGGCATCTCGACAGCCCGATCACATAGGTTTTCCAGTCGGTGCCGACGCCGCGCCAGGTGTCGTCCGGGCCCAGACTCTGGATCGTGACTGTCAGCAGGTGGATCCGGGCATCACTCAGCGGACTCAGATCGACATCCCAGGCGTGGTGGCCGTTGTCCGGGGCGCAGACCTTGCCGCCGAATTCCACGGCCATCTCGTCGAGCTGATTGCTGGTGTATTCCAGGCGCAGGCGAGCGCAGGCTCCGGCGACGTTGTTCAGGTGCAGCGTGCCGGTCAGCCGCGGTGTCAGCCTGCCCTCGCTCCAGGTCCAGGCGATCCGGCCTGCCTGGGTCGGCGCGCCGAACGCGAACGTCTTCCCGCCAAAGTCGAAGCCGTCTCCGGTGATCTTGATCGGCGTGTCGATGGTGCCGAGTTTCAGCCGCTGCGAGCCGATCGTCTGCCAGCTGCCGCTCGTGGTCTTCTTCTCCACCGCGATCCCGACTTCGTTGATCTTGCTTGAAATCACTGGGTCGAGGGCGACGGTGTAGGCGCGCAGGCGGTCGTCGGGGGCGCACACCTCGTTGCCGTGTGCGCTCGTCCAACGGATGCCGGCGCCGGCGTAGTAGTCGACCCGGATCCGCGCGCACTGGCCGCCCACGTTGTTCAGGAACAGCGTGCCGTCGACACGGGGGTGCATCTGGCCGTCGACGATGTTCCACTGCACCTTCGCCGGCCCGACCGGCGCGCCCGCGAAGTAGTCGCTGCCGCCGAAGTCGAAGCCGGGTGTGGAGATCTTGACCGAGTGGGTGCCGATGAAGGTGTCGACCATCGGGCGTCCCTCGGCGAAGGCGGCCGGCGCGCCCGCCGCCGCGCCGAGCGCCAGCGCCACGGCAAGCCCCGATGTACGAAGCTGCTGCGGCCGGCGCCGGTCCGGCTCGTGGTCGTGAATCGGGACCCGTGTGTCCGTCACGGCCGCCTCGTCACTTCAGTTCGCGCCGCAGGCAGCCGCCGCCACCGCCGCACAACGCGATCGGCTTGATCGCATACGACACGCTGTGTGAACCGACGGTGCGCCAGACTTCGTCGGCGCCCAGGTTCTGCAGGCTGACCCGGACCCAGACGATCTTGCCGTCGTCGAACGGCTTCAGGTCGACATTCCACGAGTGATGTTTGTTGTCCACCGCGCAGACCTTGCCACCGTACTGGTCGGACAGGCGTTCGTCGGTCGCCGAGTAGTACTCGATGCGCATCCGGGCACAGGCCGAGGCGGCGTTGTTGATGTGCAGCGTGCCGGTCAGGTGCGGCGTGATCTGGCCGCCGGACCAGCTCCAGGCGATCTCGCCGCTGTTGGTCGGTCCGCTGCCGATGAACGTCTGGCCGCCGAAGTCGAAGCCGTCCTCGGTGATCTTCACCGAACTGTGCGTGGTGATCAGCTTCACCCGCTGCGAGCCGACACTCTGCCAGTCCTGGCTCGCGGTCTTCTTCTCGACCGAGACCTTGACCTCGCTGATCTTGTTGCTGGTGTACTCGCCGAGGGCGACGCTGTAGGCGTGATGTTTGTCGTCCGGCGCGCAGACCTCGCCGCCGTAGCGGGTCGTCCAGACGGTGCTGCTGTTGACGTAGTAGTCGACCCGCATGCGGGCGCACAGCCCCTGGACGTCGTTCAGGTGCAGCGTGCCGTCGACGATCGGGTTGATCTGGCCGTCGACGATGTGCCAGTGCACGTCCCCGGAGCCGGTGGGTGCGCCGGCGACGAACGTGTTGCCGCCGAAATCGAAGCCGGACGCGGTGATCTTCACCGACTGGCTGCCGATGTAGGTGGGCAGCAGTTCGTCGGCGCGGGTGTCGGGGGCGACGATCGCGGCGGCGACGCCGAGCAGCGATGCCAGCGCAAGGTAACCGACATCGATGCGGGTGATGCCGGTGCGGGGCCGGCGCGATGCCGAGGGATGGGTCGATTGCATGGTGTCCTCCGTTGTGTCCGACCTGTACCGGGATCCGGGGTCGGTGTGCAGGCAGTGTCGGTTGCGCCGCGGCCGGTGACGATCGCCCGCATGCGGTAATGCCGTGCTCCGGTGTACCGCGAATGCGCGGTGCCATAATCGGGCGATGAGCGACGAGAACCAGATCATCGTGCCGCCGTCCTTCGTCGCGTTGTACGTCGACCCGGGCCGGATCAAGCCGCGTGCGCCGCGTGACGAGATCGCGTCGCGCTACGAGTTCTGCGAAGACCTGGCGACGATGCTGACCGAACATGCCCGCAACCAGCTGTTCGAACTCGGCATCACCGAGGACGACGTGCTGATCCGCTGTTATCGCGGCCTGCGGACGCCGGACTCCGGCGTCGACGCGGCCGAGGCGCAGTGGGTCGCGCGCCGGCTCGCGGAGCTGCTGGGCTGGAGTGATGCGGTCGTGCTGGCCGCACCGTGACCGCCGTCGATCCGATCGCCGCCGTGGCCACGCCGCCGGGGCGCGGGGGTATCGGCGTGGTCCGTGTCTCCGGCCCCGATCTGTCGGTGATCATCGACGCGTTGGTCGGCCGGCCGCTGACGCCCCGTCTGGCCACCTACGGCCCGTTCCGTGCGGCCGACGGCTCGGTGATCGACCAGGGCCTGGCGATCCACTTCCCGGCGCCGCACTCGTACACCGGTGAGCAGGTGCTCGAGCTGCAGGGTCACGGCGGACCGGTGGTGATGCAGATGCTGCTGGCGCGGGTGCTCGAGGCCGGTCGCGTGATCGGTGTGCGCCTCGCGCGGCCGGGTGAGTTCACCGAGCGGGCGTTCCTGAACGACAAGCTCGACCTGGCGCAGGCCGAGGCGGTTGCCGACCTGATCGACGCGGCGACTGAACAGGCCGCGCGATCGGCGACGCGCTCACTCGCCGGCGAGTTCTCGTCCGCGGTCCGCGCGCTGGTCGAGGCGCTGATCGATCTGCGGATGCTGGTCGAGGCGACCCTCGATTTCCCGGAGGAGGAGATCGATCACCTGCGCGCGGGGGACGCCGACGGCCGGCTGCATCGGGTGCGATCGATGCTGGCCGACGTGCTGGTGCGGGCGCGCCAGGGGGCGCTGTTGCGCGAAGGACTGAACGTCGTGCTGATCGGCCGGCCGAACGTCGGCAAGTCGAGCCTGCTCAATGCACTGGCCGGGGCCGAAGTGGCGATCGTCACCGCGATCCCGGGTACCACCCGCGACAAGGTCACACAGGCGATCCAGATCGACGGTGTGCCGCTGCACGTGATCGACACCGCGGGCCTGCGCGAGACCACCGACGAGGTCGAGCGGATCGGCATCGAGCGTACCTGGACCGAGATCGACCGCGCCGACGTGATCGTGCATCTGCAGGAGGCGCGCGCCGGCAGCGACGAACCGGACGCGATCGACCGTGCGATCGCGTCGCGACTGCCGCCGCGGGTGCCGGTGCTGGAGGTGTTCAACAAGATCGATGTCGCCGGTGTCCCGGCACGGGTCGACGGCCAGCGGGCGGTGTGGCTGTCGGCGAAGACCGGTGACGGGGTCGGGCTGCTGCGACACACGCTGCTGGCGCTGGCGGGCTGGCAGGTCGGCGGTGAAGGCCTGTTCCTCGCCCGCGAGCGGCACCTGCATGCGCTGCGGATCGCACAACTGCACCTGGACAACGCCGACGAGCGGGCCGCGCAGGGCAGCGAGGAACTGGAGCTGCTCGCCGAGGAACTGCGGCTGGCTCAGGAGCAGTTGAACCTGATCACCGGCGAGTTCGGTGCCGATGATCTGCTCGGCGTGATCTTCTCGCGGTTCTGCATCGGGAAGTAGGGCGGGTTCCACACGGCCGGGCAGCGGTGCCGGCCACCGACCAGCGACGCTACTTGGCCGTCTCGATCGGCGGCGGACTGCCTGCAGGTGTCGCGACCGGCGCGTCCGGTGGCTTGCCTTCGACATCGACGCGGCTCGTCTGCGCAATCTCCGCGCGGGCGGCCTCGGGGGTCACGCGCTGCAATGCCCAGCGCATGGTCTGCGTGAAGGTGCCCGGCACGCTGCCGGGGCCGGTCGTGCTCGAGGTCGAGAAGCGCAGGTAGACCGTCGAACCGGCGGCCAATTCCAGGCGTCCGACCAACGGCTTGTCGATCGCACGATCACCGATCCACAGGTCCCACGCCGCCTTGACGTCGTGGGTTCCGGGAGCGACGTCGATCGCGACGTAGCCGCTGTTCTTCAGGCCCGCGACCCGGGTGCCGTTGATCTCCAGGCCGACCGTGCGTGCGATGAACGCGGCGTTGCCCGGCCGGTACACGTAGACCAGTGCCCGGCCGGTCGGCACCGGCTGCTCGGCGAAGCGTGGACCGGTCGCCGAACAACCAGCAAGAAGAGCCGCCGCAATCAGTCCGGCCAGGATTCCGGAGCAATGGGTGATGGGCTTGTGCATGGAGTGGTCCTCGTCTGTTGAACCCCAGCGGCTGTGCCAACCGCGATTCGTGTCGATCGCGATCCGTGCCAACCATGTATCGGCCCTCAGTGTAGCCGCACAGGATGTAGCCGCACTGGAGCACATCGCCGGACGCCGTGCCTGGTGAGCCGGCCGCCCCGGTTTCATTCGACACCGAACGACGCAGCGACGGACAGCCTCGTGCAACCTGCGCCCGGCCCAATGGCGACTCCATCGCCCCAGGAGCCGACCATGAATTCCCAACCACTTGCCAACGGCCGACGCACCGGCGCTCTGCTGTTCGCCGTGCTCGTGGCCTGCGCCGCCGGCTGCGCGACACGTGCGCAGGTGCCGCGCGAGGCACCGGCCGCCGAGGGTTGGCGCACCTATCGTCCGTTCGTCTCCACCGATCTCGCCGGGGCCGCCTACCAGCCCGACGACGATTGCGCGGCGATCGGGCGACAGCTCGCGCAGGCCGAACAGAAGCGGCGCGCCGCGCAGGACGAGCGCGAGAACGCCTGGAAGGCGGTCGTGCCGTTCCTGGTGATGACCCGCAAGGCGGACGCGAAGTCGGCACTGCGCAGCGCGGATCGGGAAGCCGCGGGACTGAGGGCGCAGCTCGGTGTCTGCGAAAGTGCGCGCGGGTGAGGACGGCGGCGAGAAGTCGTCGGCGCGGCCTCGGTCGAGTCGACAGGCTACCCGTGCAGCGCCGACAGGAACTGCTTGAGCTCCGCGGACTGCGGCTGCGCGAACAGCTGCTCGGCCGGGCCCGCCTCGTGGATGCGGCCCGCGTGCATGAACAGCACCCGGTCGGCGACCTTGCGCGCGAAGTTCATCTCGTGGGTGACCATCATCATCGTCATGCCCTGCTCGGCCAGCGACTCGACGACCCGCAGCACCTCGCCGACGAGTTCCGGATCGAGCGCCGAGGTGATCTCGTCGCACAACAGCACCGCCGGCTCCATCGCCAGTGCGCGGGCGATCGCCACCCGTTGCTGCTGGCCGCCGGACAGGCGCTCGGGCAACGCGTCGAACTTCTCGGCCAGGCCGACCCGGGTCAGCAGCTGCTGCGCGCGTTCGCGCGCGGCGCCCGGTGCCAGCTTCTTGACCAGCGTCGGCGCGAGCATCACGTTGCGACCCGCCGACAGGTGCGGAAACAGGTTGAAGCTCTGGAAGATCATGCCGACGTGCTGGCGCAGTTCACGCATCGCGGCTGCGTCACCGTGGGCGAGCTTGCGGCCGTCGACTTCGAGTGACCCTTCCTGGAAGGTCTCGAGTCCGTTGATGCAGCGGAGCAGCGTGCTCTTGCCCGAGCCGCTCTTGCCGATGATCGCGATCACCTCGCCGGACTCGACCGCGAGGTCGATGCCCTTGAGCACCTCGTTGTCGCCGTAGCGCTTGCGCAGTCCGCGGATGTCAACGACCGGCATTCAGTTTCCCTTCGAGCCGGCGGCTCCACGCGGACACCGGATAACAGAGCAGGAAATACATCACCGCGACACACGCGTAGACGGTGAACGGCTTGAAGGTGGCGTTGCTGATCATCGTGCCGGTCTTGGTCAGCTCGACGAAGCCGATCACCGAAGCCAGCGCGGTGCCCTTGATCACCTGGACCAGGAAACCGACGGTCGGCGCGATCGCGATCCGCAGCGCCTGCGGCAGGATCACGTGGCGCAGCTGCTCGCCCAGGTTCATCGCCAGGCTCTGCGCGGCCTCCCACTGCCCGCGCGGCACCGCGTTCACGCAGCCGCGCCAGATCTCGGTCAGGAACGCACTCGAGTACAACGTCAACGCCACCGCGGCGGCGACCCACGGCGAGACGTTCAGGCCGATCGCCCCGGCGCCGAAGTAGGCGAGGAACAGTTGCATCAGCAGCGGCGTGCCCTGGAACACCTGCACCCAGGCGGCGACGAACGCGGTCGCCCCGGGCAGCTTGGCGATGCGCAGCACCAGCAGTGCCAGGCCGACCACGCCGCCGCCGATGAACGCGATCAGCGACAGCGCGATCGTCCAGCGCGCGGCCAGCAGCAGGTTGCGCACGATGTCCCAGAGCGTGAACTCGACCATCGTCAGCGCGCCATCAGGAAACGCGCGCCGATCGTGTTCAGCAGCCAGCGCAGCGCGATCGCCAGCGTCAGGTACATCGCGGCACCGATGATGAACGACTCGAAGGCGCGGAAGTTGCGCGACTGGATCAGGTTGGCCGCATAGGTCAGCTCTTCGGTGGCGATCTGGCCGCAGATCGACGAACCGAGCATCACGATGATGATCTGGCTGACCAGTGCCGGCCAGATGCGGGCGAGTGCCGGCGGCAACACGACGCGGGTGAACACCTGCGCCGGTGTCATCGCGAGGCTGACCGCGGCTTCGACCTGCCCGCGCGGCGTGGCCTGGATGCCGGCGCGGATGATCTCGGTGGCGTAGGCGCCGAGGTTGATCACCATCGCGATGATCGACGCCCAGGCCGGGGTCAGCTTCACGCCCAGGCTGGGCAGCCCGAAGAAGATGAAGAAGAGCTGGACGATGAACGGTGTGTTGCGGATCAGCTCGACGTAGGTGCCGACGATCGTGCGCAGCCAGGCCGGGCCGTCGGCGCGGGCCCAGGCGCCACCGATGCCGACCGCGGTGCCGACCACCGCGGCGATTGCGGTCAGCCCGACGGTGACCGCGGCGCCCTGCACGAGCAGCGGCCACTGCTCGAGTACCGCGCCGAAGTCGAGCGCGATCGCCATCAGCGGGCGATTCGTCGCTGCGTCGCCGTCACTCCGGCAGTTCGCCGGTCGGCCGGCCGAGCCACTTCTGCGCGAGTTTGTCGAGGTCACCCGCCTTCTTGGCGGCGAGGATGATCTCGTTGACCTTCGCGCGCAGCGAGTCCTCGCCCTTGGCGACGCCGATGAAGTTCGGCGAGTCCTTCAGCACGAACTTGTACTCGGCGTTCAGCTGCGGATTCTTGGCCATCATGTTGCCGGCGACCGAGGCGCCGGTGGCGATCAGTTGCGTCTGCCCGGACACGAAGGCGGCGACGGTGGCGTTGTTGTCCTCGAAGCGCTTGATGTCGGTGCCCTGCGGGGCGATCCGGGTCAGCTCCATGTCCTCGATCGCGCCGCGCGTGACCGCGACCGACTTGCCGCCGATGTCCTGCGCCCCCTTGACCGCCATCGACTTCGGGCCGAACACCGCCTGGTAGAACGGCGAATACGCGGCGGTGAAGTCGATGACTTTCTCGCGCTCGGGATTCTTGCCCAGCGTCGAGATCACCAGGTCGGCCTTGCGGGTCTGCAGGTACGGGATCCGGTTGGCGCTGGTGACCGGCACCAGCTCGAGCTTGA
>CADEEH010000169.1 GCA_902826305.1 uncultured Burkholderiales bacterium
ACCGCGCTGTCGCAGGCGTTCCGCAAGTATCCGCTGTACTTCGACGCGCTGTTCTGCAACCTGGTGGGTGCCGGCGAGCAGGCCGGTATCCTGGACGAGCTGCTCGATCGCCTGGCCGCCTACAAGGAGAAGATGCTGGCGATCAAGGGCAAGATCAAGTCGGCGCTGTTCTACCCGGTGGCGGTCATGGTGGTCGCCTTCCTGGTGCTGACGGTGATCATGCTGTTCGTGATCCCGGCCTTCAAGAGCGTGTTCCAGAGCTTCGGCGCGGACCTGCCGGCACCGACCCTGATCGTGATGGGCATCTCGGACTTCTTCATCGCGTACTGGTACCTGATCTTCGGCACGATCGGCGGCACGATGTACTTCGCGCTGCAGGCGTGGCGCCGGTCGCCGGGGTTCCAGCGCTGGGTCGATCGCACGATGCTGCGCCTGCCGATCTTCGGCGAGGTCGTGCGCAAGGCGACGATCGCGCGCTGGCTGCGCACGCTGTCGACGATGTTCGCCGCCGGCGTGCCGCTGGTCGAGGCGCTCGATTCGGTCGGCGGGGCGTCGGGCAACATCGTCTACATGGACGCGACCAAGAAGATCCAGCAGGAAGTGGCCACCGGCACCAGCCTGACGGTGTCGATGCAGAACGCCAGCGTGTTCCCGAACCTGGTCGTGCAGATGGCCTCGATCGGCGAGGAGTCGGGTTCACTGGACTCGATGCTCGGCAAGGCCGCGGACATCTTCGAGCGCGAGGTCGACGAGGCGGTCGAGAGCCTGTCGAGCCTGCTCGAGCCGCTGATCATGGTCGTGCTCGGCACGCTGATCGGCGGGGTCGTGGTCGCGATGTACCTGCCGATCTTCAAGCTCGGCCAGGTGGTCTGACGGCTGACGGCGGGCGCGCCTCGCGGCGCGCCGCCCGGCGCCCGGTCGCCGCCGCGCACGCGCCCGGTAAGATAACCGCCTTCCGCCGACGGGTTGCCCCGGCGGGACCGCCACAATCGGACCGACGATGATCGAGGTGTTTGCCACCAATCCGGGGCTGGCCGTCGGCTCGGCGATGCTGCTGGGACTGGTGATCGGCAGCTTCCTGAACGTCGTGATCTTCCGCGTGCCGCGGATGATGGAGCTCGCCTGGCAACGCGAGGCCGCCGAGCTGCGCGGCGAGACCCCCGCCGAGCAGCCGCCGTTCAACCTGATGACACCGGCCTCCACCTGCCCGTCGTGCGGGCACAAGATCCGGCCGCTCGAGAACATCCCGGTGCTGAGCTGGCTGGTGCTGCGGGGACGCTGCGCGAACTGCCACAGCTCGATCCCGGCCCGGTATCCGGTCGTCGAGCTGGTCACCGGGCTGCTGAGCGCGATGGCGATCGCGGAGTTCGGTGTCACCGCGGCGGGTGCCGGCGCCCTGCTGCTGACCTGGTTCCTGATCGCGCTGACGTTCATCGACTTCGACACCCAGCTGCTGCCCGACAGCATGACGCTGCTGCTGCTGTGGCTCGGCCTGCTGTTCAACCTGTGGGGTGTGTTCACGCCGCTGCCCTGGGCGGTGATCGGCGCGATGGCCGGTTACCTGGCGCTGTGGTCGGTCTACTGGCTGTTCAAGCTGGCCACCGGCAAGGAGGGCATGGGTTACGGCGACTTCAAGCTGCTGGCCGCCCTCGGCGCCTGGTTCGGCTGGCAGATGATCCCGGCGATCATCCTGCTCGCCTCGGTGGTCGGGGCCACGGTCGGCATCGCGCTGATCCTGGTCGTGCGCCGCGGCCGCGACGTGCCGATCCCGTTCGGCCCGTACCTGGCCGGTGCCGGCCTGCTCGCGCTGTATGTCGGCGCGCCGCTGTCGCGGCTGTTCGGACTCGGGTAATGTCGCGGCGTGACCGCGCCGCCCGCTTCGCCCGCTCCGCGCCCTTCCCCCTCGGCCGACGACCCGCCCGCGCAGGCCCGGCCGGTCGCGCCTGACGGATCCGCGAGCCGCCGCGGCCGGTTCACCCGTTTCGCGGTCGGACTGACCGGTGGCATCGGCAGCGGCAAATCGACGGTCGCCGACCTCTTCGTCGCCCGCGGCGCGACGCTGGTGGACAGTGATGCGATCGCCCATGAACTGACCGGCCCCGCGGGTGACGCGATGCCGGCGATCACGGCCGCGTTCGGCCCCGGTATCGTCGCCGCCGACGGACGCCTGGACCGGGCCGCGATGCGCACGCGGGTGTTCACCGATCCCGATGCACGACGGCGACTGGAGTCGATCCTGCATCCGATGATCCGTGCGCTGGCCGAGGCACGGATCGACGCGGCCGCGGGTGCCTACGTGATCGTCGCGATCCCGCTGCTGATCGAGTCCGTCGGCTGGCGCCAGGCGCTGGACCGTGTGCTGATCGTCGACTGCCCGGTCGAGACGCAGATCGAACGTGTGATCCGGCGCAACGGACTGAGCCGCGCCGAGGTCGAGGCGGTGATCGCCGCGCAGGTCAGCCGGGAGCAGCGGCTGGCCGCGGCCGACGACGTGATCGACAACGGTGGCGCACCCGAGGCGCTGGCGCCCCAGGTCGAGGCGCTGCATCGCCGCTACCTGGAACTGGCACGCGGGTGATGAATCCGCACGACGAGCGCGGGGTGTGTCCGCGCGCCCGGGCGCTCGCGCGCACAATGTGAAGGGCGGGCGTGAATGCCGGGCTCGCAGCGCGGCGGTGCGACGGCCGCTGTTTGTCAACCGCTCCCGTTTGCTTCACAATCCGCCCCGACGTCGCGGCATGCGTCACGCGGAACAGGACACTGGACTAGGCCGGGCCCACCCTTGATCCTCTACGAGTACCCGCTCAACGAACGCGTCCGCACGATGCTGCGGCTCGAGGATCTGTTCGAGCGCCTGGAGTTCTTCGCGCGCCAGGAACATCCACTCGAGCACCACGCCGCGCTGGCGACGATGTTCGACGTGCTCGACGTGGCCGCGCGTGCGGACCTGAAGGCCGACCTGCTGCAGGAACTCGAGCGGCAGAAGCACTCGCTGATGGCCTTCCGCAGCAGCCCCGACGTCTCGATCGACGCGCTGGACCGGATCCTCGCGCAGATCGAGGAGGCCTCCCACGACCTCGGTTCCTCGACCCACAAGGCCGGCCAGCACATCCGCGACAACGAGTGGCTGATGAGCATCCGCAGCCGCACGATCATCGCCGGCGGTGCCTGCGAGTTCGACCTGCCGTCGTATTACGCCTGGCTCAACCGGTCCGCCGCGGAGCGCCAGCGCGACATCTCGCAGTGGGTGACCCCGTTCCGTCCGCTGTACGACAGCCTGACGATCGTGCTCAAGCTGCTGCGCGAGAGTGCGCAGCGGTCGATGATGACCGCGCAGCAGGGCAGCTACCAGCAGACGCTGGGTGGCAAGACCTTCCAGATGGTGCAGGTCAAGCTCGACGAGGCCACCGGCGCGATTCCCGAGATCAGCGCCAACAAGTACCTGCTGTGGATCCGATTCACCACGCAGGAGAGCGACCATCGGCCGCGCCCCTTCGAGGGCAACGTCGAGTTCGAGCTCTCGCTCTGCAACCTCTGATCCGCCGCAGACCGTGTCCACACTCGTCGATTGCCCGACCTGTGGGCGCAAGACCGAGTTCGACCGCTCCAATCCGTGGCGCCCGTTCTGTTCGCAGCGCTGCAAGACCGTGGACCTGGGTGCCTGGGCCAGCGGCAAATACGTGATCCCCGGCAACGAGGTCGAGCCCGAGGAGGCCGGGGACGATGATCCCGGCGAGGGTACCTTCGCGCCGCGCCCGCCACGGGCGGAATAGGCGGCTCGCGCCAGCCTCGGTGCGCGGGGCGTCACCGCCGCGCACCGCGCCGACGCCGATGCCGATCAGTCCCCCCAGGCGCCGCTGCGCAACGCGATGCCGTGGGCGCCCCGGTCGATCGCATCGGCCAGGTCCGTCGACACGAGCCCACCGAGTGCAAACACCGGCATCGCCGCGTCGGCCGCCGCCGCGACGAACCCGTCCCATCCGAGTGGGGCGGCGCCCGGGTGGGATGGGGTCGGCAGCACCGGCCCGAGCACCGCGAAGTCCGCACCGAGGCGGCCGGCGCGTGCGACATCGTCGGCGTGATGGCACGACGCCGCCACCAGCGGCAGCGGCGGACGCTCGGCGAGCCCGGCGAGCGCCGCCGAGGTCAGGTGCACGCCATCGGCCGCGTGCCAGTACGACGGCGGGTGGTCGCTGTTGACCAGCAATCGCGCGCCGTGTTCGGCGCAGCGCGACCTGACCTGATAGAACAGCGACTCGAATCGATCCGGCGGCAGCGTCTTCTCGCGCAGCTGAAGCAGCCGCAGGCCATCGGCCAGCGCCCGCTCCAGTGCGGCCAGGAAACGTGCCTCGCCGAGCGACTCGGCCGCCGAGATCGCATAGGTCGGCGGCAGTCGCAGCCAGGCGAGCACCGGCACCGTCGCCGGCAGCAGCGGCGCGACATCGATCAGGTCCGGCCGGCACCAGACGAACGCCTGCCGCTCGCGGGCGGTCGGTTCGCCGCGCCAGTGCCACACCCGCCGGAAGTGCAGCCGCACGGTCGCGTGCGGATAGACGAAGGTGCGCACCGGCCACGGGGTCGATCGTTCGACATCGAGCCCGAGCTCTTCGTGCAGCTCACGCGCCAGCGCCTGCTCGATCGACTCGCCGGCTTCGACCTTGCCGCCGGGGAACTCCCACCAGCCCGCATACGGCTTGCCGGCGACACGCTGGCCCAGCAGCACCGCGCCGTCGGCGCGGATCACGACACCGACCGCGACGTCGACCACGCGCTCGGTCACACGCGCCGCCCCGGTCTCAGGCAAGGAGGGCAATGGGGCCGCCGGCCCCGGCCGTGATCAACTCTCCGGCGCCAGGTAGTGTTTCCGGATGCCCGCGCCGACCGTGTACTTGGGATCGACGAAGTTGCCCAGCCGGACCATGCCGCACTGGCTCAGGATCATGTAGGCATCCCACTGGTCGAAGTCGTAGTCGGCCGCCATCCAGCGCACGAGTTCGCGGTAGGCGATCCGCGCGGCATCCTCCAGCGGCCGTGTGCTGCCGATGGCCATGATGAAGTCCTCCTTCTCGAGCCTCGGCCATTCGATCGTGTAACCCTTGATCAGGTCGACCCGGATCGTGGTCACGGTCGGGTACTCGACGGCGACCCCGCACACCTCGCCGTCGCCCTGGCAGGCATGGGCGTCGCCGATGAACAGCCGTCCCCCCGGGGAACGGACCGGCAGGTAGGTGATGCTGCCCGGCCCCATGTCCGGCAGGTCCATGTTGCCACCGTGATTGTCCGGTGTCAGCGAATTGATCGAGTCGATCTCCGGCGACAGGCTGAGCGTGCCGATGTGCGGCCGGTACGGCAGCGTGACCCGCTTGCTCCAGTACACACCCTTCTCGTCGAGGTCGATCTTGCGGACCTTCTCGGGCAGCGGATCGTTGAGCGTCGCGGTGAAGTAGGTGCCGGTCAGCGCGCCGAACTCCGGGATCATCGCGCAGGTGCCGCGCGGGTTGTCCCCCCGCGGCTTCATCGACTCGATGTACACCGCGACCGCGTCCCCCTTCTCGGCGCCCTCGATCATGATCGGACCGTTCTGCGGATTCAGGAACGGCATCCGGCACAACTTGGACGGCATGTCCTGTTCGGTCTTGATCACGCCCTCGAACGCGTCGCGGGTCTCGACCACGATCCGGTCACCCGGCTGCACATGCAGCACCGGATCGGAATACGGGCCCATCGTGTAGTGGTAACGCCCCTGCTTGGCTTCGGTCAGGTGGTGTGTCGTGCCCACCTTGCCGCGGGCAGCACCACGCTGATTCATGATCGAGTTGGCCAGCCAGTCCATGACTCCTCCTTCGTGATCGAATCGTTTGTCAAACTGCCAGATAACGCCGAACCACGTCGGCGTCCGCAAGCTGCTGCGGAAGGACCTCGTCGACGATCCGTCCCTTGTCCATCACGTAGCAACGCTGCGCCATGTGCAGGATCATGTCGACGTTCTGTTCGACGAAAAGCACCGTCAGGCCCAGTTCGCGGTTCAACCGCGTCACATTGTCGGCGATCTGGCGCACGATCGACGGCTGGATCCCCTCGGAGGGTTCGTCCAGCAGCATCAGGTCGGGATTGCCGACCAGTGCCCTGCCGATCGCCAGCTGCTGCTGCTCGCCACCGCTCATCGTGCCGGCCTTCTGTTCGCGACGCTGGGCCAGTACCGGGAAGTACTCGAACACGAGCTCCCTCAGCTTGTCGGGTTTGTGGGTGCTGATGAGTTCACCCATCATCAGGTTCTCGGCAACGGTCATCCTCGGGAACACCTCCCGCCCCTGGGGAATGTAGCCCATGCCCATCGCGGCCCGCCGATTGGCCGGCTCGGCGGTCACCTCGGTCCCGTTGAAGAGGATCTGCCCGCCGGTGGCCGGCAGCAGGCCGATCAGGCACTTCATCAGCGTCGACTTGCCGACGCCGTTGCGGCCGATGATGGCGACCACCTCGCCGCGGCGAACCGTGAAGTCCATCGCCTGCACGATGCGTGTCCCGCCGTAGCCGGCACTGAGCTGCCTGACCTCGAGCATCGCCGCGGCCGTCATTCGCGCCCCAGGTAGATCCGCGCGACGTCGTCGTTGCGGACGATGTCGTCCATGGATCCTTCGACGAAGATCTGCCCCAGGTGCAGCACCGTGACCCGGCGGGCGACCTGGCGCACGAACGTCATGTCGTGCTCGATCACCACCATCGTCATGCCGTCGGCGTTGAGCCGCTTGATCAGTTCGCCCGTCTTGAACGTCTCCTCGGGGGACATGCCGGCGGTCGGCTCGTCCAGCAGCAGCAGCGACGGCGACAGCGCGATCGCCATGCCGATCTCGAGCCACTGCTGCTGCCCGTGGGACAACTCGCCCGCGCGGCGGCCCCGGGCCGTCCCGAGGTCCAGCACGTCGAGCAGCCGCTCGAGTTCCCGCTGCAACGTGTCGCGGCCGACCCGCTGCTGCAGGGCGATGGTCAGGTTGTGCTCGACCGACAGGTCCTTGAAGATGCCGGGCACCTGGAACTTGATGCTCATGCCCCTGGCCACCCGCCGGTAGGGCAGGAAGCCGGTGACATCCTCGCCGCGAAAACGGATCTCCCCGGAGTCGGGCGGATAGGTGCCGAGGATCAGCCTGAACAGCGTGCTCTTGCCGGCCCCGTTGGGCCCGATCAGGCAACGGATCTCGCCGGCATCGATGCTCAGGTCGACACCATCGGTCGCTCTCAAGCCCCCGAAGCGCTTGGACAGCCGGCGAGTTTCCAGTATCGGTGCCATCGTGTCGTCAATCCGCTGCACGATCTCGTGGCGAAGCAATGTCGGCCCGGCCACCCGGACGCAGCCGGCCGATCCGCCGGGCGAGCATCACGACGAACCCCTCGGGTGCCAGCATCACCGCGACCAGCAGGATCGCGCCCATCAGGACCAGCGCGTATTGGCTGCCCTTGACGGCGAGTATCTGCGACAGCCAGACCAGGAAGACCGTGGCCACGACGGTGGCGGTCAGGTCCTTGCGCCCGCCGGCCGCGACCCAGATGATCGGCAGGGCGGAGGCGGTCAGGCCCATCGTCGACGGGGTGATGTAGGTCCCCCAGGAGGTGTAGAGCACGCCGCTGAGCGCCGCGAGGACCGCGCCGATCACGAACACGACCAGCTGGTAGCGGCGGATGTCGTAGCCCAGCATCTCCGCGCGCAGGGGATTCTCCCGGATCGCGACCAGCACGTTGCCGAACCGGGAGTTCACCAGCATGCGCATCGCGAGGTAGACGACAACCGTCAGCACCACCATGAACCAGTAGAGCGGGGGGCCTTCCAGGTAAATGTCGTCACCACCCAGCCACGGGATGGTCAGCGGCGGCATGCCGGACATGCCGTTGAAGCCGTTGAGCCGGGCCTCGCCGATGGCCCACTCGGGCCCCGCGGTCTGGGCCATGAACGTCTCGAAGACGAGTGTCACCGACAGCGTCACGATGCCGACGAACACGTCCCGGATGCCGCCGTAGAACATGAAGTAGCCGAGCAGCGCGGCAACCGCGCCGGTGATTACCAGTGCGGCGAGCAGCGCGCCGAAGGTCATGCCGTAGGCACTGCCCAGATTGATCGTGATCACGCCGTAGCAGTAGCCGGCCAGGCCGAAGAACGCCGTCTGGCCGAAACTCAGGATGCCGGTATACCCCCAGATCAGCGACAGGCCCAGCGCCATGAACACCCAGGTGAAGAAATAGGCGATGTTGTTGACGGTGAATGCCTCAACCCACATCGGCAGCGACAACAGGAACACCAGCAGCGCGACGAAGCCACCCCAGAACACGGGACCTCGGCCCAGGGTCTGCGGACCTTCCAGCAGTCCGACGAATCTAGCCACCATCACCCCGCGAAAGCACGCCGCTCAATCCACGCGGCAGCAGGCGCACGACCAGGATCACCGCGATCAGCAGTCCGATCTGCCCGATGGTCTGGCCGTAACTCGCGGCCAGCGCGCTCTGCACGACTCCGAGGATCGCCGCGGCGGGCGCCGCGCCGACCAGCGCGTTGGCCCCGCCGACGACCACGGTCACGAAGGCCTGCACGATGAAGGCCCCGCCCATCGTGGGCACCGTGGTTGTCGTCGGTGCATAGAGCGCGCCGGCCAGCCCGGCGAGGGCCGCGCCCAGCCCGAAGGTCATGCCGTAGACACGGCCGGTATCGACGCCGAGCGCGCGCGCCATGTCCGGATTCTGGATCGTCGCGCGTGCATGCACCCCGTACCGTGTGCGCATGAACAGCAGGTAGAGCCCTGCGAGCAGCAGCAGTGCAACGGCCATCAGGACGACGCGGTAGGTCGAGAACGACAGGCCGCCGACGCTGAAGCTGCCGAACGGCGTCTTGATTCCCTCGATCGACGGCCCGGCCACGATCAGCATGCCCTGGGTGGCGATCAGGCTGATCGCCCAGGTGGCCACGATCGAGTCGTACAAGCGGTGGTACAGATGCCGGATGATCAGGCGCTCGAGCAGGATGCCGATCGCCCCGGCCGCCAGGGCACCCAGCAGCATGCACACGGGCAGCGGCAGGCCCGTCCGATGGGCCAGCACCGTCACGTACGCCCCGCACATGATGAACTCACCGTGTGCGAGATTGATCACCCCCATCATGCCGAAGATGATCGCCAGGCCGATCGAGGCGAGCACCAGGAAGGCGAACGAATCCGCCCACTGGAAGAAGAACCCGAATGCTTCGGTCACCTGCCTCCCCCGAGCCCATCAGCCGCCCGTCGAACCCACCGAACCTGCCGAACCCGTAGAGCCCGTCGAGCCGTCGAACCCGCCGAGCCCTGCGGGCCCCGGCCGGTCCGACCGTGCGTGACCCCGGCCCGCGGGCCGGGTCCCGTGACGTGCGCTCGTTTCCTTATTTCTTCGGCAGCTTGCTGGGTGTGTACTGGGAGGTGTCTTCCTTCTTGCTCAGGTCGCAGCCCACCTGCCCGAGCCAGTAGGGCTCGATGTTGTCCCAGGTCTTCGGCACCTTCACCGAGTGGTCGGCCTGGACATGGACGAGATAGATCGTATGGCTCTGGTGC
Source organism: uncultured Burkholderiales bacterium (assembly GCA_902826305.1). Taxonomy (GTDB): domain Bacteria; phylum Pseudomonadota; class Gammaproteobacteria; order Burkholderiales; family Burkholderiaceae_E; genus CADEEH01. Next base: position 9,564 of record CADEEH010000169.1, read on the forward strand.
TGGCTCTTCGGATCGATGCACACCTTGCCGGACGGTCCTTCGTGGCAGATGCCGCTGGACAGCGCCTTCGCGACCGCCTTCTTGTCGGCCGATCCCGCCTTCTCCACCGCCTTGGCATACAGGTACACCGCGGTGTAGGAGTTGGCCGCCTCCTGGTTGATGTACGGCTCGTTGGGGAACTTCGCCTTGAAGCGCTTGACGAAGTCCTTGCTGGCCGGCGTGTCGACCTCCTCGATGTAGTTCGCCGTCACGTACATGTCCTTGAGCGCCGGCGGCTTGAACCGCTTGTGCTCGTAGGCCTGGCCGACGTTGACCGAGCTGCCCATCGGGATGTTCAGGTTGGCCGCGGCCTGCTGTTCGTAGAACGACGCCTGGTTGGCGCCGACGAGCAGCGTCATCAGCACATCGGGCTTGGCCTTCTGGATGTTCTGGATCGTCTGGCTGAACTGCGAGACCGACAGCGGGATGAACTCCTCGCCGACCATCGTGCCGCCCTTCTCCTTGACGATGTTGCGCACCCACTCGGCCGAGATCTGGCCGAAGTTGTAGTC
>CADEEH010000170.1 GCA_902826305.1 uncultured Burkholderiales bacterium
CCGCCGCTTCAGCGGTCGATGAGCTTGAAGACGTGGATCGCATCGCCCTGGCGGTAACCGAACAACTGGTTGCCGCCGGCGGCGACCGCGACATATTGCGTGCCATCGATCTGGTAGCTGATCGGCGGGGCGTTGACACCTGCCGCGGCTTCGAAACGCCACAACTGGTTGCCGCGGTCGCTGTCGTACGCCGCGAACGTCCCGTTGCCTTCGCCGGTGAAGACCAGGCCGGCCGCGGTGGCCAGCACGCCGCCGACCAGCGGTTCGGCGGTCTTCTGCTGCCACAGCAGTTGTCCGCTGGCGAGGTCGATCGCGCTCAGCAGGCCCCAGCGCGGCTCCTCGATCGGTTCCAACGCGGCGTAACGCAGCGCGGGCTTGCCCTCGCTGCCGCGGCTCTGGCGCAGCGTGTAGCGGATCGGCATGTGGATGCCGGCGATGAACACCGCGCCGCGTGTCGGATCGACTGCGACCGGTGACCAGTTCGATCCGCCGACCACGCCGGGAAAGATGCGCACACCGTCCGGCGTCGCCCGCGCGAACAGATTGTGCTGCGGCACGAAGGGCGCCGAGCGCAGCAACAGCTCACCGGTGTCCCGGTCATGGACGTAGAACCAGCCCGTCTTGCTCGCCTGGCCGACCGCATCGACGTGGCGTTCGATGCCGTTGACCTTGCCCTGCCAGCGGAAAAGCACCGGCGGACTGGCGACGTCGTAACCCCAGACATCATGCGGCACCTGCTGCCAGTACCAGCGCAGGCGTCCGCTGCGCACGTCGAGTGCGACCAGCGACACCGTGTACAGGTTGTCGCCGGGCCGTGATACGTCGTCCATCTGCGGCGACGGATTGCCGGTCCCGAAATACAGCAGCCCGCGCTCGGGATCGATCGCCGGTGTGCTCCAGGCCGAGCCCCCGCCGTAGCGCCAGGCGTCCGGGTGGGCGGGGAGTTCCGCGCGCTCGCGCTCGATCTGCCGGTTGAGCCGCAGGCCGTCCGGCGTCGTCGTCCGCATCGATCCTTCCCAGCCCTTGTCCGGGATCGTGTCGAATTGCCAGACCCGTCGTCCGGAACCGGTGTCGAAGGCTGCGAGGAATCCCGGTCGACCGTAACGGCCGGCGATGCCGACGACCGCGCCCATCGGCGCATCGGCGCGCGGCGAGTCGATGTGCAGGCCGTAGCCGACTCCAGTGATGCCGACGATCACCTTGCCTTCGAAGACCACCGGCGCCATCGCGATGCCGACACCGGTTGCGCCGGTGGTCCTGGCCCCGCGCAGCGGATCGGCCGCATCGAGCGACTCGATGTTCTCGCCTTGCGAGGTGCGGTCGGCGGCCACGTCGACGTCCCACAGCAGCCGCCCGTCCGTGATGTCGAGCGCAAGCAGGCGCGCATCCACGGTGCCGATGAACACCTTGCCGTCGCCGACCGCGACGCCACGGTTCGCTGGCCCGCAGCACATCGGCCACTCGCGGCGCCGATGCTCGTATCGCCAGCGTGGCTGACCGGTGCGTGCGTCGAGTGCGACGACATGGTTGAATGGCAGCGACACGATCATCAAGCCGTCGACCACGATCGGGGTCGCCTGGAAGGTCGCGTTGATGCCGCTGTTCCAGGTCCACGCCGGGCCGAGGCGCGAGACGTTGGTGCGATCGATCTGTGTCAACGGCGAGAAGCGGCGGTTGCCGTAGTCGCGACCGTAGCTCGGCCAGTCGTTGGTTGCGCCCTCGGCCGCGCGGATCCGCAAGGTGGTTGCGTCGGCAGCGGGCCCGGGCCGGGCGGCGGGAACCGGTGTCGGTGCAGGTGCCGGGGCCGGCACGATCTCGGGCGCACGCGGCGCGCTGCAAGCGCCCGACAGGGCGACGACCGTCGCCAGGGCGAGCAGGATGCGGTGACGTCGGCTCATCGGCGGAAGGATAAACACAGGTCGGTGGCGGGCGCCAGCATGGGGAGCCGATCGTCGCGGGTTCGATCGGCTCCGGTCAGCCGCCCGCTGGTGACGCCATCAGAACGGACGCGCCAGCCGGCGTGACGACTCGGGTGAGCGGAACACCAGCGGCTGCACATCCGGCGGCGCCTGGACCGATTCGCCCTGCGCCCCCGCGACCGCCTCGACGATCCGGTGGTGATGCGGCGAGAACTCGCAGACCGGATCGGCCGCGGCCGGGTCGTTGGCGACCATGTACGCCTGGCAGCGGCAGCCGCCGAGGTCGTTGTCCCGCTCCGGGCAGGTGTTGCAGGGCGCCTTCATCCATCCGGTCCCGCGAAAGCGGTTGAATCCCGCCGACTCGTACCAGATCGAACGCAACGATTCGTCGCGTATGCTCGGAAAGTCCAGCCCCGGCAGCATGCGTGCGGTGTGACACGGAAGCGCGGTGCCGTCGGGCGCGATGGTCAGGAAGATGTTGCCCCAGCCGTTCATGCACTTCTTCGGCCGCTTCTCGTAGTAGTCGGGGACCACGAAGAAGATCTTCATCTTCGTGCCGAGTCGCTCGCGCCAGCGCCCGATCGCGGCCTCCGCCCGCTGCAGCTGTTCGCGGCTCGGCAGCAGGTGCTCCCGGTTGACGTTGGCCCACGAATAGAACTGGACGTTCGCGAACTCCAGGTATTCGGCCTGCATCTCGATCGCGAACTCGACGATCGCATCGACATGGTCGATGTTGAGCCGGTGGATCACGCAGTTGAGCACCATCGGGTAGCCGTGGCCGCGGATCGCCGCGCCGACACGGCGCTTCAGATCGAACGTCTTGGTGTCGGTGAGGAAATCGTTGATCTCCCGGGTCGAGTCCTGGAACGAGAGCTGGATGTGGTCGAGCCCGGCCTGCCGCAGGGCCTCCAGGCGCCTGTCGGTGAGGCCGATGCCGGAGGTGATTAGGTTCGTGTAGAAGCCGAGGCGGGAGGCCTCGGCGGCAAGCACCTCGACATCGTCGCGGACCAGCGGCTCGCCGCCGGAGAAGCCGCACTGCACGCTGCCCAGCTCGCGGGCCTCGCGCAACACGCGCAGCCAGTCGTCGGTCGACAGTTCGGTCTCGTGCCGGGCGAAGTCCACCGGGTTGTAGCAGAACACACAATGCAGCGGGCAGCGATACGTGAGCTCGGCCAGCAGCCACAGCGGTGGCCCGATCGACGGTGGCGCGGTGCTCACGACATCCCCGGGAATCGAAGTCACGACTCGATCCATTTCTGCTGGCGCGCGAGCGCGAGGAACTCCTCGACGTCGGCGGCCAGGCCGGTCGCAGCGAACTCGGACTCCAGGTCGGCGACGATCGCCGTCGTGTCGCGTTGTCCGTCGCACCGGCGCAGGATCTCCGCGGCCGGTGTGTTCAGCTTGACCATGCCTTCCGGGTAGAGCAGCACCCACGCCTGCTGCGCCGGCTCGAACTGCAGCCGCAGCCCACGTGCGAGGCGGGGCACGACCGCACTCATCACCTGACCTCCACGTCGCAGTAGCCGAGCATGATCGCGTCGGCCATCGACCACAACACGTCGAGCTTGAACTCGAGGATCTTCACCGCGCGTTCCTGCTCGGCGCGGGTGCGGAAGTACGACAGCGTCACCGCGAGGCCGTGTTCGACGTCGCGTCTCGCCTGGCTCAGTCGACCCTTGAAGTAGCCGAGCCCCTTCGGGTCGATCCACGGATATCGCGACGGCCAGGAATCGATCCGGCTCTGGTGGATGTGCGGCGCGAACAGTTCGGTCAGCGACGAGCAGACCGCCTCCTGCCAGGTCGCCTGGCGCGCGAAATTCACGTAGGCGTCGACCGCGAATCGCACACCCGGCTGCACCTGGCGCAGCGACCACAACTCGTCGCGGCTCAGGCCGACCGCCTCGCCCAGATGCAGCCAGGCCTCGATGCCGCCGTCGTCACCCCCTGGTGTGCCGTCGTGGTCGATGATCCGCTGGATCCATTGCCGCCGGACCTCGCGGTCCGGGCAGTTGGCCATGATCGCCGCATCCTTGCGCGGGATGTTGATCTGGTAATAGAACCGATTGGCGACCCAGCCGCGGATCTGCTCGGGCGTCAGCAGGCCCTCGGCCATGCGCACGTGCAGCGGATGATGGATGTGGTATCGCTCGCCGCGGCCGCGCAGCCTGGCCTCGAACTCCTCGGCACTCCAGGGCGCCGCGGCGCCGATGCCGGAGGGATCGGCCGCAGGTGCGACGACCGAGGCGCTGGAAGCGGTGGTCGGCATGGCCTGGTTCACAGTTCGATCGGCAGGCCGTCGAAGGCGACTTCGATGCCTTCGGCCAGCAGTGCCGCCCGTTCGGGTGAGTCCTCGTCGAGGATCGGGTTGGTGTTGTTGATGTGGATCAGGATCCGGCGCGCATGGGGAAATGCGCGCAGTTGTTCGATCATCCCGCCGGCTCCGGACTGCGCCAGATGGCCGATCTCGCGTCCGCGCTTGGACGACATCCCGAGCCGGATCATCTCGTCGTCGCGCCAGAACGTGCCGTCGACCAGGATGCAGTCGGCGCGTGCCATCAGCGTCGCGACATGCGGTTCGATCTCGGCCAGGCCGGGTGCATAGAACAGGCTGCGACCACTGGCGGGATCGCGGACGAACAGGCCGATGTTGTCCCCGGGTTGCGGCCGCTCGCGATGCGGGGAATAGGGCGGTGCGGCGCTCTTCAACGCGACCGCCGTCCATTGCAGCGAATCCAGCCCGGCGACCGCGAAACGCCCGTCGGTTTCCGAGTCGACACTCAGCGCGGGCACGATCTCGTGCCAGTCGACGCCGCAGTAGTGACCGAGTACATTGAACAGCGGATGGCCGGTGGTCAGGTCCTCGCGGACCTGCGCGGTGCAGTACACCGGCAGCCGCCGTCCCTCGCGCAGCATCAGCAGCCCGGTCGTGTGATCGATCTGCCCGTCGACCAGGAGCACCGCGGCGATGCCGGTGTCACGCGCGGCCCGCGCGGGTTGCAGGAACGGAGACGCCTGGATCTGTGCCAGCAGGTCCGGCGACGCGTTGACCAGCAGCCACTCGGGTCCGCCGGCGGAGATCGCGATCGACGACTGCGTGCGCCGCGTGGCGCGGATCGAACCGTCGCGCACACCGGCACAGTTGCGGCAGTTGCAGTTCCACTGCGGAAAGCCGCCACCGGCTGCCGAACCCAGCACCTGGATCTTCACCTGGAGGGCCTTCGAGATTCAAGCCGACCGCGGGCCGGATCAAGGGCGGGAAGTCGGCACGGCGGGTCGGGCGTCAGCGCACGACCGCGGGCAAGAGGAGGGGCCGAACAGCCGTCCGCATCCGCGGAAGCGTCCGCCGGGCCCCGGCGGATCGAGTGGTCGATCAGCGGGTCGAGATGTACATCGTGATCTCGAAGCCGAAACGCAGGTCGGTGGCTTTCGGGGTTTCCCATTTCATGACTGTCTCCTGTAGCACGATGCGCCGCAATTGGCGTGGAGGTAGTGTGCGCGCCATCGTGATCGTTGGCTTGCCGTGACGCGCGTATTCGGGCGTAATGAATTTCATGAATGACCACCACGAATCGACGGGGGCGGGAACGATGCTCGACGTCGGCGAGGGGCACCGGCTGCATGTCGAGCGGGCCGGCAGCCGCCGCGGCGCCGGACTCGTGTGGCTGCATGGCGGCCCGGGCAGCGGTTCGAGTGAGCGGCAGCGACAGTGGTTCGAGGGCAGGACGTGGAACGCGTGGCTCTTCGACCAGCGCGGTGCGGGACGCTCGACGCCGGGCGGCGGCATCGACGCGAACGATACCGACCGGCTCGTGGCCGACATCGAACGCGTGCGTGAACACGCGGGCCTCGAACGTTGGCTGGTCGCCGGTGGTTCGTGGGGCACCGCGCTCGCGTTGGCCTATGCCCGACGGCACCCCGAGCGAGTGGACGGCCTGCTGTTGCGGGCTGCATTCCTGACCGGCCAGGCGGATCTCGACTGGTTCTTCGATGGTGCCGGCGCTTTCGTGCCGCAGGCGTATGCCCGCCTGGGCAAGGATCTGTCCACACTCGCCGGGCGGACGGGTGTCGCCGGAGCCGCCGGCCCGCTCGCGATCCTCGCGGCCGGTGTCGAGGCCGGCCTGATCGACGCGGCAGCCACGTGGGCACGCTGGGAAGCCGCACTGACCGGTCAGTCCGCGCCGGACGATGCCGCCGCCGCTCGATCGCTCGCACGGTACCGGATCCAGGCGCACTATTTGCGGCAGCACTGCTTTCTCGGTGAGCAGGCCGTGCTCGACGCGGCGTCGTCTTTCGTCGCGGCGCGACCCTCGGCTCCGGTGATCATCCTGCACGGCCGCCAGGATCTGGTATGCCGTCCCGTCAACGCGTGGCGCCTGCACGAGCGCATGCCGCGGGCCGAGCTGACATGGGTCGATGGTGCCGGCCACGATCCGTTCGCCGCACCGATGGCCGACGCATGGCGCGAGTCGCTCGCGCGGCTCGCACAAGCGATCACCGGATGCCGATGACCGACGGGCCGATCGTTATAATCGCCGCTCGCGCGCACGGGGCGGTGACCCGCGGTCGACGCCAGTCGACGCAAGCGCCAGTCCGCGGCGACGAGAGGATCGCGTGACCCACACGGTGATGCTGGTCGATGACCATCAGATGGTGCGCGTCGGATTTCGGCTCCTGCTCGAATCGCGCCGGGAGTTCGAGGTGATCGCGGAAGCCGACAGCGCCGAGTCGGCGTATCGCACCTACCGGACCGTGCGACCGGACCTGGTCGTGATGGACGTGACGATGGCCGGCTCTTCCGGTCTCGAGGCGACCCATCGCATCCTCGCCTTCGATCCGCAGGCACGCATCCTCGGCCTGTCGATGCATGACGACCCGAGTGTCGCGCGCAAGATGCTGCAGGCGGGCGCGCTCGGCTTCCTGTCCAAGCGCAGCGCGCCCGAACTGCTGTCGGTCGCACTCGCGAGCATCGCCGAGCGGCGCACGTACATCGATCCCGCCGTCGCCCAGGGACTCGCGCTGCAGCAGCTCGGCGGGCCCAGCGGACCGATCGACCTGCTGTCGGAACGCGAGTTCGAGGTCTTCCTGCATCTGGCGCGTGGCCTGTCCGTGAATCGGATCGCCGACATGCTGTCGCTCTCGCCGCGCACCGTCGGCACGCACCTGTACCGGATCAAGCAGAAGCTCGGCGTCGAGAACCAGACCGAACTGGCGCTGATTGCGGTACGGCATGGGCTGATCGAATCACCCTGAGAACCTGTCTCGAAGCTACTGCGCGTCCCGATTTGCGCGCTGCGGTGCTCAGCGTACTGCGCGTACGCTTGCGCTCCTCCCGCGCAACTCGGGCCTGCTCGCTACGCTTCGAGACAGGTTCTGGCGCCTTGAAGCACCCTGCGCGTCCCGATTTGCGCGCTGCGGTGCTCAGCGTACTGCGCGTACGCTTGCGCTCCGCCCGCGCAACTCGGGCCTGCTCGCTAGGCTCAGTCGAGCTTGTCGAGCCGGTATCCCTGCTGCGGGATGCCGCTCAGCTTCCAGCCGCTCTCCTCGTTGATGCGCAGCTTCGTGCGCAACTGGCTCATGTGGGTGTCGACGGTTCGGGTCGACACCCGCTCGCCGATGCCCCAGACGTGATCGAGGATGTAGCCGCGCGAGAGCACGCGGCCGACGTTCTTGAACAGCAGCACCGCGAGGTTCAGTTCCTTCGCGGTCAGTTCGATCTCCTCGCCGGCGACCCGGGCCATCCGGCGTCGGGAATCGAACACGAAGTGCCCGATCTCGAACGGGCCGTCGGCGGGCCGGAACTGGTCCCGGCGTCGCAGCAGCGCCTCGATCCGCGCGATCAGTTCGGCGCGGCGCAGCGGCTTGACGAGATAGTCGTCGGCGCCGGCGTGCAGCACCCGGACGATGTCCTCCTCGCGTCCCAGCGCCGTCGTGAACAGCACCGGAATCGGTTCGGCGACCCGTTCGCGGATCCATTGCAGCACCTCGGGACCGTCGATGTCCGGCGTCAGCCAGTCGAGGACGAACAGGTCGAACGATTCGCGGAACGCGGCCCGTATCAGCGCCTTGCCCGAGGCGAAATGCACACAGACATGGCCTGCGTCGCGCAGCCACTCGCAGACGAGGTTCGCCTGGATCGGTTCGTCTTCCAGCAAAGCGAGTCGGGCCATGGCTCAATCAGGAACGTGCGCAGGTTACGGTGACGCCGCGCTTGCCGATCGCCGGCGGGACAACGGCCGCGTCGGCCCTGCAATCACCAGCCGCGGTCGCGAACGCCGGTCCGGGACCGACGAACCAGTAGGGTATGCGGATTATCGTCGATCAGGCGCGGAAAATCCCGCGGATCGAATCTGGTTCGATCCTCGCGCGCTCGTGCGGCCGTCGTGGGCCGGTTCTAAGCAGCGAGGAGCGGCAGCTCGATGAAGAACGTCGCGCCTCGACCGGGCTGGCTGCTCAGGCCCACCCGCCCGCCGTGCAGCTCGGCGACCCGCTTGACGATCGCGAGTCCCAGCCCGGACGATCCGCGCGACTCGCGATGCAGGCTGGTCTGGAAGAAGCGTTCGAAGACCCGCGGCTGGTCCTCCAGCGCGACGCCGGGGCCGGTGTCGATCACCTCCAGGCGCAGGCCGTCGCCGCCGTTGGCCACGCGAACCTGAACCTTGCCACCCGACGGCGTGACCCGGATCGCGTTGTCGAGCAGGTTCGCCAGCGCCCGTTCGATCAGCGCGGCATCCACGCTGGTCAGCGGCAGGCCGTCCGGGTAGTCGACCTCGAGTTCGATGCCCGCGTCGTGGGCCCGTGTGACGTGGCGCTGCACGACATCGTCGGCCAGTTCCCCGATCGCGATCGGCTCGCACTGGGTCCGGAAGTCCGGGTTGTCCAGCTTGGCGAGTTCAGCGAGCGCGTCGGTCAGCCGGCGCAGATGCTGCGCGTTTTGCAGCGCCCGCGACAGGTACTGCTGCTGCTCCGCCGCCGTCAGGCTGTCGGCCTTCATGCGGACGGTCTCGAGCTGGCCGATCAGGGCGGTCAGCGGCGTGCGCAGGTCGTGTGACACGCTGGCAACCATTTCGCGGCGCCGGCTGTCGACTTGCTTTACACGTTGCATCTCCAACTTCAGCCGCTCGAACATCTCGCGGAACGTCAGTGACAGTCGTCCGATCTCGTCGTGCCGGCCACACTGCAGGTCGTCCGAGCAGTCGCTCAGGTCCTCGGCGAAGCCGCCCCGCTTGACCCGCTCCACGACCTCGGTCAGATGCACCAGTGGCTTGGTCAGCAGCGCGATCATCGCAACCGTCATGATCACGCCGAGCGCCAAGGTCGTCAGACTGACCGCCACCGAGGTGCGGATCGCGTAGCTCTTGAGCATGTCGGGAGCGTAGGCCGGCAGGTCCGCCGAGCGGACCACGACATACAGCCAGCCCCGCGTCACGCCGCCGTCCTTCACCGGTCGCGCGGCCACGATGCAGGTCTTGCCCTCCCGCTCCGGGTCCTCGGCGACGATCGGCATCATCGGATCGGCCTCGAGGCTGCGTCGCACCGGCTCGAGGTTGACCCGGTAGTCGTCCCAGAACTTGCGGTGCTCGCCGGCCGACGCGAGCACCCGTCCCTGGTCGTCGAGCAGGTACAGGCCGGTGCGGGGCGAGTACAGGATGTACTCGCGCAGCTGCGCCGAGAACTGCGGCGGATTGTGAGCGTAGATGTCCCACAGTTCCGGGTGCATCTCGATGATCCGCTCGGCGAACTGGCTCGACTTCTCGTAGGCCATGTCGACGTAGTAGCTGCGCACCGCGCCGTACATGATGATCGCGAGCAGCACCGCCGAGCCGAGCCCGAAGCCGATGACCAGTGCCAGCACCCGCGCGCGCAGCGATTTCATCGCGTGTCCGTGAACCGGTAGCCGACGCCGCGGACCGTCAGCACGAATCGCGGATTGGCCGGATCCGTCTCGATTTTGTTGCGCAGCCGGTTGATGTGGGTGTTGACGTTGTGCTCGTAGCCTTCGAACGTCGTGCCCCAGACCG
>CADEEH010000171.1 GCA_902826305.1 uncultured Burkholderiales bacterium
CGACATCCGCTTCGTCGAGGACGACTGGGAGTCGCCGACGCTCGGCGCCTGGGGCTTGGGCTGGGAGGTCTGGCTCAACGGCATGGAAGTCACCCAGTTCACCTATTTCCAGGAGGTCGGCTCACTGGTCTGCAAGCCGATCACCGGGGAGATCACCTACGGGCTCGAGCGGCTCGCGATGTACCTGCAGCGTGTCGACAGCATCTTCGACCTGCGCTGGACCGACGGGATCACGTATCGCGACGTGTTCCACCAGAACGAAGTCGAGCAGTCGACCTACAACTTCGAACATGCCGACGTGGCGATGCTGCTGCGCCACTTCGAGGAATACGAGGCGCAGGCACGCCAGCTGATGGAGGCGAAGCTCGCGCTGCCCGCCTACGAGATGGTCATGAAGTGCTCCCACACGTTCAACCTGCTCGACGCGCGCGGGGCGATCTCGGTCACCGAACGTGCCGCGTACATCGGCCGCGTGCGCCAGCTCGCGCGCACCGTCGCGCAGTCGTACTACGAATCGCGCGAGCGGCTCGGTTTCCCGATGGTGAAGCGATGACACCCCCCGCAGCGGGCGGGTCCGCGCTGCTGGTCGAACTGCTGACCGAGGAGCTGCCGCCGAAGGCGCTGGGCCGGATGGGTTCGGTGTTCGCGCAGACGATCGCCGGCGATCTGGCCGCGCGTGGCCTGGCCGAAGGGGATGCGACGGCAAAGACCTTCTGCTCGCCGCGCCGGCTCGCGGTGCTGGTGGCCGGCGTGCTCGAGCGCGCACCCGACCGCACGGTCGAGGTCAAGGGACCGTCGGTCAAGGTCGGGCTGGATGCGCAGGGCAACCCGACCCAGGCGCTGGTCAAGTGGGCGCAGCGGCAGCAGGCACCGATCGACCGGCTGACCCGGGCCTCCGACGGCAAGCAGGAGTGTTTCTTTTTCAGCGCGCTCCAGCGCGGTGATGCGCTCGCCGACGTGATGCAGGCGGTGATCGAGAAGGCGCTCGCGGCGCTGCCGATCCCGAAGACGATGCAGTACCAGCTCGCCGACGGCTCGACCACCGTGAGCTTCGTGCGCCCGGCCCATGGTCTGCTGGTGCTGCACGGCGAATCGGTGATCGGTGCGACGGTGCTCGGCCTGCGCGCCGGCCGGATCACCGCTGGCCATCGTTTCCTCGGCCAGCCGAGGATCGAGATCGCGCGGGCGACCGACTACGAGGCCCGGCTGGAAGACGACGGGCGGGTGATCGCGTCGTTCGACACCCGCCGCGACCGGATCGCGGCCCTGCTGGCGGCCAGCGCGAAGAGCGTCGGCGGATCACTCGGGGACGACCCGGCGGTGGCCGCGCTGCTCGAGGAGGTCACCGCGCTGGTCGAGTGGCCCGCGGTATACGTCGGCCGTTTCGACGACGAGTTCCTCGCGGTCCCGCAGGAGTGCCTGATCCTGACGATGCGGACCAACCAGCGCTACTTCCCGCTGTTCGACGCCGGCGGGCGGCTGCTGCCGCAGTTCCTGATCGTCTCCAACATGGCGATCGACGATCCGTCGGCGATCATCGACGGCAACCAGCGCGTGGTCCGCCCGCGGCTGGCCGATGCGCGGTTCTTCTTCGAGCAGGACCGGCGCACGCCGCTGGCGGCACGGATCACCCGCCTGGACTCGGTGATCCATCACGCGAAGCTGGGCACGGTCGGCGAAAGGATCACGCGGTTGCGCGCGATCGCGCGCGGATTGGCCGACCTGGTGCCCGCCCACGGCGGCGCCGATCCGGCGCATGTCGACCGCGCGGCGCTGCTCGCCAAGGCGGATCTGGTCACCGACATGGTCGGCGAGTTCCCGGAACTGCAGGGCGTGATGGGCACCTACTACGCACGTCACGACGGCGAGCCCGAGGCGGTCGCGGTCGCGATCGCCGAACACTACCGGCCGCGCTTCGCCGGCGACGAGTTGCCGGCATCACCGGTCGGCACGCTGGTCGCACTCGCCGACAAGCTCGAGACACTCGCCGGCATGTTCGGCATCGGCCAGGCGCCGAGCGGGGACAAGGATCCGTTCGCGCTGCGCCGTCATGCGCTGGGCGTGATCCGGATCATGATCGAACGACCGATCGAGGCCGACCTCGACCGGATGATCGCGGCGGCCTTCGACGCATTCGGCGGCAGGGTCACCGACGCCCGCGCCGATCTCGAATCGTTCGTCTTCGAGCGGCTCGCCGGCTATCTGCGTGATCGCGGGTACACGGCGCAGGAGATCGCCGCCGTGCTCTCGCAACGACCGATGCGGCTGGCACGGGTGCCGGCGCGCCTGGCCGCGGTGCGATCGTTCGCGCAGCTGCCCGAGGCCCAGGCACTGGCCGCGGCGAACAAGCGGATCGGCAACATCCTTCGCAAGTCCGGCGACGCGGCTGCACCGGCGGTCGATCCGGCACTGCTCGCCGCAGGCGCGGAGACCGAACTGGCCGCGGTCATCGATCGCCTCGCTCCCGACGTGTCGGCCGCGGTCGCGCGTGCCGACTACGGCCCGGCACTGGCGGCGTTGGCGGGATCACGTGCGGCGGTCGATCGTTACTTCGACGACGTGATGGTGATGGCCGAGGATCCGCGCGTCCGCGCCAACCGGCTGGCGCTGCTGGCCCGGCTGCACGGGCTGATGAACCGGGTCGCCGACATCGCGATGCTCTCGACCTGATGCGGCGGTGAGCAGCCGATGAGACTGATCATCCTCGACCGCGACGGCGTGATCAACGCCGACAGCGACGACTACATCAAGTCCCCCGCGGAATGGCAGGCGCTGCCCGGCAGCCTGGAGGCGATCGCCCGGCTGACCAAGGGTGGCTACAAGGTCGTGGTCGCCACCAACCAGTCCGGCGTCTCGCGCGGCCTGTTCGACCTGGCGACGCTGAACGCGATCCACGCCAAGATGGTGCGCGAGGTGGCGACGGCCGGCGGCCGGATCGACGCGATCTTCTTCTGCCCGCACGGTCCCGACGACGGCTGCACCTGCCGCAAGCCGAAGCCCGGGCTGCTGCTGCAGATCCTCGAGCGCTTCGAGGTTGCGGCGAAGGACGCGGTGGTCGTCGGCGATTCGCTGCGCGACCTGCAGGCCGCGCAGGCGGTCGGCTGCCCGGCGATCCTGGTGCTCTCGGGAAGGGGTGAGCAGACCATGCGTGCCGGCAACATGCCGCCGTCGGCGCAGGTGCGCGTCGACCTGAACGCGGTGGCCAACGAACTCGTTCCCTGACGGCCGCGTGATGGCGACGATCCGCAGCCTGCTGTTCTCCCTGTTCCAGCTCGTGACCGTGATACCGGTCGCGTTCCTGAGTCTCCTCTGCGCGCCACTGCCGCTGAGCTGGCGCTACAAGGCCACGATCACCTTTCCGGCGATGGTGATCTGGGCCGCGCGGGTGATCCTCGGCATACGCTGGCGGGTCGTCGGCGCCGAGAACCTGCCCGACGGGCCGGCGATCCTGCTGTCCAAGCACCAGTCGACCTGGGAAACGATGTTCCTGATGGCCCACATGCCACGCGAGATGGTGTTCGTGTTCAAGCGCGAACTGCTGTTCGTGCCGTTTTTCGGCTGGGGTATCTGGCTGCTGGACATGATCCACATCGACCGCGGTCGCGGCACCGACGCATTCGAATCGGTCGTCCGCCAGGGCGAGCGGAAGCTGGCCGAAGGGCGCTGGATCATCATGTTTCCGGAAGGCACTCGGACGCCCGTCGGCAGCCAGGGGCGCTACAAGTCGGGCGGCGCACGGCTCGCGGTACGCACCGGCACGCCGGTGGTCCCGATCGCCGTCAACTCCGGCGAGCGCTGGCCGAAGGGTTCGTTCCACAAGACCCCCGGCCTGATCACGGTGTCGATCGGCCAACCGATCGAAACCCGCGGACGCGAGCCGGACGAGGTGAATCGCGAGGTCGAGGCCTGGATCGAAGGCGAGATGCGGCGCATCAGTCCGCACGTCTACCGGACATGACCGGCCCGCTGAACCGACTCGGACAGCGCGCACTCGACATCGCGCGCCAGTTGACGCTGCCGCTGTTTCCGGCCGAGCCGGCACCCGGTGCCGGCGTCACACCCGAGGGCATCACCCCGACGCCGGCCGTGCCGCCGCCTCCCGGCGGGCGGACACCGCGCGGGACCGGGCGCGCGCGTCGGCAGGTCCGCCTGGGCAATGACGAGGTCGACTACGAGCTGCGGCGATCGGCCCGGCGGACGATCGGCTTCGTGATCGACGACCGCGGACTCACGGTGACCGCACCGCGCTGGGTGACACTGGCGGAGATCGAACTGGCACTGCACGAGAAGTCCGGCTGGATCGCCAGGAAACGGACCGAATGGCGCGAACATGCCGAACGACGCGAGCGGCTGGCGATCCGATGGGACGATGGCGCACCGGTGCCGGTGCTCGGGGACACGTTGACACTGGTCATACTCGACGGCTCCCCGGGCCGTGTCCGTCGCGACGGCACGAGGCTGCTGGTGCCGCCGGGCCCGAGGGGTGACCCGTCGACCCGCGATCGTGTGCAGCCGTGGCTGAAGGAACAGGCACGAAACTACTTCGCCGCACGCATCCCGGTCTACGCGGCGCGACTCGGCCGAACACCGTCGAGCTGGACGCTGTCCTCGGCGAGGACACGGTGGGGCACCTGTACCGCCGACGGTGCGATCCGCCTGAACTGGCGCCTGGTCCACTTCCCACCGCCGATCGTCGACTACGTGATCGCGCACGAACTCGCGCACCTGTGTGAGCTGAACCACGGCCCGCGCTTCTGGGCCCAGGTGCGATCGCTGTACCCGGACTGCGAAGCCGCCCGCCAGTGGCTGCGCGCCTACCCCGACGACCTCACCGACTAGTCGCCGACGAGGATGCGGTGGGCAAGTTTTTCCGGCAGCCCCGCCGCGCGGATCTTGCGCGCGGTCGCATCCCGGTCGTACGGCAATCGGTGCCAGGTGATTTCGGCGCGATTGCTGTCGAACAACGCGTAGCAGGTCAGCGGGTTGCCGTCGCGCGGCTGACCGCACGAGCCGACGATCGCCAGCCAGCGTCGATGCCGAGGCACCGGGATCGCAAAACCGGAGATCGGCCGGAACGGCTGCGGGTTGGCATCCGCGCCCATGTAGTACAGCACCGGCTCGTGCACGTGGCCGCCGAACACGTACGTGACCTGGGCCGCGTTCAGCGAATGCGCCGCACGCGCCGGGTCGGTGATGTAGATCCACTTCTCCGGATACGCGGCGCTGGCGTGTACGAACAGCCGGTCCTGGTCGCGCACCGTCAACGGCAGGCCGGCGAGGAAGTCGCGATGGGCGGCCGTCAGCTTCGTCCGTGTCCACTCGATCGCGGTCGTTGCGTTCGGATTGAGGTCTTCGCCGCCGAGTCCGACCGCCGCGGCATCGTGGTTGCCCAGCACGACCGCGGCACCGGTCTGCGCATAGGCCATCACGATGTCGAGCACCGGCCCGGGGTCGGCGCAGTAGCCGACCAGGTCGCCGAGGAATGCCCACTGGTCCGCGCCCTGGGCCTCCGCATGTGCGAGACAGGTGGTCAGCGCCTCCAGGTTGGCGTGCAGGTCGGCGAACAGTGCGAGTCGCATCGCCACGATCCCTAGCGTGTGGTCCGGTCGCCGCCGACCCCGGCCACGCGCAGGGCATCGGCCAGGGTCGCGATGCCACGGGCAGCGAGTTCCGGTTGCAGCCGCAGCAGGGCGTCGGCCATCGCCTGCACACTCGCGGCGCTGCCCCGCGCGGCCGCCCCGCTCACGCCGATCCGGCGCGCGATCTCCGACCACGGCATCGTGCCCAGTCCCGGGTACGCGGCCGCGAACAACCGGGCGAGGTCGAGCGCGGGACCGTCGAAGCGGGTGCCGGTCCTCGACTGGTTCGCGCGCAGCCAGGTGAGCAGCGTCGATGGCGATTCGGCGACGAGCACCGTGTCACGGCTGAAGGCGTGCAGCGGCGGCAATGCCGTCTCGCCGTGCAACTCGCCCTCCTCGCCGGCGGGCGCCAGTTCCAGCCCCTGCCCGTCGATCCGGCCGCCGACGATCCGGGCCGCGGCGATGCGCCCGATCCGCGTCGAAGCCCCGGTGCCCGCGACCGCCGGGTCGATCACGGTGAAGGCGACCGTATCGAGTGCCCGATCGTTGGTGGCATCACTCGAGCCCGGCTCCGATCCGAGCCGGGCGAGGTCGTAGTGGGTACCACCCGCGGCCGGCGCCTCGGCCGCGACCGGCCGGGCCTCGTGGCGAGGCAACATCAGCCGGACCGAACGAGCGCCGTTCCGATCGTCGCCGCCGAGCCAGGCCTCGCCCGCGTGCCGGGTCAGCACCGCCTTGAGGCTCAGCGGATTGGCTTCGCCGCCGAGGCGAAGCGACTGCGATTCCCATCCGCGCCAGGTGTCCGCGTCGAGCGGCGCGCCTTGCCAGCACAGGTCGATGCCGACGAAGCGGCCACCGTCGAGCACCGACGCGAGCTCGAATCCGGTCGCCGCACAGTGCATCTTCACGCGGCTGGCCAGCGCGCTGAGCGCCTGGACGATCGCGAAGCTGTCGACCCGCACCCAGGTCTCCCCGGCCGCCGCGTCGACGGCACACGCCAGGTCCAGCCGCGATCGGATCCGTCCGCCGGCGGCCATCAGCAGGTCGTCGAGCAGGATGTCCTCGAACGACCATTGCGAGGTGACCAGCGTCGCGTATTCCGTTTCGGTCGACTGCAGCCGGTCGCCCAGGCGGCCGGCCTCCTCGACCACGATGTCGACCAGCGTCGACTGGTGCGACGCATCCAGGTCGGGGAACTCGCGCAGCGTCTCGATCGCCGTGCGCAGGTTGCCCAGCGCCGAACGACCTTCGGCGGACATCGCCGTCACCAGCGCGTCGACCCGGCGGGCGGTCTCGATCGGCGCGGTCACGTCGTCGAGGGTCAGCGCGAGGCCGGCCTCCAGGGCCACGACGCGGACCCGCAGCAGCGTGCCGCCACGGGTCGTCGTGACGAACGAGGCCTGCGCGACCGGGCCTTCGCGCGCGGCACGCTGGCCGAGCATCGACAACGCATGGTCGATCAGCGGCCGATCGATCCAGCCGTGCAGCGACCGGCCCAGGGCCAGCCGGGGTGCGCCGGCGACACCGGTCGTCTCGAGCAGCCGGCGTGCGCTGTCGTTGTAGAGCAGGATCTCGCCATCGGACCGGCAGACGATCACGCCCTGGGAAAGTTGCGAGACGATCGCGGCCAGCCGCTCGCGCTCGGCCTCCGCGCCGGCGCGGGCCCGGGCCTCGCGCGACTCGACGTCGGCGGCGAGTGCCGAATGCCGTGCGGCCAGCGCGTTGATCGCGGCGGCCAGCACACGCTGCTCCTCGGTGCCCTGGCCCTCGGCGAGCCGGTGCGACGGATTGGACGACGCGGCGATCCTCACCTCGTCGGCGGCCGCACGCAGCCACCGCCGCTGGCTGCGCCACGACCGATGAAACACGAACGCGACGACCAGGGCCAGCAGTGCCAGCACGCCGGCACCACCGGCAACCAGGGCCACGAGCCGCCCCGTCTCTTCCATCAGCGGCCCTGCTCCAGGATCCGGCGGACCTGCGCCAGCAGGTCGCGGGTCGAGAACGGCTTGGTGACGTAGGCATCCGCACCCGCCGCGATGCCCTTCTGGGCGTCGACCTCGCGGCCCTTCGCGGTCAGCATCATCACCCGCGTGCCGTACCAGTCGGCGTTCTCGCGGATCCGCTGGCAGACCTCGTAGCCGTTCATGCCCGGCATCATCACGTCGAGCAGCACCAGGTCCGGCGTGAACACCTCGACTTCGGCCAGCGCGGCCAGGCCGTCGCCGACACACCGCACCTCGTAGCCGCTGCGCTCCAGCAGGAACTGCAGCGCGGTGGTGATGTTGCGTTCGTCGTCGACCACCAGGATCTTCCTGCGGCCCACCGTCGTCTCCATGTCCTCACCGTCCCTTCGCCGGCGCTCCGCGAACGTGCCGTCCCGCGGACACCTTGTTTTTTGTCCACCATCAGGATACGACTAGAGACTCCGTTCATGCGCGGGGATCTGCTCCCGCGATTCGTCCCCGGGGGCGGCCCGCGGGATCGAGAACACGAAGCGCGCCCCGGTGCCGGCCGTGTCGTCGAGCCAGAGGCGACCGCCGAGCCCCTCGATGATCTGGCGGCTGATCGGCAGGCCGAGGCCGGTGCCGGCCGGTTTGTCGGTCAGCGTGTCCCCGCCCTGGCGGAACTTCTCGAAGATCACTTCCCGGTCCGCCGGCGCGACACCAGGGCCATTGTCCTGCACGGCGACCGTCAGTCGTGCATCGTCCATCCCGACCCGGATCGTGACCCGGCCGGTGCCCGGGGCCGAGAACTTGACCGCGTTCGACAGCAGGTTGATCACCACCTGCACCAGCCGGTCGCGGTCGCCGAGCACCGGCGGCAACGGCCCGGTGACCGCCTCGTGGTCGAGCGCGACCTCGCGCTCCTCGAACAGCGAACGGGTCGCGTTGATCGCCTGCTCGACGACGTCGGCCAGGTCGAGCGGCTCGACGTTCCAGTCGACCCGGCCGGCCTCGAGCCGCGCCAGGTCGAGGATGTTGTTGATCAGCCGGGTCAGCCGTTCGCTCTCCTGGACGATGATGCCGAGGAACTGCATCCGCTGCGCCTCGTCCATCTCGGGGTCTTCGGCGAGCAGCTCCGAGAAGGCACGGATCGAGGTCAGCGGTGTGCGCAGTTCATGGCTCACGGTCGAGATGAAGTCATCCTTCAGGCGATCCAGTTCCTTGAGCCGCTCGTTGGCCGCGCGCAGTTCGGCGGTGGCCGCCTCGAGTTCGCGCGACTTCTGCTCGAGCTGGTGGCTGTAGGCCACGACCTGGGACGCCTCGTCGACGATCCGCCGCATCTCCTCGACGGTCAGCGCCTCCTCGCGGGTCGCCGACGCGATCATGATCCGCGCCGACGATGCACCGATCGCACCGGCCAGTGCGGTCTCGACGCGATGCACCTGCGCGGCATCGGCCGCATCACCCGGCGCCTCCGGCAGCAGCGCCCTGGCCTGCGCGGCGCCGAGGAATCGGGTCGCCAGCACCTGCAGTTCACCGACCGACACCGAGCCGCGCCAGGTCGCGATCTCGCCGCCGGTACGTGCGAACACGTCGACGAACCGCCGTGCCTGCTGGTGCTCGGTCGCTCCCGTCCGCGACCACAACGAGACGACAACAAACGCCCCCACGTTGGCGATCATGCTCCAGATCATCGCGTGGGTGATCGGGTCCGGGCTGTCCAGCCCGAACAGGCGTTGCGGCCGCAGCATCTCGATGCCGAAGGGGCCGTCCTCCAGGCCGATGTCGATCCACCCCGAGCGTGCGAACGCCGGCAGCAGCAGCGTCCAGCACCAGACGGCAAAGCCGGCGGCCAGGCCGGCGAGTGCACCCTTGCGGTTGGCGCCCCGCCAGTAGATGCCGCCGAGCACCACCGGCGCGAACTGCGCGACCGCGGCGAAGGAGATCAGCCCGATCGACACCAGCGCGTAGGCTTCGCCGGCGAAGCGGAAGTACAGGTAGCCGAGCAGGATGATCGCGACGATCGCACCGCGCCGGATCCACAGCAGCAGCCCGGTCGCGTCCTGCTGCCGGCGCAGCCGGAACGCGTCCAGCCGCAGCAGCACCGGCATCAGCAGGTCGTTGCACACCATCGTCGACAGCGCGATCGTCTCGACGATCACCATCCCGGTGGCCGCCGACAGGCCGCCCAGGTAGACCAGCAGCGCCAGCGCCGGCTGCCCCTCCGACATCGGCAGCGTCAGCACGAACGTGTCGGCGTCGACGTCGCCGGCCGCAAAGTGCAGCCGGCCGCCGAACGCGATCGGCAGCACGAACAGGTTGATCAGCAGCATGTACAGCGGGAACAGCCAGATCGCGGTCTTCAGGTGCCGCTCGTCGACGTTCTCGATCACCGTCACCTGGAACTG